>JAYSQM010000261.1:0-16353 GCA_043721575.1 Phycicoccus sp.
CAACCGGTCCTGGTTGGTGACCCTCGGCCAGTTCACCGGCACAGACGCCGACGGCAAGGCCCACGACGAGCCCGACCTCTCCGTGGCTGCGCCCGACGACGGCGCGTCTGAGGGGGGCGCGTCTGAGGACGGCGTGTCGGCAGCCGCCACGGTGCGTGGGACTGCCGCCGACCTCGACTGCTGGCTATGGCACCGGCCGCCAATGGGCCAGGTCGAGCGGAGTGGGGACCCGTTCGTCCTCGAGCGCCTCGATCAGATCATGGCTCCCGGCATCAACTGACCTGACGAGCCTGGGACAGGTCAAGGGTCAGGCCGAAGCGGCGACGGCCGTTTCGCGCTCGGAGCGGTTGACCGCGGATACGACCGCCTTGAGCGAGGCAATCACGATGTTCGCATCGAGCCCGACTCCCCACAGCACCCGCTCGCCGACCGCGCCCTCGACGTAGGCCGCAGCCCGCGCGTCGCCACCGGCGGACAGCGCGTGCTCTGCATAGTCCAGGACGCGCACGTCGACATCGAGGGTCGACATCGCCGACACGAAGGCCGCGATGGGGCCGTTGCCGCTGCCCTCGATCGTGACCTCCTGACCACGATCGGTGAGCGTCACCGAGATCGTGTCGGCGCCGTCGACCGTCGAGTCCGAACGCATGCTCAGCAGTGAGAACCGGCCCCATTGCTCGGTGTTGGTCGCGGCGGCGTCTGCGGCGCTGACCGGCAGGTACTCGTCCTGGAACGCCGACCACAGCGCTGCCGGCGAGATCTCGCCGCCCCCGGAGTCGGTCCGCGTCTGGACGACACCGCTGAACTCGATCTGGAGCCGGCGCGGCAGGTCGAGCTGGTGCTCGCTCTTGAGAATGTAGGCCACACCGCCCTTGCCGGACTGGCTGTTGACGCGTACGACCGCCTCGTACGACCGGCCGATGTCATGCGGGTCGATGGGCAGGTACGGCACGCCCCACACCAGGTTGTTCACGGAGGTCCCTGCATGCTTCGCGTCGGACGCCATGAACTCGAAGCCCTTCTTGATCGCGTCCTGGTGCGATCCGGAGAAGGCCGTGAAGACGAGGTCGCCGCCATAGGGGTGACGCTCGTGGACCGGCAGCTGGTTGCAGTGCTCGACCGTGCGCCGGATCTTGTCGATGTCCGAGAAGTCGATCTGCGGGTCGATGCCCTGGCTGAAGAGGTTCATCCCCAGCGTCACCAGGCAGACGTTGCCGGTGCGCTCGCCGTTGCCGAAGAGGCAGCCCTCGATCCGGTCGGCGCCGGCCAGATAGCCCAGCTCGGCCGCGGCCACACCGGTTCCGCGGTCATTGTGCGGGTGGAGCGACAGCACGATCGACTCGCGGCGGGTCAGGTGACGCGACATCCACTCGATCGAGTCGGCATAGACGTTGGGCGTCGCCATCTCGACGGTCGCCGGCAGGTTGATGATCACCTTGCGGTCCGGTCGGGCGTCGAAGACCTCGACGACCTCGTTGCAGATCCGCGCCGCGAACTCGAGCTCGGTGCCGGTGTAGGACTCCGGTGAGTACTCGTAGTAGACGGTTGTATCGGGGATGGCCTCCTCAAGCTTGCGGCACAGGCGCGCGCCCTGCAGCGCGACGTCGACAATGCCGTCCTGGTCCAGGCCGAACACGACCCGCCGTTGGAGCACCGACGTCGAGTTGTAGAGATGGACTATCGCCTGCTTGGCTCCGCGGATCGAGTCATAGGTGCGCTCGATCAGGTGGTCGCGCGCGGGGGTCAGCACCTGGATGGTCACGTCGTCGGGGATGTGCCCGCCCTCGATCAGCATCCGAACGAAGTCGAAGTCGGTCTGGCTCGCCGAAGGGAAACCGACCTCGATCTCCTTGTAGCCCATGCGCACCAGCAGGTCGAACATCCGCTTCTTGCGCTCAGGGTTCATCGGGTCGATCAGGGCCTGGTTGCCGTCGCGCAGGTCGACGGCGCACCAGCGCGGAGCCTGTGTCATGCGTTTGCCCGGCCAGGTGCGATCGGGCAGCTCCACCGAGATCTGCTGGTCGAAGGGCAGGTACTTGCCGACCGGCATACCGCTGGGTTGTTGGGGGTGAATCATCTTCTCGCCTCTAACGTCTGGTTGCATACGGCGGCTCGGGCAACTCAAACTCCGCGACGAGGGGTGGCCGTTCTAGCAGGCCTCGCCGCGGCAGCGAAGGAGGAGCAGGGCTCCGGACGCGATGCGCACGCACCCACGGTATGCCGTGTACCAGCGCAGCGTCCACCAATCGGACGCCGGTCCCGCATGGTGGACGCCTAGAAGCCGAGTCGCTGGAGCTGTTTGGGATCGCGCTGCCAGTCCTTGGCCACCTTGACGTGCAGGTCTAGATAGATCCGCTGGCCGAGCAGTGCCTCGATCCCCTTGCGCGCGCTGGTGCCGACCTCACGAAGGCGCGATCCGCCCTTGCCAATGATGATGGCCTTCTGGCTGGGCCGTTCGACGAACACGTTGACCCGGACGTCGAGCATCGGGGAGCTCTCCGGGCGGCCCTCGCGGGGCAGCATCTCCTCGACGACGACGGCCAGGCTGTGCGGCATCTCGTCGTCAAGACCCTCAAGGGCCGCCTCGCGGACCAGCTCGGCGATCATGATGATCTCGGGCTCGTCGGTCAGGACACCGTCGGGATACAGCCTCGGCGAGAGGGGCAGGTACGACGAGAGCACCGAGGCGACCTCGCTGACCTGATCGCCACGCACGGCTGAACACGGGATGATGGCCGCCCAGTCGCCGAGCTGGTCGATGGCGATGAGGTGTTCGGCCAGACGCTGTTTGTCGACCCGGTCGGTCTTGGTCGCGATGGCCACCACGGGACGGCGCTTGGCCAGCTGCAGCTCGGTGAGCTCCCTGGCGATGTAGGTGTCGCCGGGTCCGATCCGCTGGTCGGCGGGAAGGCAGAAGCCGATCACGTCGACCTCAAGCAACGTCTGGCGGACCAGGTCGTTCAGGCGCTGACCCAGCAGGGTCCGAGGCTTGTGCAGGCCGGGAGTGTCGACCAGGATCAGCTGTGCCGTCTCGGAGGTCGCGATCCCCCGGATCGTGTGCCGCGTGGTCTGCGGCTTGCTCGAGGTGATGGCGACCTTGTGACCGACCAGGGCGTTGGTCAGCGTCGACTTGCCGGCGTTGGGACGGCCGACCAGACAGGCAAAGCCGGCCCTGAACTCCTGCGTCACGACGCCTCCTCCTGGGTTGCCCTGCGTTCGTTCGAGTCGGCCAGACGTCGCACGATCACCGTGGCAATGCGGTGACGACGGCCGGCCATGCGCTCGGCCGTCAGTGACAGTCCGGCGACCTCACCGTGGGAGCCCTGGATCGGAACCAGACCGATCGTCTTTCCGAGCAGACCGCCGACCGTGTCGACCTCGTCCTCCTCGAGGGTCACCTCAAAGAGCTCGGCCAGGTCGTCGACGTGCATCGTGGCGGGCACGCGGGTCGAGCCGTCCTCGAGCTCCTCGACTCCGGGAGCCTCGCGGTCGTACTCGTCGGCGATCTCTCCGACGATCTCCTCGAGGATGTCCTCGATAGTGACCAGGCCTGCGGTTCCACCGTATTCGTCGATGACGACGGCAAAATGGTTCTGGTCCCGCTGCATCTCACGCAGCAGGTCGTCAATCGGTTTGCTCTCCGGAATGTAGCGTGCGGGCCGCATCTGATGATGCGCCGGCAGGGCGGCAGCGTCCGCGTCGGCGTAGACCCGGCGGGCGACGTCCTTGAAGTAGAGCAGTCCGAGAACATCGTCCGGCCCGTCGCCGACCACGGGGATGCGCGAGAATCCCGATCGCAGGAACAACGACATCGCCTGGCGCAGAGTCTTGTCCTGGTCCATGGTCACCATGTCGGTGCGCGGCACCATGACCTCGCGGACCACGGTGTCGCCCAGCTCGAAGACCGAGTGGATCATCTCGCGTTCCTCGGCCTCGATCAGCGAGGACTCCCCCGCCAGGTCGACCAGGTCGCGCAGCTCGGCCTCTGAGTCGAACGGCCCGTGGCGATACCCCCGGCCAGGGGTCACGGCGTTGCCGAGCGTCACCAACAACCGGGCCACCGGGCCGAGCACCCGGCGCAGCAGGACCAGGAGCGGCGCGGACAACAACGCCACGCGATCAGCATGCTGGCGGCCCAGCGTCCGGGGCGATACCCCGACCAGGACAAACGAGACCAGGGCCATGACCCCGATGGAGATCAGCAGGTCCGGCCAGAAGCCGTCGAACGCGTCGGCATTGACCACGGCCAGCGTGATCAGAACGGCCGCCGCTGCCTCTGCGAGCACCCGCACAAAGGCCGCCACGGACAGGTATGCCGCGCTGTCGCCGACGATGGCGGCCAGCGCCGACGCGCCTCGCCGGCCCTCCTCGAGGAGCTCACCGGCGCGGTGGCGGGAAAGGCGCGACAGGGATGACTCCGCGGCAGCGATAACGAACGCGACCAGGATGCTGGCGAGCGCCGCAATGATGAGCTGGATGACCATGGCTGGTATGCAGACCGTCGGGAGGCTCAGCGGCCGGCGCGGCGGCCGCGACCGGCGAGGAAGGTCAGGAGCAGCGTGCGCTGGAGCTCGAACATCTCACGCTCCGCGTCGGGTTCGCCATGGTCGTAGCCGAGCAGGTGCAGGATGCCGTGGGTCAGCAGCAGCAGCAGCTCCTCCTCGGTCGCATGACCGGCCTCGACGGCTTGGCGCTCGGCCACCGACGGGCACATCACGATGTCGCCGAGCACGCCCTCGGCAGGTTCCTGGCCGTCCCGACCGGGACGGAGCTCGTCCATCGGGAAGCTCATGACGTCGGTCGGACCGGGCAGGTCCATCCACTGCACGTGCAGGACCTCCATCGCCGGCTCGTCGACGAGCTTGAGGCACAGGTCAGCCTGCGGGTGGACCTTCATCTCGCCCATGACGTGCTTCGCGCAGGCGACCAGCTCCATCTCGTCGAGGGAGAAGTCGCTCTCGTTAAGAACCTCGATGCTCACGGGCGCTCACCGCCTTGGCCTCGGGGTGTGCCCGCCGGGCCGTCGGCGCGCCGGTCAGGTCGTCCCAGCGCCCATAGGCCTCCACGATTGCCCCGACCAGGCGGTGGCGCACCACGTCGTGGGAGTTCAGCTCGGCGAAGTGCACGTCCTCGACGCCGTCGAGGATCTCCTGGACCACCTTCAGGCCGGACGGGGTCCCTGCGGGCAGGTCGATCTGCGTCACATCGCCGGTCACGACCATATTGGCGCCGAAGCCCAGCCGGGTCAGGAACATCTTCATCTGCTCAGGCGTGGTGTTCTGGGCCTCGTCCAGGATGATGAACGCGTCATTGAGGGTGCGGCCTCGCATGTAGCCCAGCGGCGCCACCTCGATAGTGCCAGCCGCCAGCAGTCGCGGGATCGACTCGGGGTCGACCATGTCGTGCAACGCATCGTAGAGCGGCCGCAGGTAGGGGTCGATCTTGTCGGTGAGGGTGCCCGGCAGGAAGCCGAGCCGCTCGCCGGCCTCGACTGCCGGCCGGGTCAGGATGATCCGGCTGACCTGTTTGGACTGCAGCGCGGCGACCGCCTTGGCCATGGCCAGATAGGTCTTGCCGGTGCCTGCGGGGCCAATGGCGAACACGATCGTGTGCTTGTCGATGGCGTCCACGTAGTGCTTCTGGTTCAAAGTCTTGGGTCGGATCGTCCGGCCGCGGTTGGACACGATGTTCATCGTGAGCACGTCCGCGGGACGCTCGTTGGTCTGTGCGCGCAGCATCGAGACCAAACGCTCGAGCGCATCGCGGTTCAGCGCCTGGCCGGTCCCCAGGACGACCAACAGCTCGTCGACCAGTCGCTCGAACAGCGCCACCTCGGCTGCAGCACCCGAGACGTGGAACTCGTTGCCGCGCACATGCAGGTCCAGGTGCGGGAAGGAGTCCTCCATGGCGCGCAGCAACTCGTCCCGCGGCCCGAGCAGCGTCACCATGGACAACTCGGGCGGCAGGACGATGGTGTGCGTGGGCTGTCCATCTTCAGTCATGTTCAGCACAGTCTACGTGGGGTCTCAGCCCGGAGGCCACGTCATGGCACGGCCCCCCAGCACGTGCACATGGGCGTGGAACACCGTCTGCTGCGCCAGGGCGCCGGTGTTGAACACGCCGCGGTACCCAGCCTCGAGGCCCTCCTGGGACGCGACGACCCCGACCGCCTCGAACAGCTCGACCACCCCCTGTGGCGATGACACCCCCAACGCCACGACGTCAGGCCGGTGCTCCTTGGGGATCACCAGCACGTGGGTCGGCGCCTGCGGCTCGATGTCGCGAAACGCCAGCGTCGTCGCGGTCTCGTGGATGATGTCTGCCGGGATCTCTCGGGCGACGATCTTGCAGAAGAGGCAGTCGCTCGCCGACGGAGCGTGGTCGGTGCGCATGGGACGAGCCTACGGCGGGTCAACCCCGCAGCGGAGCCGCGCGTCATACCGGCGTGAGAGTGTTGGCCATGGCCGAACGTGGAGACGGCGGTCCTGTCGCCAGTGGGTGGGAGGCCGAAACTGCCCTCACCGACCTGTATGCAGCCCACTGGCACTCGCTCGTGCGCCTCTCGTGGCTGCTGGTCAGGGACCAGCACGTGGCCGAGGAGACGGTGCAGGACGCTTTCGTGGCGATGCACTCCCGCTGGTCCCAGCTCCGGGACCAGGACCTGGCTCTGGCCTACCTGCGTCGCTGTGTCGTCAACAGCTCGCGGTCGGTCCTGCGGCACCGCCTGGTCGAGGATCGCTTTCTGAGGGCCGAGACCAGCGCCCGGACCGCCCACGGCACGACTACGGAGCCCAGCGCCGAGGCCCGCGCCGCCGAGCACGCAACCGGTGACCGGTTGGTTGCGGCACTGGGACGTCTGCCCCGACGACAGCGAGAGGTGCTGACCCTGCGCTACTACCTTGACCTCAGCGAAGCCCAGATCGCCGACACCCTGAGCATCTCGACAGGCTCGGTCAAAGCTCATGCTCACCGCGGCCTGGCCACCCTGCGATCCCATGTGGAGGGCACGTCATGACCGACCACGACATGTTCGACAGTGACTTCGAGCGCCAGCTGCGTGAGAGCCTGCACCGGCACGCCGAACGGATCAGCCCGAGAGGCCGACGAACGGAGATCCTGGCCATGGTCCACGACGACACAGGGGTCGCCAAGCCCCCACGACGCTGGCTCATCCCGATTGCCGCAGCGGCGTCGGTGGCCCTCATCGGCGCCATCGTCTGGGGCGCCTCCAACATCGGCCGCAGCCAGCCGGCCACGCCCGCGCTCTCGTCGGCGACGGCCCCGTCACTGAGGATGACTGTGCCGGTGCCGAACCCGTCGTCGTCGCAGACCTCGACTCCGGCGACGACGGGCGCCACCACCCAGGTGGCGCTGCCGGCATACTTCGTCGGTGCCAACTCCGGCACCGGTAACCGGTTCGGCCTCTACCGGGAGTTCGTCCCAACCTCCGTTCCGGCTGGGTCCACACCAGCACAGAGGGCCAAGGTTGCCGTCGCCGTGGCGATGAACGCCCAGCCGCTCAACAACGACGAGCCGTACCTGCAGCCATGGTCCGGCACATCGGTCCAGGACGTCACGGTGACGCTGACCCAGATCACCATCACGCTCAGCGGCCCGGGTGCGAACGGCTTCACCGCCGAGCAGACCAGGCTCGCGGTCCAGCAGCTCGTATGGACCGCGCAGGCGGCCAACGGTCAAGGGACGATTCCAGTGAAGTTCGTGGTCGCCGGCGGCTCCACGACGTTGTTCGGGACCTACCCCACCGCCCAGACCTACAACCGCCCGTCAAAGGACCTGCAGTACCAGGACCTCGCACCGATCTGGATCACCACACCTAGCCGCCACTATGTGTCCCCGGCGGGTGCGCCCGTGGTGGCCACCGGCGAGTCCTGCGCCTTCGAAGGCACGACGCAGTGGCAGCTCAAGAAGAGCGGGACAGCCGTCAGGTCGGGATTTACCACGGCCTCCAGCGGGTGCCCCACGCGAGGGGCCTGGCAGGTGAACCTGGGGGTTCTCGCTGCCGGCGACTACACCTTCCGGATGTACGAGGTCAGCATGCAGGACGGCCAGGGCGTAGTCGCCGAGACGTCAAAGCCTTTCACCGTCAAGTAGTTCACCGCCAAGTAGTTCAGCGCCAGCGACCGGCGGCACTCATCACCGCGAGCGCCGCCGGTCCGGCACTGGATGAGCGCAGTACGTTGGGCCCCAGCCGCACGGCCACCGCTCCCGCCGCGACGAACGCGCCGAGCTCGTCCGGACCGATCCCGCCCTCTGGACCGACGATGAGCAGGACGTCCCCGGACGACGGCAGCTCGAGTCCGGCCAACGGCAGCGCTGCCTCCTCGTGCAGGACGAGCGCAAGGGCCGCCTGCTCGATCCGCTGTATGACGGCCCGGCTGTTCGCGGGCTCGCTCACCAACGGGACGCGAGTACGCCGCGACTGCTTGGTCGCGGCCAGGACGACCGACTCCCACTTGCGCAGGGACCTGGCCGCTCGCTCTCCGCGCCAGATCACGATGCTGCGCGAGGCCTGCCAGGGAACGACCTCGTCGACCCCGACCTCGGTGGCGGCCTCGATGGCCTGTTCGTCGCGATCACCCTTGGCCAGTGCCTGAATCAGCACAAAGCGCGAATTGGGTTGCGGTTCCAGCGTTATCACCTTCACACGCAGGTGCAGCTTCCCCACACCGACGCTCTCGACGACGGCGTCGACGCGATGGCCGGCGCCGTCCGTGAGCAGAACCTGCTCGCCGACGCCGATCCGCTTCACCGTGGCGCCATGACGTCCCTCAGGACCGTCCAGCACGATCACACACCCCCGCGTGGCCCCGGCCAGCTGATCCGCAGACACGAAGAACAGCGGGGCGGTCACGACCGTTAACCTCCAGCCCTACTTGCCCAGGAACGCGTCGCGCAGCTTGCCGAACAGGCCCTGCGACGCCGGGGTGAGCCGGCCTTCGGGACGCTCCTCGCCGCGCAGCACCGCGAGCTGGCGCAGCACGTCCTCCTGCTCGGCAGTGAGCCTGGTCGGGGTCTGGATGCTGGCGTGGACCAGGAGATCGCCGCGCCCCGTCCCCCGCAGATGGGTGACGCCCTTGCCCTTGAGGGTCATCACGTCGCCGGACTGGATGCCCGACCTGATCTCGAGGTCGCTCATCCCGTCGAAGGTGTCGAGCTTGATGGTCGTGCCCAGGGCAGCTGCGGTCATCGGGAGCTCGACCGAGCAGTGCAGGTCATCGCCGCGGCGCTGGAAGGTCTCGTGCGGGGTGACGTTGACCTCGACGTACAGGTCACCGGCCGGCCCGGCGCCCGTTCCGACCTCGCCCTCCCCCGCGAGCTGGATCCGGGTGCCGGTGTCGACGCCGGCCGGGACGCGGAGCTTGAGGTTGCGCCGGGTCCGCACGCGACCTTCGCCCGAGCACTCGAAACAGGGGTTGGCGATGACGGCGCCATGGCCCTGGCAGGCAACGCACGGGCGGGAGGTCATGACCTGACCGAGGAAGGACCGCTGGACCTGCTGGATCTCGCCCCTACCGCCGCAGACGTCACAGGTGCGCGCCCCGGTGCCTGGCTGCGACCCGTCGCCGTGGCAGGTGCCGCAGGCGACCGCAGTGTCCATCGTCAGCTCTCGTTCGGCACCGAAGACGGCCTGCGAGAGGTCGATATCGAGCCGGATCAGGGCGTCCTGGCCCCGGCGCTGGCGCGAGCGGGGCCCACGTCCAGCGCCGCCGGCAGCCTGGCCGAAGAAGGCGTCCATGATGTCGCTGAACGAGAAGCCCTGGCCGAAGCCGCCGCTCGCGCCGCCGTAGGGGTCCGAGCCGGCGTCGTAGGCCCGGCGCTTCTCGGCGTCGGACAGCACGGCATACGCCTGGGAGACCTTCTTGAACTGGTCCTCGGCCTCACCTTCGGCGTTGACATCGGGGTGCAGCTTGCGCGCCAGGCGTCGGTACGCCCGCTTGATGTCCTCGGCGCTGGCGTCGCGGCCAACGCCGAGATCCTGGTAATAGTTGTTCAACGAATATCCTTGTGCCAGTTGGTTTGTGGAGTTGCAGGGTGATGGAGTTGCCGGGTTGTGGAGCTGCCGGGTTACTGGGCGAGAATCTGGGAGACGTAACGGGCGACCGCACGCACCGACGCCATGGTCGTCGGATAGTCCATGCGGGTCGGGCCGAGCACCCCGAGCCCGGCCACGACATCCTTGCCGGTGCCATAACCGGTGCTGACCACCGAGGTGGCGCTCAGCCCGACGTGCGGGTTCTCGTGCCCGATGCGGACCGCCACCGCATCGCCGTCGTTGCCCATGGTTGCCAGGAGCTTGAGCAGCACGACGTGCTCCTCGAGAGCCTCGAGCACCGGCCCGATGGTGAGGGGGAAGTCGGTGCCGAAGCGCATGAGGTTGGATGTTCCCGCCAGGACCACTCGCTCCTCTCTCTCCTCGACCAAGGCGTCGTCCAGTGAGCGGACGACCGCGCGCACGAGGTCACGGTCGGCCGGCGCGAAGTTCTCGGGCAGGGACTGCAGCCGCGTGGCGGCCTCGCTGAGCTGATGTCCGCCGGCCTCGGCGTTCAGCCGTGACCGCAGGTCGGCGATGAACTTCTCGCCATCGGCGGCCGACAGGTCGCAAGAGGACTCGATGACCCGCTGTTCAACTCGACCGGTGTTGACGATGAGCACGACCATGAGGCGGTTGGCACCCATCGGCACCAGCTCGACGTGCCGCACCAAGGAACGGGTCAGCGACGGGTACTGCATGACCGCCACCTGGTGGGTCAGGGAGGCCAGCAGCCGGACGGTTCGATCCACGACGTCATCGAGGTCGACCGCCCCCTGAAGGAACGTCGAGATGGCCGTGCGTTCCGGGCCGCTCATCGGTTTCAGCTCGCTGAGCCGGTCGACGAACATCCGGTAGCCCGCATCGGTCGGAACCCGTCCGGCACTCGTGTGCGGAGCCGAGATCAGACCCTCGTCCTCGAGCGCCGCCATGTCGTTGCGCACGGTGGCTGCCGAGACTCCGAGACGGTGACGCTCGAGCAAAGCCTTGGAGCCAACCGGCTCGGAGGTCTGCACATAGTCCTGGACGATGGCGCGCAGCACCGCCAGCCTGCGTTCGTCACTCATCGGCCCCACCTCCTGCTCTCTTTGACCCGGTCACCCGGCAACGTCCCACGGCGCGTTGGCACTCAGTTATGTCGAGTGCCAAGTCTACGATGCCACGGTGAACGATCGTTACGGCGCCGATGTTCTCTCCGGTGACTGGCGCGTCCCCAAGGGTGGACGGGCTCGCGAGGTCGAGGCCGAGCCCGGGCTGGTGGTCGAGGAGGTGGAGACTGGCTGGTGTGGGGCGGTGGTCAGGGTCGAGAAGGCCGGCGGCATGCAGGTCGTCCACCTCGAGGACGCCGGCGGCCGCAGCAAGGGCTTCCCGCTGGGGCCAGGGTTCCTGCTCGACGGCGCACCGGTCATCCTGATCCCGCCGACCGCGGCCGCGCGCGCAGCCGTCCAGGAGGCCATGGTCGCCGCGTCGCGGACAGCCAGTGGCTCCAGGGCCGTCGAGGGCATCCGGGCCAGGGTCGCGTCAGGATCACGCATCTTCGTCGAGGGCAAGCACGACGCCGAGCTCGTCGAGAAGGTCTGGGGCGACGATCTCAGGATCGAGGGCGTGGTCGTCGAGATGCTTGACGGCGTCGACGACCTCGCTGCCGTGATCCGTGACTTCAAGCCGGCGCCGGGTCGGCGCCTCGGGGTTCTTGTCGACCATCTTGTCCCCGGCACGAAGGAGAGCAGGCTGGTTCAGGAGGCGCGCGCAGTGAGCCGCTACACGGCATACGTCAAGATCCTTGGGCACCCGTATGTCGATGTGTGGCAGTCCGTGCGCCCCGAGCGCCTCGGCTTCGAGAGCTGGCCAGTCATCCCCCGCGGGCGGCCCTGGAAGCACGGCATCGTTGCCGAGCTGGGCTGGCCGCACGAGACCCAGGCCGACATCGCCCACGCCTGGAAGCGCATCCTGGCGACCGTGCGCACCTATGCCGACCTCGAGCCGACCCTGCTGGCCAGCGTCGAGGAGCTGATTGACTTCGTGACGCAGTGACGAATACAGGGTCACCGGTTGGACGATTCGGTGTCGACCTGTAATGGTCCAACCATGAGCAGTCCGATCATCGAGATCGAGGGTCTGGCGAAGTCCTACCGGGGGGTTCCCGCGGTCCACGACGTCAGCCTGACCGTCGAGGAGGGCGAAATCTTCGCGCTGCTCGGCCCCAACGGCGCTGGTAAGACGACGACGGTCGAGATCTGCGCCGGGTTCCGCCGGGCAGACAGCGGCCACGTGCGGGTGCTTGGCGCCGACCCGTCCAACGGCGACCCGGCATGGAAGGACCGGTTCGGCATCGTCACCCAGCACTCCAACGACCTCGAGGACCTGACCGTGACCGAGGCGGTCCAGAGCATCGCGTGGTGCTACTCGGCGCCCCGCCCCGTTGACGAGGTCATCGCCGCAGTCGGTCTGACCGACAAGTCGACTGCCAGATGCGTGAAGCTCTCCGGTGGGCAACGGCGACGGCTCGACGTGGCCCTGGGCCTCGTGGGCAACCCCAGCCTGCTCCTGCTCGATGAGCCGACGACCGGTTTCGACCCCGAAGCGCGCAGGGCCTTCTGGGAGCTGATCCATTCATTGAGCAAGCAGGGCATGACCATCCTGCTGACGACCCACTACCTCGACGAGGCCGAGTACCTGGCGGACCGGGTCGGTATCATCGCGGGCGGGCGGGTGCTCGAGATCAACACGCCCGGCGCTATCGGTGGTCGGGATACCTCGGGAACCCGGGTGCAGTGGACCGAGGCCGGCGCAGCCCGCGAGTGCCATACCCAACAGCCGACCGCGACGGTCGTGGAGCTCAGCGCCCGCTTCGGCGGTGAGGTGCCCGGCCTGCGGGTCGAGCGACCCAGCCTCGAGGACGTCTACCTGACCATGATCTCGGCAGCACAGCCTTCCGTGGATGAGTCACCATGAGCGCGCAGGAGCAGCCGATCGTCGAGGTGAAGCCCGGCGCGAGGCCGAGCCTTGGCCTGGCAAGCTGGCGCAGGTTCACGATCGAGCTGCTGCAGTTCCGTCGGAGTCGCGAGTCGGTGTTCTTCACCATCGCATTCCCACTGGTGATGCTCGCGTTGTTCGGCACCATCTTCGGCGGGCAGGACCTGGGACCCAGGTCCGGTGGCGTCACCTTCGCGCAGTACTTCATCGCCAGCATGGTGGCGGCCGGCGTCTGGGGCTCCTGCTTCACGAACCTGGCCATCTCTGTCCCAACCGAGCGTGACTCGGGCGCGCTAAAGCGACTGGCTGGCACACCGATGCCCATGACCGCCTACTTCGCGGGCAAGATCGGGCTGGTCCTGCTGCTGTCTGCCATTGAGACCGTGTTGCTGCTCGCCATGGGACTGGCGTTCTACAACCTGCACCTGCCGTCGCCCGAGAAGTGGCTGACGTTCGCATGGGTCATGGCGCTCGGCATCACCTCATGCACCCTGCTCGGCCTGGCCGTGTCCGGCCTGGTCCGCAATGCCCGAACCGCCTCGGCCATCGTGTCCCCGCTGGCGATCCTGCTGCAGTTCATCTCCGGCGTGTACTTCGTCTTCGGGGCGCTCCCCGGCTGGCTCCAGGACATCGCCTCGCTGTTTCCCTTGCGCTGGCTCGCGCTCGGTCTGCGGTCGGTGTTCCTTCCTGACACGTTCGCTGCCGCGGAGCCCCGCGGCAGCTGGCAGACCGGCACGACGGCGATCGTGATGGTGATCTGGTGCGTGGTCGGGCTGGCCGTCACCAAACGCACCTTCACCTGGATGTCCGAACGCGAGCGGTGAGCCGCGTGGCACCGCCGGTGGTGTCAACATGGATGCAGGATCCACTCGACAAGGGGAAAACCATGACCGAACACCCACAGGACCGCCAGCCCCAGCAACCCGAGCAGCCGTACGGCCAGCTGCCCGGCGAGCCGATGCCACCGTACAGCCCGCAGGCACCTGCTTACTCCGGCGCGCAGTCGTCCTTCCAGCCGGTGCCGATGACCCCCGCGGACCAGCGCACCTGGGCCATCGCTACCCACCTGTCGCCGTTCCTCGCCTCGTTCGTCGGCGGACTGTCGTTCCTGGGCCCGCTGATCCTGTACATCGTCTTCAGGGACCGCGGCGCCTTCATCCGGCACCACTCGGCGGAGGCCCTGAACTTCCAGCTGACCATGTGGATCGGGCTGCTCATCTCGGTCCCGCTGATTTTCTTCTTCTTCCTCGGAGTCTTCACGGCCGGCGCCATCGGCCTGGCCATGCTGGTGTGCCAAATTCTGGGTGCCGTGGCGGCCGGAGGCGGTCGCGACTACCGCTACCCGTTCACGATTCGCTTCGTCAGCTAGACACCCAGCAGACGCCGCACGACGGTGTCCGCGAGCAGGCGGCCACGCCGGGTCAGGACGACCCTGCGCGGTCGCAGTGCGCTGGGCCCGTCGACCAGTCCCGCCGCGATCAGGCCAGCGACCGCCGAGATGCCCTCAGGACGCAGGTCGTCGATCGGCAGCCCGTCCACCAGCCGCACTCCGAGGAGCACCCGCTCGTCGTAGCACTGCTCGTCCGTGAGCAGCTCGCGACCGGCTGCCGGCGAGAGCCCACTGTTGAGTCGGGCGGCAAAAGCGTTGGGGTGCTTGACGTTCCACCACCGGACGCCGCCTACGTGGCTGTGTGCCCCGGGTCCCACACCCCACCAGTCACCGTCGGCCCAGTAGCCCTCGTTGTGCCGGCACCGGTCGGCCTCGGTGCGCGCCCAGTTGCTCACTTCGTACCACCCGAAGCCGGCGGCACCCAAGGTCTGGTCGGCGAGCTCGTACTTGTCGGCCTCGTCGTCGTCCTCGGGTGCCGGCACCTGACCACGCCGGACCTGGGCGCCCAGCCTGGTGCCTTCTTCGACGACCAGGGCATAGGCCGAGATGTGGTCCGGTTCGAGGTCGATGGCGGCGTCCAGGCTCGTGCGCCAGTCCAGAAGCGACTCCCCCGGCGTGCCATAGATCAGGTCGACGCTGACCTTGAGGCCGGCGGCCTTTGCGGCCTCGACCGCCTTGGCCACGTTGACGGGGTCGTGTGTGCGTTCCAACGTCGCCAGCACGTGCGGCACAGCTGACTGCATGCCGATGCTGATCCGGTTGAACCCGCCAGCAGCCAATGCATGCAGCGACGCCGAGGTGACCGAGTCCGGGTTGGCCTCGGTGGTCACCTCCGCGCCATCTGCCAGACCAAACCCGGTCCGTATGCCGTCCAGCACCTTCACCAGGTCGCTCGCCGCCAGCATGGTCGGGGTGCCTCCACCGAAGAACACGGTCTTGACCGCCGGGGCGGTGGGGGCCAGAACCCGTGTGGCCAGCTCGAGCTCGAGCAGGGCAGCGTCGGCGTACGTCCCGACACTGGCACCGTCGACGCCGAGCTCGGTCAGCGTGTAGGTGTTGAAGTCGCAGTACCCGCAGCGCACCGTACAGAACGGGACGTGGACGTAGACACCAAAAGGCCCTGACCCCAACGTTCTCAGCGCGTACGGGGGAAGCTCCCCGGACGGAGGGGCAGGTTCGCCCTGGGGCAAGGCGCTCGGCACACATCCATCCTCGCAGGGATCCGCGCCCACCCGGCCACGGGGCGTGGTCGGGGCGTTGGCCAACCCCGAAGCATGGCTGCGCGATGACCCCCTTTCAGCTGATTGCCACGGCGTGTCGAGCCCGACACGCCGGTGCGGCCAAAGTCCTTCATCAGAACCCTTGCGCGCTGTCAGAACATCACGTAGACATCTCTCTACGCCCTCGGAAACGGGAGCAGGATCGGATGGAGATCGAGGTTCTTGACCAGCGGGCTTGCCTGCTGGAACCGCCGGGTGATGCGCGCGGAGAGGGCCAGCGGACCGCCGTGAGATCGTCGGCCGTCACCGTCGGTGATCACCAGTAGGCCCCGGAGACTCATACTCGCCGGGGCCTACGCCTTTGTCCGGAGCTGTTTGTTCCCAACGAGACTCGCGACGCCGCGGGCTCGACATCGACGTGGTGACGACATCGCCGTCGACGTCATCGGCTGTGAAGCGCCCTGACCCGTGCTTGAGGCAACGACCCCCGCCACGACCCCGCTACGATCCCCGCCACGCGGGCACCCTTTGGTCAGTCAGCTCGAACCCTTGACAGTGTGAGGGGTCTCACCTATGATTAGGACATACGTTCGAGCCAGGTGAATCCAGGGGGTGGTGGGCATGGCAGCTGCGACAAGCATGCTGGCCGGTTTCGCGCCGCTCTCGAGCGAGTCGGCGCCAGCTCTTGGGTCGGTCTCGGTCCTGTCGTCGGCTGG
>JAYSQM010000262.1:0-6191 GCA_043721575.1 Phycicoccus sp.
GGCGATCGGCGCGTCCGCGATGCGACCGTCACGCCAGCGAACGGAGTCGCCGGAGTCCTTCCATCCCTGGTTGGTCAGTCCTTTGCCGGAGGTGTCGAAGTACTTGAGCAGTCCGTCCTCATCAGGGGCAGCAAGCTCGGTCAGCCAGCGTGCCGCGGCTTGCAGGTTGGGCAGCAAAGCCTCGACGTCGCGGTCGGCCAGCCCCCACTTCCAGGCGTCGCGCAGCAGGCTGATCCACAGCGGCGTGGCATCGACCGTGCCGTAGTAGACCGGTGGCAACTCCATACCCTGGGCTGCGTCGATGTAGGTCCTCCGGCGCAGCTCGTGCGGGATCTTCCCTGGCGCCTCGGCACTGTCGGCGTCGACCACAGCACCCTGTCGCCTGGCCAGCGCCCGCAGGGTCCCAGCCGCCAGCTCGGTGCCGAAGGGCAGTGTCATGCGCGCGGCCCAGAGCGAGTCGCGGCCGAATAGCGTGAGGTACCAAGGGGTTCCAGCTGCCGCGAAGATTGAGGACGGCTCCTGGGGGTCGGTAAGCAGCAGGTGTTGGAGGTCATCGAGCCCAGCGCTCAGGGTTTGCGCGAGCCGGGGATCCAGCGCCTCGATCGACACCCCGCTCCAGTCGACGTGTGCCGCACCGGCGTCGGCGTCGAGACTGGACTCCCGCAGACGCGAGGCCCGGACCGTGATCGCGACAGAACGTGTCTGCCCAGGGGCCACCACGAGCCCGAAGGTTGCCACAGAGACCTCACCCGGACCGCCCGCGATCAGGGACATCGGGGGCGGATCGAACGTCACCTCGGTGCGGTGCCATTCATCGCGCCAGAACAGCCCTGTGACCGAGGTCCTGGCCGGAAGTAGGGCTTCAGCAACCGCACCGGACTTCACGGACGAGATCGGCGCCCCGTCGCCGGCCAGGTGAAGCACCACCTCGGTTGCGACAGGCTGGTCCGCGCGCGAGACCACCTCGACGACCTCAGTAATGCCCTGGACCGTCACCCTCCTGTGCCGTTGCACCTCCACCGTCGGGTCGGGGCCGGGGTTGCCCAGCCCACGAGCAGATGCCAAGAAGTCCGAACGAGCTCCCGAGCTGGCGTCGGCCACCGGGACCGGGGACTCCTTCGCCACGTAGACCGCGAGCACACTGACCACCCGGCGGTCGTCGACGTAGACCCCTTGCGCGCCCGTCGTGGACCACTGCCCGCCCACCACAGAACCCATGTCGCCGCTTCGCGCACTCAGCGCAGTGACGTTGCCGTTCACGCTGACGCTGAGGTCGTGGAGCCAGGGCTGACGCGGGATCTGCCCGGAGACGGATGTGGGTGTTGTGGGCTGGGTCGTCACGGCGTTCGTCGCCCTTCTGTGTCACGAATAGGCATCGGTTCTTGACAGTGCACTTCTCTCGGGTGAAGCATCCCTCCTAGGGAGTTGATCGTTCAAATCGAGGGACGACATCCAGCCGGGAGGATCCGATGACCATACGCGGAGAACGACCTCAACGGGCCACACTCGTTGATGTGGCACGCGCCGCTTCGGTCTCCAGACAGACCGTCAGCAACGTCCTGAACAATCCGGGCAAGGTGGCTCCCGAGACGTTGGCCAGGATCCGCTGCGAGATCGACCGGCTGAACTTCAGGCCCAACCTCGCGGCCCGTTCGCTGCGTCAGCGCAAGGCCAACGCCCTGGGCATAGAGATGACCGCCACTGGCCAGCGCCGGCTCGGCAGCATTCTGGACTCCTTCCTGGTCGAGTTGACCATGACCGCCCGTGAGCACGATGCGCATGTCATCACGTTCGCCGCCGAGCACTATCTTGACCCCATTGCCGAGTACGAGCGGCTACTGTCCACACAGATGGTCAACGGCTTCGTGCTGACCAACACCCGGCGCCAGGATCCTCGACCGACCTGGCTGCGTGACCACCACGTCCCCTTCGTGTCTTTCGGCCGGGTGTGGGACGACCCGAGCTTCACCGCCTGGGCTGACGTCGACGGCAAGGCCGGTATCGCCCGCGGAGTTCGTCACCTTGTCGAACAGGGTTATGGGCCGATCGGGTACCTGGGATGGCCGCACGGGTCCCCGGTCGGGGACGACCGGCGCTCGGGATGGGTCGCCGCCACGCAGGAGCTCGGCATCCATGATCCGACCCTGCAGACAGTCTCACCCCAGGACATGACCGACGCCGTCGAGGCTGCGCAGTCCTTGATCGAGCGGGTTGGCCTCGGAGGCGCCATTGTGTGCGTTTCCGACACCTTGGCGCTGGCTGTCTACCGGGCGCTGCGCGACCGCGGTCTTCGACCGGGTGTCGACATCGGCCTGATCGGCTTTGACGACAACGACTTCGCGCAGGCATTCGGCCTGACCAGCCTGCGTCAGCCCCTCGCGGAGATCGCGCAGACCCTGCTCCTGGCCCTGACCAGGGCCGAGTCCGGTGCCGTCGCCCCGAGTCATGGCGTCGTCTTCGATCCGGTGGTCATCCCCCGCCCTAGTACCGACCGCACCAGCACTGACCGATCGCCCTCAGCCCACGAGTACGCGATCACCCACACCGCGGGCAACCGCACTGACGATGGAGGCATTTGATGAGATCAAGCACGGCACGACACGGTTCGGTGGCGCTGGCGCTCAGTGCCAGCGTCGCACTCGTCCTCTCAGCATGCGGAGGCGGCAGCAGCAGCTTCGGAGGCGCCAGCAAGACCCAGGCCAGCGGCCAGGCCAAGCTCACCATCATGATCGGCAGCTCTGGTGACGCCGAGACCAACGCGGTCAAGAGCGCGGCGGCCGCCTGGGCCAAGACGAGCGGCAACACCGCCGAGGTCATCGTCGCAAGCGACCTCGGTCAACAGCTGGGGCAGGGCTTCGCCGGTGGCACCCCACCGGATCTGTTCTATGCCGACGCCTCCCGGATCGGTGACTTCGCCAAGGCCGGCAACCTCTTTGCGTACGGCGATCAGGTCCAGGGCGAGAACTTCCTGCCGACCCTGGTCAAGACGTTCACCTCTCAAGGCAAGTTCCAGTGCGCGCCCAAGGACTACTCCACTTTGGCCCTGGTGATCAACACCGAGCTGTGGACCGCGGCCGGACTGACGGACGCCGACATCCCCAAGGACTGGGCCGGGCTCGAGTCGGCCGCAAAGAAGCTCACCAAGGGCAAGGTCACCGGCCTGGTCATCGGCAATGACATCAACCGCGGTGGTGCCTTCATGAAGCAGGCCGGGGGCTGGGTCGTCTCCGACGACGGCAAGACCATGACGGCCGACTCTCCCGCGAGCCTCGCAGGTCTGCAGGAGCTCAAGAAGATGATGACTGCCGGGTCGTTGAAGTTCAACACCGACACCAGCCCCGCTGCGGGTTGGGGCGGCGAGGCCCTCGGCAAGGGCATCGGCGCGATGACCATCGAGGGCAACTGGATCAAGGGTGCCCTGACCAAGGACTTCCCGAACATCAAGGCCAAGTTCGTCGAGCTGCCGGCCGGCCCCGCGGGCAAGGGCACCCTGATGTTCAGCAACTGCTGGGGTATCGCCGCCAAGAGCGCCCACCAGTCGCAGGCCGTGGATCTGGTCAAGTTCCTCACCAGCGTCGACCAGCAGCTGGCCTTCACCAAGGCGTTCGGCCCCATGCCGTCCACCGTCGAAGGCATCGCCAAGTTCAAGACGCAGTATCCCGATGACGCAGCCTTTGCCGCCGGTGGCGACTACGGCCAGGGACCGGTCAACCTGCCGGGCTTCGACCCGGTGATGGCCGCGTTCAACTCCAAGCTGGCGACGCTGGGCAAGGGCGGCGACCCCAAGGCCATGCTGGCCGACCTGCAGAAGAATGGGACGGCAGCGATAGCCGCTGGCTGACCCATAAAACCGCTCGGGCGGCATACAGGCACGCAGCTCACGCCTGTGTGCCGCCCGCCACAAGGAGGTGGCCATGGCCAAGAGAAGGACCAACATCCACGGGCGAGAAGGCGTCGCGGGCTGGTTGTTCACCGCACCGATGATCATCATCCTGGGCGTCTTCCTGTTCGTGCCCATCCTGATGGCGCTGTGGGTCAGCGTGACCAACTGGAGGGGCAACGTCGACCCGTTCGGCGGAGGTCCCAACGCGGCGTTCGTCGGCGCCAAGAACTACAGCTCGTTGTTCCTGCAGGACGGTCTGGCCCGGTCGAACTTCATGCAGTCCGTGGGCAACACGTTCTACTACGTCCTGTTGGTGGTGCCACTGCAGACCGCCACCTCGTTGATGCTCGCCCTGATCGTCAACAACAAGCTGCTCAAGGGCAAGAGCTTCTTCCGGACGGCGTTCTACTTCCCCTCGGTGACCAGCTCCATCGCCATCTCCACGGTGTTCCTGTTCCTCTTCTCCAACACCGGTGCGGTCAACGGGTTCCTCAAGGTCCTGGGGATCGACGGGCCTCAGTGGTTCAGTGACTCGCGCGGGCTGCTCCACCTGTTCCTCGGGCTCTTTGGCGCGGACAACCCGGCGTGGGCACAAGGGGAAATCTTCGGACGTACGCTGTGGGACTGGCTCTCGGGTCCGTCGGTGGCCATGTCCGTCATCATCGTCCTCGCCATCTGGACCACGACAGGCACGTTCATGCTGATGTTCCTGGCCGCGCTTCAGGACCTCCCGGTCGAGGTTGACGAGGCCGCGATGCTGGACGGGGTCTCGCCCTGGCAGAAGCTCCGCCTGGTCACCATCCCGATGCTCAAGCCCGCGCTGTTCCTGGTCACCACGCTTGGCCTGATCGGGACCTGGCAGGTCTTCGACCAGATCTACGTGATGGGCAAGGGCGCCCCTGCGGGCACGACGATGACACCCGCCTTCCTGTCCTACAACACGAGCTTCAAGTCCAACGCGTGGGGCTCCGGTGCCGCGATGGCCTTCGTCATCTTCCTGATCATCGTGCTGCTCACGTGGTGGCAACGTCGGATCATGCGCGAGGACAAGACCCCAGGGCGCCTGCGAAGGGCCTTCGGCGTGGCCAACCTGATGCAGAGCAACCGCCAGACGGGACCAAAGCCATGAGGCCCACAACCGTCCGCACACAGGATGCGGCGCCCGAGGTCGGCGGCCGACGCGTGCGCAACGCCGGCCCGAAGAAGCTCGCCGGCTATGCCGTGCTGGTCCTCTTCGCGATCATCTACCTGTACCCGTTCCTCATCCAGATCGCCACGTCGCTCAAGTCCGACCCCCAGGCCAGCGCGCATCCCCTGTCGCTGATCCCGAACCCCTTCGACCTCGGCGCCTGGAAACGCATGTTCGGGCTCGGGGGGTCGAAAGACTCAACCGTGCCGATCATGACCTGGCTGGGCAACTCGGTGCTGGTGACGGTGGTCGTCACAGCGTCACGCGTCTTTCTGGACAGCATGGCGGGCTATGCGCTGTCCCGCCTGCATTTCAGGGGCCGCGGCGCCCTGTTCGCTGCGCTGCTGGCCGTCATGAGCGTGCCTGGCGTCGTCCTGCTCGTCCCGAAGTTCCTGATCGTCACCTATCTGGGTATCTACGACACCTACTCGGCCATGATCCTGCCGCTGCTCGTCGACGCTGCCGGCATCTTCATCATGAAGCAGTTCTTCGACTCCGTGTCGGTCTCGATCGAGGAGGCGGCGCGGATGGATGGCGCCTCTGTCTTCCGCACCTTCTGGTCCGTGGTGCTGCCGATGGCACGACCGGCGCTGATCACCTTGACGATCCTGTCCTTCCAGGGATCCTGGAACGAGTTCAGCCACTTCCTGGTGGTCACCCAGAGCCCCGAGCTCAAGACGATGGTCACCGGCCTGGCCAGTCTGACCAGTGGCGAGCTCGGGTCCGGCACGCAGTTCCCGCTCAAGATGGGCGCAGCGTTGCTGACCACCATTCCGGTCGCACTGGTGTTCTTCGCCTTCCAGCGCCACTTCGTCCGCGGCGCCAACGAAGGCGCGGAGAAGGGCTGACCCGCTCCGGAGTGTGCAGTGTCAAGGACGGGAGCGGACGGACCGAGCCACCAGGAGGACACCGAGGATCGCCACGATCGGACCGATGATGGCCCAGAGCGTCACGCCCGTCATCGCGCTGCCTGCCAGGTAGCCCAGTCCCTGCAGGGTCCAGACCAGACCCACCAGGACCAGCAGCACTCCCAGGCCGACTCGCAAGTTCTTGTTCATGGCGACGACGCTACCCCGCAGGCGTGGCGCTCACTGATGGCGCTCAGAGGCGAGGGACGTA
>JAYSQM010000263.1:0-5673 GCA_043721575.1 Phycicoccus sp.
ATCGCCTTGGCGTGGACGAGCAGCGCCGGGGCCAGACCCATCTTGGCGGCCAGCTGGAGCGCGGCGCCCTCGGCCCGTTTGTCGTGCGGGATGGGCAGAGTGAAGGAGACCTGCACCATGCCGTCACCGGTGGTGTCGCCATAGGGACGGATGATGTCCGGTGACGTCGTCATGCCTCCACTCCCCTCGACTTGTCAGAAGCAGGGCCTGTCTTTCGAGCCTTGCGTTCTGACACGTTGGGTGAGTCCAACAGCGTGCTGGCCGGGTTGTCGTACCCGGGTGCGCGCCTGACCACACCGTCCAGGCCCTTGCCGGCGTTGGCGGGACGCTTCATCAGCCCGAAGGTACCGTCGCCGATGGCCTGCAGGAGAGGAACGGCCCCCGACTCGCCCGTGTCGTTGACGATCTTCTCGAGCAGCTCGACGGCCTCGGAGAGCACCTGGCGGGCACGGGTCTGGATGAACCCGTCGTGAGGGGGGTGGAAGTCCTCGGCCAGACCGCCGGCCGCGCCCAGGACGTAGCGGACGTTCTGCAGGGCCAGGTCACGGTCGGACAGGAATGGCGTCACGACGGCCTCGGTCATCATGCCCACGAGCAGGATCCCCTGGCCGGTCAGCGCCCCCACGAGGTTGAAGAAGCCGTCCAGCAGGTAGCCGCGGAACACATCGCCGGTCATGTGCTTGGTTGGCGGCATCCACTTCAGCGGCGCGTTCGGGAACAGCTGGCGCGCGAGCATCGCCTGGGCCAGCTCCATCCGGAACGAGTCGGGGATGTCGGGGTTGATCTCGAACGCGTGCCCCAGGCCGAGCTGCCAGTCCGCCAGCCCAGCCTCCTTGGCGAAGTACTCGTTCATCAGCTGGCTGACGGTGACGGTGTGCGCCGCTTCGACCGCATCCGCCGTGGTCAGGTAGTTGTCCTCGCCGGTGTTGATGATGATGCCGGCGCGAGCGTGGATCTGCCGCGAGAACCGTTGGTCCACGAAGGTTCTGATCGGGTTGATGTCGCGAAAGAGGATGCCGTACATCGAGTCGTTGAGCATCATGTCGAGCCGCTCGAGCCCGGCCAGGACCGCGATCTCGGGCATGCAGAGGCCGGAGGCGTAGTTGGTCAGGCGGACATAGCGCCCCAGCTCCATGGACACGTCGTCGAGGGCGGCCCGCATGAGACGGAAGTTCTCCTGCGTTGCGTACGTGCCGGCATACCCCTCGCGGGTCGCTCCCTCGGGCACGAAGTCCAGCAGCGACTGCCCGGTCGACCGGATGACGGCGATGATGTCCGCGCCCTCGCGGGCCGCGGCCTGGGCCTGCGGGATGTCCTCGTAGATGTCACCCGTCGCGACGATGAGGTAGATCCACGGGCGCTGCGCCGGGTCGCCGTGCCGCCTGATCAGGCGGTCGCGGGTGGCGCGGCTCTTGTCGATGCGGGCCATCCCGGGCTTGACCGAGCGCAACGCGAGGCTCTGCGCGGCACTCAGGTCGCGGCCCTGCGGAAGGCGGAACGAGACCGAGCCCGCGGCGGACTTCTGGGCGAGCGTCAGCAGGTCGGGTGCCTCGCCTCGGCGCAACGCGTCGAAGACGGGCGTGGTGACGCCGTGCTCGAGCCCCACCTCGTCGCGGACCGCGTCGACCAGATGGTTCACCCACGGCTCACCCTCGTGGTCCGCCCCGGACAGCCCGGCGAGCCGCAGCACGGCCCGCTCGACGGACACGGTCGTGTGCGTCCTGGCCAGCTTGACCACGGGCGCCCCCGCCTTGCGGGCCAGCGACCGTGCCTTGCGGATGACGACCGGGTCGAGCTCCAGCTTCGGCCGTGGCTTCTGCTGTGGCTTGGGGTTCATCAGAGAGCTCCTTCGCGGTCGAAGACGGTGCGACCGCGGATGACGGTTCGCACGTTGGTGGGAAGCGTCGCCCCGGGCGACAGGTCCGGCAGGCCGGGCGCCTTGTCGACGGACCAGACCGCGAAGCTCGCCGGCTGGCCCAGGTCGAGGTAGCCGCGGTCGTCGATGCCGGCAGCGCGCCACCCGCCGCGGGTGTGCGCCAGGAACGCCGACTGCGTCGAGATCCGCAGGGCCGGGTCGTGGTGGAAGGCAGCGGCGCGGATGGCCTCCCACGGCGCGAACGGCGTCACCGGCGAGTCCGAGCCGAGGGCAAGGGGCATGCCTGCCGCGGTCATGGCGGCGAACTGGTTCATGCCACCGGCGCGCTCACGACCCAGCCGGGCGGCATACATGCCGTCGGGCCCGCCCCAGTTGGCGTCGAACGCAGGCTGGACCGAGGCGGTGACGCCGAGCTCGACCAGGGCTCTGATGCCGTCGGCGTCAACCATCTCGAGGTGCTCCAGGCGGTGGCGTGCCGCGACCACGCAAGCCGTGCCGACCTGGGCTGCCGCGGCCTGCAGGCCTGCGATCACGGTGTCGGCGCCGGCGTCGCCGATGACGTGGAAGCCGGCCTGGATGCCGGCCAGCGAGCAGGCCGCGACGTGGTCACGGACCTGCTCGATGGTGAGGTAGGCGTTGCCACAGTTGACACGGTCATGACCGTCGGCATACGGCTCTCGCAGAGACGCGGTGCGCGAACCGATCGAGCCGTCGATGTTGAGGTCGCCGGCGAGCCCCCGGGCGCCCATGCGGCTGGCGAGCGCCCGGGCGGACTCCTGATCTCCGACGAGCTCGGCCCAGTAGCCGATGACCTGCGGGCCGTCGCCGCGCTCTCCGGCCGCGAGCACGTCCGAGAAGTCGGCTTGCGAGCTGAGCGTGGGCCCGCCGTTCTCGTGCACCAGGCCGATGCCGGCCGCGGCCGCGGTCTGCAGGGCGAGGGCGATGTCGACGCGGCGGTCGGCCGGGCTGATCCCGGAGTAAAAGGCGTCTCGCGCCGCGTGGTGCGCCTCTCGGGTGACCAGACCGCTGTCGTCCCAGCCCGGGTGGTTGCGGGCCCCGGACGCGGCCGCCAGGGCCGAGGAGATCACGGCGCAGTGGCCGTCGACCCGCGGTGAGTAGACCACTCCCCCGTAGGTCGCGCGATCGAGCTCCTGCGCGGTGGGCGGGCGATGCTCGGGCCAGCCCTCCTCGTCCCAGTGGGGGGCGTAGACCGGACGGCCCGCCCGCTTGCGGCCAGCATCCTCGATCCTGGTCAGAGCGTCCCTGAGCGACCGGACGTCGCTGAGATCAACACTGCGCAACCCCAGGCCGGTCGCCGACGTGTGGACGTGCGCGTCCACGAACGTCGGTGTCACCAGTGCGCCGTCGAGCTCGACCACCTGGTCGACTCCGTCGGAGTGGCTGGCTGCGGCCTCGTCGGAGCCGATCCAGGCGATCCGGTCGTCGGCGAGGACCATCGCCGTCGCGAACTGGTCGACCGGGCTGTGGACGAACCCGCCGCGATACAGCGTGGACCTGGCTGGGCGAGTGGACTCCGCTGAGGCCGTCGATTCGGTGGTCACAAGGCCTCAGTCTGGTCGTGCTCCAGTCGGCCCTCGAACAGCCCCCGCACCGCGGCGTTGCCACGCAACAGCTTCAGGGCATAGTCCGCGTGACCAGGGACGTACCCGTTGCCGACCAGCATCCGCACGTCGGCCGCCAGGCCTTCGGCCCCCAAGGCGGCCGCAGCGAAGTTCGTCGCCATCGAGAAGAAGACCACCGTGCCGCCCTGGGCTGTCGACAGCAGCGCCGGCTGCTCGCACCCCGGGACGTCGACACACACGACGGTGATGTCCGCCGGGCCGCCGGCCGTATCAACCGCGCCGGACAGACCCAGTGGCGAGCGGGCGTCTGCGATGACCACATGGTCGGCCAGCCCGGTGCCCTCCAGCATCCGCGCCTCCCTCTGGTTCGGCACGACCCCGACGCGGCGTCCGGCGCCTGCCTCCTGCGCCGCTGCCAAGGACAGTGACCCCGACTTTCCTGCTCCGCCAAGGACCAGCACCGAGGGTGCCACACCCTTCGCGCTGTATTCGCGGACCAGGCGGGCCACGAGCGCGGGCGCCCCGCAGACATCCATCACCATCAGGGCGAGCTCAGGGTCGAGGTCGGTGGGCAACACGGCCGCGATGGACCGTCCGAACAAGATCGCGTGCCCGGCTGCGGGCACCCGCTCCCCTATCCCGTCCCATCGGGCCAGGCCGTCGGTGATCTGCAACGGCGTCAACGAGAGGGACACCAACGTGGCGACGTGGTCGCCGACGGCAAGCCCCAGGGGGCTGTCCGGACCCACCTCGGCGACCGTCCCGATCAGCATTCCGCCCGAGCCGGTGACCGGGTTCTGCATCTTGCCGCGTGTTGCCACGATGTCCAGGACGGCGGCCTTCAGCGCCGCTCCATCGGTGCCCCCTCCCGGCAGCTGATGGGCGCCCACGAGCTGGCGATAGGAGGCTGCATCGAGGTTCAGGATCTCGATGTCGATGCGGACCTCGTCCGCCCAGACCTGCGGCGAGACGTCCAGGCGCTCCGCGGCCTGGGGCAACGTGATCTGGTCCCCTGACGGCTCGAGGACACGGTGCAGACCCACGGGCGAGCTATCGGCGCGGCCGACCGGCATACTCACTGGCTCCTCCTGGCTGTGGACCATTGTGAAGAGATCTTGCGGTGTGATGAGGGAAATCACGGAAGTTCTCCTGTATTCTGCCAGTTATGGACGCAAAGATCGAACAGCCCTACGCCTATCTGCGCCGCGAGCTGGTGGAGCCGGACTGGACCCGCCTCCCCGGCTGGCGCCACGTCACGGCGGCCGACTGGGCCAGTGCCCAGTGGCAGCGGGTCAACTGCGTCAAGAACATCAAGGGGCTGAGGGCGCTCATGGGCGACCTGCTCACCGACGCCTTCTACGCGGACCTCGAGCGGGACCAGGCCGAACGGGCCACCATGTCGATGCTCGTCACCCCGCAGATGATGAACACGATGGTCCCGTGTGTGGGCAAGTCCGAGGGCGCCGTTCCCCGCGCCGGCACGGACTTCACCCGAGCGTTCTACGCCGATCCCGTCCGCCGTTACATGCTCCCGGTCTTCAGCGACCGGCGCGCCGACTGGCCGAGCCACCCCTACTCCTCCCGTGACTCGTTGCACGAGCACGACATGTGGGTCGTCGAGGGCCTGACCCACCGCTACCCCACGAAGGTGTTGGCCGAGCTGCTGCCGACCTGCCCGCAGTACTGCGGGCACTGCACCCGCATGGACCTCGTCGGAAACTCCACGCCGGTCATCCCCAAGCTCAAGTTCGACCTGAAGCCGGTCGACCGCTATGACGCGATGATCGGCTACCTGCGCGCGAACCCCTCGGTGCGCGATGTGGTCGTCTCCGGCGGCGACGTGGCCAACATGCCGTGGAAGAACCTCGAGGCCTACCTGGACCGGCTGCTCGAGATCGACAACATCCGCGACATCCGCCTGGCCACCAAGGCGCTGATGGGTCTGCCGCAGCACTGGCTGGCCGAGGACGTCGTCGAGGGCGTTGGCCGGGTTGCTTCCAAGGCCCGCGAGCGCGGCGTCTCCCTGGCGATCCACACGCACATCAACAGCGCCCAGTCGGTGACGCCGGCTGTCGCCGCTGCCGCCAAGGCAATGCTGGACGCAGGCGTCCGCGACGTCCGCAACCAGGGCGTCCTCATGCGCGGCATCAACGACTCGGTCGAGCAGCTGCTCGACCTGTGTTTCGCCATGCAGGACGAGGCCTCGATCACGCC
>JAYSQM010000264.1:0-10010 GCA_043721575.1 Phycicoccus sp.
GACAGGTGAACCAGGACTCGGGGTATGCCGGTCCCCACCTGCTGGTCGTCGCCGACGGTATGGGCGGCCATGCCGCGGGTGATGTCGCGAGCTCGATCGCGATCGGCGAGATGGTCAGCCTCGACGGCGAGAGCCACGGGGCGGATGACGCTCTGGACCTGCTCGCGGAGGCGCTGCGCACCGCGAACATCGAGCTGCAGCGGGCCATGCAGCACCAGCCTGAGCTTGAGGGCATGGGCACGACGGTCACCGCACTGTTGCGGGCCGGCAACAAGATCGCCGTCGCGCACATCGGTGACTCCCGTGCCTACCTCCTGCGCGATGGCACGTTCGCCCAGATCACGCACGACCACTCGTTCGTCCAGAGCCTGATCGACGAGGGCCGGATCACCGAGGAGGAGGCCGAGGGCCACCCGCAGCGTTCGCTGGTCACGCGGGTCCTCACCGGGAAGCACGACGACGAGCCTGACCTGGCCATGCGCGAGGCCCACATCGGCGACCGCTATCTGGTCTGCTCCGACGGCCTCTCCGGGTTCGTTGCTCGCGACACCATCCAGGAGGTCCTCGAGCAGGCCATGCCGCCGGGCAGGACCGCCGACCGTCTCGTGGAGCTGGCCCTGCGCGCCGGCGCACCCGACAATGTGACCTGCATCATCGGCGACGTCGTCGACCTCGACAAGGACCAGGCGCCGCCGACGGCACACGAGGTCGTGGGCGCTGCGGCCGAGCGCAGGGTCACGACCACCCGCGCGATCCCGGTCACCCCTGCGGCCAAGGCGGCGGCTCTGTCCCGCCAGGCCACTGGCGCGGATGTCAGGGAGGCCGCCGAGGCCGAGTCCGTCCGGCTTGCCGAGGAGGCGCCGCCCCCCGGCCGACTGCGAAGGCTCAAGGGCCTTTCACTGGTTGTTCTGGTTTTGGCGGTCCTCGCGGGCGGCGGCTACGCGGCATACGACTGGTCACAGCGGCAGTTTTATGTCGGCGAGACGAAGGGGCACGTCGCGATCTACCAGGGCGTCTCCCAGAACATCGGTCCGTGGAAGCTCTCGCACGTGATCGACGAGAGCGACATCGCGCTGGGCGACCTGCCGGACTTCTACCGCGGCAAGGTGGACTCGACCGTCAGCGCCGCCAACGTGCAGGACGCACGCCGACTCGTGACCGACCTGCGGGTGCAGGCCATCGAGTGTCAGACCACCAAGGCCGCAGGCGGCACCTGCGGCTCCTCCACCGGCTCGCCGAGTGGCACGCCCAGTGGCACACCTGGCGGCACCCCCAGCCGATGAGTACCGTCACCTCCTTCCGTCCTCGCACCAGGCGCAATGTCGAGCTGGTACTGCTGCTTCTGGCTGTCGCGATCGTGCTCGTGGCCTACCTCAACGTCGGCCTGGCGATCGACGGGGCGTTCCCGCCCGACCTGCTCAAGTACGGCTCCGGACTGCTGGTTCTCGCTGTCGGCTTCCACCTGGTGCTGCGGTGGCGAGCCTCGTATGCCGACCCGCTGTTGCTGCCGATCGCAACGCTGCTCAACGGGCTGGGGCTGGTGATGATCCACCGCCTGGACCTGGCCTACTCCCGCACCGGAAGCCATCTGCTCGCGCCCAAGCAGCTGATCTGGAGCACGCTGGCCGTGCTCATCGCCGCCGGCGTCATCATTGTCCTGCGCGACCACCGTCAGCTGCGCCGGTTCACGTTCATCGCGATGGCGCTCGGCCTCGGCCTGCTCCTGCTGCCACTCTTGCCTGTCATCGGGCGCAACATCAACGGCTCACGGATCTGGATCGGCATCGGGCCCCTGTCCTTCCAGCCCGGCGAGGTCGCGAAGATCCTGCTGGCCATCTTCTTCGCCGGCTACCTCGTCCAGACCCGCGACGTCCTGTCCCTGGTCGGGCGCCGGTTCCTCGGGATCGGCCTGCCGCGGGCGCGGGACCTGGGACCTATCCTGATTGCCTGGCTGGCCAGTGTCGGGGTCCTGGTCTTCGAGAAGGACCTGGGCTCCTCGCTGATGTTCTTCGGTCTCTTCGTCGCGATGCTCTACGTCGCCACCGAACGCCGGTCGTGGATCGCGATCGGTATGGTCCTGTTCTGCGCTGGCGCCTACGTCGCGTACCTGTTGTTCGGGCACGTCCAGATCCGAGTCCTGCTATGGCTGGATCCGTTCAGCGCCAAGGCTCTTGCCGCCAGCGACCAGCTGGTCAAGGGCCTGATGGGCATGGCCAAGGGTGGGCTGTTCGGCAGCGGGCTGGGGCGTGGTCACCCGGAGCTCACCTACTTCCCGGAGAGTGACTTCATCATCCCCAGCTTCGGCGAGGAGATTGGCCTGATCGGCCTGTTCGCCCTGTTGCTGCTCTACCTACTGATGGTCGAGCGCGGCCTTCGCACCGCCCTGGGCGTCCGGGACGGCTTCGGCAAGCTGTTGGCGGTCGGGCTGTCCTTCTCCATGGCCCTGCAGGCCTTCGTCGTCGTCGGAGGTGTCACCCGCGTCATTCCGCTGACCGGTCTGACCATGCCCTTCCTTTCCTACGGCGGCTCCTCGCTGTTGGCCAACTGGTCTCTGGTCGCGCTGCTGCTGCGGATCAGCGACCAGGCCCGACGGCCACTCCCGGATGCCGACGAGCTGGCCACAGCGTCCGCAGCCCACACCCAGGTGGTGACGCTTCGATGAACGATCCGATCCGCCGACTGTCCTTCATCGTGGCCCTGCTCTTCAGCGCCCTGTTGGTCTCCACCACCTGGATCCAGTTCGTGAAGGCCAAGGAGCTCGACAGCCGTCCGGGCAACCGTCGCACCTTGCTCGAGAACTACTCCCGCGAGCGCGGCGCCATCCTGGTCGGCGGGTCACCCGTGGCCAAGTCCGTCCCGACCACGGACGAGCTCAAGTACGTCCGCACCTACCCCGCGGGCAAGCTGTACTCCCAGATCACCGGCTACTACTCATTCACCTACGGCGCCGGCGGCGGCCTCGAGGGGGCCGAGGACGCGCTGTTGTCCGGGCAGTCCGACAAGCTCTTCTACCGGCGAGTGGTCGACATGGTCACGGGCAAGGCCCCCAGCGGCGCCAGCCTCGAGCTCACCATCAACCCCAAGGTCCAGCAGGCCGCGGACAGGGCTCTGGGCAACCAGCGCGGCGCCGTGGTCGCACTGGACCCCAGCACCGGCGCGATCCTGGCGATGGTCAGCCACCCGCAATACGACCCGGCGACCTTGTCGAGCCACAACCTCGACGGCGTCGCAGCAGCCTGGAAGGCCCTGAACGCAGACCCGGGTCGCCCTGCCGTCAATCGGGCGATCGCCGGTGACCTCTACCCGCCGGGTTCCACCTTCAAGCTGATCACCGCTGCGGCGGCGCTGTCCTCGGGCAAGTTCACCGAGGAGTCGCAGATCCCGGGACCAGCAACGCTCGACCTGCCCCAGACGGCCGTCAACCTGCCCACCGACGACGGTCAGCCCTGCGGTCCGGGCAACAAGACGTCGCTGACGCACGCTCTGACGATCTCCTGCAACACCGCGTTCGGCTGGTTGGGACTCCAGCTCGGCGGGGACGAACTGCGTGCGCAGGCAGCCAAGTTCGGTTTCGGCGATGCCCTTCGGGTGCCCATGCGGGTCACCCCCAGCACCGTTCCAGAGCAGCTCAACGCGCCCCAGAGCGCACAGGCCGCCATCGGGCAGTACGACGTGCGGGTGACCCCGCTGCAGATGGCGATGGTCAGCGCCGCCATCGCCAACAAGGGCATCGTGATGAGTCCCTACCTGATCAAGGACACCCGTAACGGCGATCTCGACATCATCGACCAGAGCCAGCCCGAGCAGCTGTCGCAGGCGATCTCTCCCGACGTCGCGGCCGCACTGACCCGGATGATGGTCGCCGTCGTCCAGTCGGGCACCGGCACTGCCGCCCAGATTCCAGGCATCGTGGTCGCAGGCAAGACGGGCACCGCCCAGCACGCCGTCGGCAGCGCACCGCATGCCTGGTTCACCGCGTTCGCGCCCGCCGACCAACCCAGGATCGCGGTTGCCGTGGTCGTTGAGGAGGGCGGAAACGCGGGCAGCGAGGCCTTCGGTGGCAAGGTCGCCGCGCCGATCGCACGTCAGGTCATCGAGGCGGTGATGAACCCGTGAACCCCACCGAGGGCACCATCCTGAGCGGCCGCTACACCCTGACCGAGCGGATCGCCGGCGGTGGCATGGGCGAGGTCTGGGCGGCCACCGACACCGTCCTCGGCCGCACCGTCGCGGTCAAGCTCCTGCACCCTGGGCTGAGCCAGGAGAGCGACTTCGTCGAACGCTTCCGGGCAGAGGCACGGCATACGGCCGCGTTGCACCACCCCAACATCGCCACCGTTTTCGACTACGGCGAGGACGACGGCGCGGCATACCTCGTCATGGAGCTCGTGGTCGGCCAGCCGCTGAGCCAGATCATCTCCGAACGGGCACCACTGTCAGCGCAGGAGACCGCCTCGATCCTCATCCAGGCCGCCACCGCACTCGAAGCGGCCCATCAGGGCGGCGTCATACACCGGGACGTCAAGCCGGCCAACATCCTGATCACCCCCGACGGCACCGCCAAGCTCACGGACTTCGGCATCTCCCGCCTCGTCGGCTCGGCGCCCCTGACCCAGACCGGCCAGGTCCTCGGAACCGCCCAGTACCTCTCCCCCGAGCAGGCCCTGGGCCAGAGTGCGACCGCCTCCAGCGACATCTACGCCCTTGGCGTGGTCGGACACGAGATGCTCACTGGTACGCGCCCGTTCGACGCCGGCAGCGTAGTGGCGACCGCCCTCGCCCACGTCAACCAGCCAGCACCGCCGCTACCCGACACCGTCCCCATCGGGGTCCGCGACGTGATCAGCGCCGCCTTGGCCAAGGACCCTGCGGACCGACCCGCAAGTGCTGCCGCCGTGGCCCAAGCACTCGGTATGCCGGGTGCCGCCTTCGCGTTAGGCGCACCCGCCGCGCCCGCGCAGACCCAGGCCATGCCCATGCCGACCCAGGCCATGCCCGCCCCGACCCAGGCCATGCCAACCCAGGCCATGCCAACCCAGCCACCCGGCATACCGGTTCGACGATCTCGACGCCGTTCGGCCTGGCTGCTGGTAGCCGTTGCCGCCGTGGTGCTCGGTGTTCTTGGGGCCTTCGCCCTGGCCGAGGGCGGCGGCGGCGTCACCAAGCCTCCCGTGGCCACGACCCCGGCAACACCCATCACCTCGAGCCCGACCACCAGCGCGACCTCTGTGGCCGCGACTACTCCGGTCGTCCCAACGGTGCCCAGCCAGCCCGCCAAGGGCAACGGCAACAAGAAGGTCAAGCCGTGAACGGCACGCCGCGGCTGCTGGGCGGGCGCTACCAAGTCGGTGAGCTCATCGGCCGCGGCGGAATGGCCGAGGTTCACGCGGGTCATGACACCAGGCTCGGCCGCACCGTGGCCATCAAGATGCTCCGCTCCGACCTGGCCCGCGACCCCTCGTTCCTGGCCCGGTTCCGCCGCGAGGCCCAGTCCGCGGCAGGGCTGAACCACCCCGCCATCGTCGCGGTCTACGACTCCGGCGAGGACGAGGACACCGAAAGCGGTGGCGCGACCGTCGCCCTGCCGTACATCGTGATGGAGTACGTCGAAGGCCACACCCTGCGCGAGATCCTCACCGAGAAGACGGCCATGCATCCCGCCGAGGCGGCCAGAGTCACTGAAGGCATCCTGGACGCGCTGTCGTACAGCCACCGGATGGGTATCGTCCACCGGGACATCAAGCCGGCAAACGTCATGCTGACCCCAGCGGGCGAGGTCAAGGTGATGGACTTCGGAATCGCCCGCGCCCTCGCCGACACCGCCGCCACCATGACCCAGACGCAGTCAGTCATCGGCACGGCTCAGTACCTCTCACCCGAGCAGGCGCAAGGCAATCCGGTCGATGCCCGCTCCGATCTGTACTCCACCGGCTGCCTGCTCTACGAGCTGCTCACCGGACGTCCGCCGTTCGTCGGGGACTCGCCGGTCTCCATCGCCTACCAGCACGTGGGTCAAGCGCCGCAGCCCCCGTCCGTGCACCAGCCGGACATCAGTGCCGATCTGGACGCCGTGGTGCTGCACGCTCTGGTCAAGAACCGCGACGCCCGGTACCAGGACGCGTTACAGTTCCGCTCCGACCTCGCGGCAGCCCGCAGCGGGCGGCCGATCAGCAACGCTGCCCGTGGGACTGCTGCGGGTGCAGCGCTCGGTGCAGGTGCGCTGGCCGGTGCCGCTTGGATGGGCGGCGATCCGACCACGGCAATATCGGCGGCCGACGCAACCCAGGTCGTCGTCGGTCAGGGCAACCTGCACCACAACACCGCGACGTTGCCAGCCATCGGCCGGGACCCGGCCGAGCTGCCGCGTAAACGCCACAGCGCCACGTATGTCCTGCTCGCCCTGGCTGTCGTTGCCGCCCTGGTCCTGGTCGGCTTCGCCGGCAAGGCGATGTTCACCGGTGACCAGGCTGCGCCCAAGCTGACCGTGCCGACCGTCGTCAACCTGACCCAGGACCAGGCCGTCGCCAAGCTGCGCGCCGCACGCTTCCTGGCGGTGGTCTCCACCGCCACCAACCAGGCAGAGAAGGGCAAGGTCGTCGACCAGAGCCCGCAAGCCGGCGAGCGGTACCCCGCGAACACCACGGTCACCATCACCGTCTCCAGCGGTCCGGGCCAGGCGGTGGTGCCGGACGTCACCGGCCAGACGGTGGACTCGGCCAAGGTGACGCTCGCGGCCAACGGCCTCACCGTCGGGGACGTGCAGACTGTTGACGACCCCCGCCTCGACAAGGGCAAGGTCATCGAGACCGTGCCCGCGGCCGGGCAGACGGTGCCAGACGGGTCAGCTGTCGTCCTCAAGGTGGCCAGTGGCAAGGTCAAGGTGCCCGACGTGGTCGACAAGAATCTCGGAGATGCCCAGCAGACCCTCTCCAACGCAAATCTGAGATACAAGACCACCTACGAGGTCAGCGAAAAGCCTGAAGGCACGGTGCTGTCCCAGAAACCACCGGCCAACAGCGTCGTTGACGTCAACACCGTGATCAACCTGGTGGTCGCGCGGGTGGCTCCGCCGACGGTGCCTCCCACGACGCCACCAACGACTCCGGTGCCGACCACGACCACCTCGACAGCCCCAGGAGGATAGGCGTCGCCCATGCCGTTGCCCATGAAGTCGCAACAATCGACCAAGAGTGAGCCTTGTTTGGTCGATGTGTGCGACTTCACGGGTCGATGCGGCTAGGTCGTCGCGACCATCCGGGCCACACCGGCTGCGTCGTGGACCAGCGGGCTCAGACCCTGGGACCGGCTGACCGCATCCAAGAGGCCGCAGGTCTGCAGCCAGTTGGCGAACAGCCGGTGCCCACCCTGGGTCAGCACGCTCTCGGGGTGGAACTGCACCCCCTCCAGTGGCAGGGTGCGGTGACGAACCGCCATGATCACGCCAGACTCCGTGTGCGCTGTGGTGATCAGGTCATCGGTGACGGTGGCGGGGTCGATGGTCAGTGAGTGGTAACGCGTCGCGGTAAACGGTGACGGCAGACCCGCCAGCACCCCGGTGCCGTCGTGACGCACCTCCGAGGTCTTGCCGTGCAGGAGCTCCGGCGCCCGGTTGACCGTGGCGCCGAAGACGACGCCGAGCGCCTGATGGCCCAGGCAGACGCCGAGCATGGGCTGGCCCCGTTCGGCACACGCCGAGATCATCGCCATCGAGACTCCGGCCTCCTGCGGGGTGCCGGGACCGGGTGAGACCAGGACGCCGTCGAAGTCGGCGCCATCGGCGGGCGAGACGGCGTCGTTGCGCAAGACCTCGCAGTGGGCACCGAGCTGTTGCAGATAGCCGACGATGGTGAACACGAAGCTGTCGTAGTTGTCGACCACAAGTATGTGAGGGCTGCGAGTGCCACGCTCCCTGATGCTCGTGGCGGAGGTGGTGGCGGTGCTGTTGCTCATTGCGCTGTGTCCTTCATGGGGCAGAGGACGTGGGTCCGGAGGACTGCGGTCCGGTCTGGACCGTGTTGTCGTTGAACGGCATGAGCGGCGCGATCGTGGGGAACAGCCACAGGAAGCAGAGCGCGACCACACCGACCACCAGGGTCAGCGACAGGAGGGCCTTGACCGGCCACGGGCCGGGAAGCAGACGCCACAGGGGTCCGTACATCTCAGGGCGTCTCTGCGGGGACAGCCATGAACGACGCCGGAAGACCGTTGGCCCTGGGGATGCTCTTCACGAGCTTGGCGAAAACGATATAGCGCTGGCGCGCGCTGTACCTCGGATGGCAGGACGTCAACGTCATCCAGGCCTGCGTCGGTTTGACCCCTGGGCGCTGCGGCACGGGGGCAATCACCTCCACCTGGGCCGGAGTCACGATCACGTGCCGGTCAACGGCATACACGATGTAGCTGTCCTTGGTCTCGACCACGATGAAGTCGCCCTTCTTGAGCAGGTCGATGTCGGTGAACGGCTTGCCGTAGGTCGTGCGGTGTCCGGCCGTGGCGAAGTTGCCGACCATCCCCGGCATCGCCGTGTCGGGGTAGTGACCGACACCCTTTTTCAAGGTCTCGCGGTCGATGCCGTGCAACACCGGGCGCGCGTAGTCGGCGCCGAAGCGCGGGATGCGCACGATCGCGAACGCCTCGCCGAACGGGACCTCCTTGAGCGTGGCCGCAGAGTCCGTCGCGGCTCCACCGGGTCCACCGCCATGACCGAACCCGCGCTCAAGTGCCTGGATGGTGCCGGCTTGTTCGCGGTTGGCGGTGACGTCGGTCCACCAGAGCTGCCACGACACGAACAACAACAACAACAGGCCGAGGGTGATGAGCACCTCGCCGAGGGTGCCCACCACCCAGCGCAGCGCCTTCATCGTGGTCCGCTCATCGAGGTGCCGTCATCATTGTGTCCTCGCGTTTGCCAGACGCAGGCTGCCCGCGTATGCCGGGAAGCTCGCCGAGTCCTTGCTGGTCACGTCGTAGCCCAACCCGAGCAGGTCGGCATACTGCCGGTAGATCGTGACCTGCGCACTCCTGTCCAACGCATCGCGCATGGCCGGCAGGTCACCGATCGCCTGGATGACGTACGGCGGCGAGTAGACCCGACCCTGCAGGATCAAGGTGTTACCCACGCACCGCACGGCACTGGTTGAGATGACGCGCTGGTCCTGCAGCATCATCGCCTCCGCGCCTGCGGCCCACAGCGCGTTGACCACGGCCTGGACGTCCTGCTGGTGTACGACGATGTCGTCGGCGGTGTAGCCCTTGGGCAGGCTCGCGGCGGTGCGTTTGGCGTCGTCCAGACTGACTGTCAGCGCGGGACCGGTCACGGCCTGGGTGCCGACAGTCGGCGCGAGCTTGGCGGCCTCGGCGCGCAGGCGGGCCACCGCGGCGCTGCCCGGAGCCGCTTCGGCGGTCAGCGAGTCCACCTGGTCCTGCAGCTGCTGCACGACCGCCGCCCGCTGGCGCACCGCGCGGTCCTGGGCACGGACGACATCGACGAGGTCGGAGCGGCCGGAGGAGCGCAGGTCGGTGCCCTGCGAGGTCTGCGCGCTGGTCGCGAACATCAGGCCGGCGCCAGCTGCGACCAGCGGCACGATGGCAGCCCAGCCCGTGAGCCGCCGAGGCTTGCCGAGGTGCAGTCGTGACGACAACGGGCGCCTCCTGGCTGCGACTCGGGGTGTAGTGCCTCTACGCTAGGGCAAACCCCTGCCACACGATGAACCACCCATCGAAGGAGCTGCACCCGGTGCCCGAGTCCAAGGGACGAGCCAAGCCCGCATACACCCCCCCGCCCCAGCGCCGTTCCAAGACGACCATGGCCAACCCACCGTGGTTCCTGCCGGTGATGCTCGGCCTGATGGTCCTTGGCCTGCTTTGGGTGGTGACCTTCTACGTCACCGCGGCGTCCGGGACCAGCTACCCGATCCCGAACTTCGGCTACAAGAACCTGGTCATCGGTTTCGGCCTGATGATCTCCGGCTTCCTGATGACCACGCGCTGGCGCTGAGCAGGCGCAGTCA
>JAYSQM010000265.1:0-10203 GCA_043721575.1 Phycicoccus sp.
GCCAGTACCCGACCGAAGGCGCCGCGGTCCTCGGCGAGGTGGATCGACTCCGGGGTGGTGCCCACGATCGGCACACCCTCGGCCTTGAGCGCCTTGGCCAGACCGAGCGGAGTCTGCCCGCCCAGCTGGACGATGACGCCGGCCACAGGCCCTGCCTGGCGCTCGGCGTGGACCACCTCGAGAACGTCCTCGAGGGTCAGCGGTTCGAAGTAGAGCCGGCTGCTCGTGTCGTAGTCGGTGGACACGGTCTCGGGGTTGCAGTTGATCATGACCGTGTCAAAACCGTGGTCCCGCAAGGCAAAGCTGGCGTGGACACAGGAGTAGTCGAACTCGACGCCCTGACCGATCCGGTTCGGTCCGGAGCCCAGGATGATGACCGCCGGACGCTCGCGCCTGGCTACCTCGGTCTCCTCGTCATAGGTCGAGTAGTAGTACGGCGTCTGCGCAGCGAACTCGGCCGCGCACGTGTCGACAGTCTTGTAGACGGGACGCACACCGAGCGCATGACGGACCCCGCGCACGACCGCCTCCGGCACGCCGGAGAGCTCGGAGATCTGGGCATCGCAGAAGCCGTGACGTTTGGCCAGCAACAGCACCTCGGCAGTGAGCTGAGGACTGGCTGCCACGTGTTCGGCCACCTGGTTGATGAGCGCCATCTGGTCCAGGAACCACGGGTCGATGCCGGTGGCCTCGTGGACCTCCTCGACCGACAGCCCGCCACGAAGAGCCTGCTGCACCAACACGATTCGGCCGTCGGTCGGTATCCGGGCCTGCTCGAGCAGAGCGCGCGCCTGCTCCTCGGAGGGAGCCTCGTCCATGCGCCAGTGGAAGCTCGAGCCAGGACGTTCCAGCGAACGCAGTGCCTTCTGGAGGGCCTCGGTGAAGTTGCGTCCGATCGCCATGGCCTCGCCGACGCTCTTCATCGTCGTGGTCAGCGTCGGGTCCGCGGCGGGGAACTTCTCGAAGACGAAGCGCGGCACCTTGACCACGATGTAGTCCAGGGTCGGCTCGAAGCTGGCCGGTGTCACCCGGGTGATGTCGTTGGGTATCTCGTCCAGGGTGTAGCCAATGGCCAGCTTGGCGGCGATCTTGGCAATCGGGAACCCGGTCGCCTTCGAGGCCAGTGCCGAGGACCGGGAGACGCGCGGGTTCATCTCGATGACGATGATCCGGCCGTCACGCGGGTTGACCGCGAACTGGATGTTGCAGCCACCGGTGTCGACCCCCACCTCGCGGATGATCGCGATGCTGAGGTCACGCAACCGTTGGTACTCGCGGTCGGTCAGGGTCAGTGCGGGCGCAACCGTGATGGAGTCGCCGGTGTGCACGCCCATCGGGTCGAGGTTCTCGATCGCGCAGACGATCACCACGTTGTCGGCGTGGTCGCGCATGACCTCGAGCTCGTACTCCTTCCACCCCGCGATGGACTCCTCCAGGAGTACCTCGGTGGTCGGCGAGTCATGCAGACCGGAACCGGCCATCCGGCGCAGGTCTGTCTCGTCATGGGCAAAGCCCGAGCCCAGACCCCCCATGGTGAATGACGGACGCACCACCAGTGGATAGCCGAGCTTCCCTGCGGCGGCCAGACATTCGTCCATCGTGTGCGCGATATAGCTACGCGCCGTCTCACCACCACATCGCTGGACGACGCCCTTGAACAGCTGGCGGTCCTCGCCGAGATGGATGGCCTCGACGTTGGCGCCGATGAGCGGGCAACTGTACTTCTCCAGGATGCCCCGCTCGTGCAGGGCGATGGCCACATTGAGGGCCGTCTGGCCGCCGAGGGTCGCGAGGACCGCGTCGGGGCGTTCCTTGGCGATGATCGCCTCGAGGATCTCGGGCGTGATCGGCTCGACATAGGTCGCGTCGGCAAACTCGGGGTCGGTCATGATCGTGGCGGGGTTGGAGTTGACCAGGATGACCCGCAGGCCCTCGGCGCGCAGAACCCGGCAGGCCTGGGTGCCGGAGTAGTCGAACTCGCAGGCCTGGCCGATGACGATCGGGCCGGACCCGATGACCAGGACGCTGTTGATGTCGGTACGGCGGGGCATCAGGCGCGGTCCTTCGCAGTGGAGGGTGTCTTCGTTGAGGGTGAGTCGCTGGCAGTTGAGGGTGGCTCGGCCACGGGTCTGTCAGTCGTGGACATGAGCTCGACGAAGCGGTCGAAGAGGTACTCCGAGTCGTGCGGACCCGCGGCGGCCTCAGGGTGGTACTGCACCGAGAAGGCAGCGATGTCAAGGCATTCCAGCCCCTCGACGACGTTGTCGTTGAGCCCGATGTGGGAGACACGCACCCGCCCGTATCGAGGATCACCGTCGCTGCTGTCCGCATCTGCAGGCGCGGTCACGTCGCCCTCCAGCGGGGCGTCCACGGCGAACCCGTGGTTGTGTGCCGTGACCTCGACCTTGCCGGTGCGCCGGTCCAGGACCGGCTGGTTGATGCCGCGGTGGCCGTACTTGAGCTTGTAGGTGCCAAAGCCAAGTGCGCGACCGAGGAGCTGATGGCCGAAGCAGATGCCGAAGAACGGCACACCCGCGGCGAGAACCTCACGCAGCAGGGCGATCTCGTGGACCGAGGTGGCCGGGTCCCCGGGTCCGTTGGAGAAGAAGACACCGTCGGCGCCGGTGGCCTGAATGTCCGCGAAGGTGGACGTGGCCGGGAGCACGTGCACCTCGATGCCCCGGTTGGCCAGGTGCACCGGCGTCTGGGCCTTGATGCCGAGGTCGAGGGCAGCGACGGTGAAGCGCTTCTGCCCTGTCGCCGGCACGACATACGTCGTCGGCGTGCTGACCTCCCCGGCGAGTGCGGCACCGCTCATCTGCGGCGCCGAGAGCACGCGTTCGCGCAGCGACTCCCGGGACTCGCGGGCCAGCGCTCCGGAGAAGACACCGACGCGCATGGCACCGCGTTCGCGCAGATGCCGGGTCAGCGCGCGGGTGTCGATGCCGCTGATACCCACCACGCCCTGCTCGATCAGCTCGTCCTCCAGGGAGCGCTGGGAGCGCCAGCTGGAGGGCCGAACGGCAGGGTCACGCACGACGTAGCCCGCGACCCAGATGCGGCGGGACTCGTTGTCCTGGTCGTTGACGCCGGTGTTGCCGATGTGCGGTGCGGTCATGACGACGACCTGCCGGTGGTAGCTCGGGTCCGTCAACGTCTCCTGGTAGCCGCTCATGCCGGTGGAGAACACGGCCTCACCAACGGTCTCGCCGACCGCTCCGTAAGCGTCGCCGCAGAATGCGCGGCCGTCCTCCAGGACGAGGATCGCGGGCTCCCGGTGAAGAAACGTCTGGCCACGTGTCATGCCAGCGCTCCATTCAAGGCGGTGGGGAGACCCCGCAGCAGCGTGGCATGAACCGCTCCGGTGAGCCTGCGACCGTGCCAGGGATTGTTGCGGGACAACGACATTGAGGCGTCTCGGTCCACGGTCACCGTGGCCGACGGGTCGACCAGGGTCAGGTTGGCCGGCTCCCCCACCGTGATCGGTCGGCCATGACCGGACAGCCCGGCGATGCGGGCCGGCGCCACGGACATCACCCTTGCGACACCGGCCCAGTCGAGCAGACCGGAGCCGACCATGACGTCGCTGACGACCGAGAGCGAGGTCTCCAGGCCCAGCATCCCGAAGGCTGCGTCGACGAAGGTGTGTTCCTTGTCGTGGCGGGCGTGCGGTGCGTGGTCGGTTGCGACGGCGTCGATCGTGCCGTCTGCCAGGGCCGCTCTGAGCGCCTCGACGTCCTCGCTCGGCCGCAGCGGCGGGTTGACCTTGAACGTCGGGTCGTAGCCCGTGAGCAGGTCGGTGGTCAGTATCAGGTGGTGCGGCGTGACCTCGGCGGTGACCGAGATGCCTTGTGCCTTGGCCCATCGGATCACCTCGACCGAGCCGGCCGTGGACACGTGCGCGATGTGCACCCGCGAGCCTGTATGCCGTGCCAGCATCACGTCGCGCGCGACGATGACCTCCTCGGCGATGCCGGGCCAGCCCGGCAGGCCGAGGCGCCCGGACAGCTCGCCCTCATGACAACAGGCGAGGTGGTCGGCCAGCTTGGGGTCCTGGGCGTGCTGGGACACCACCCCGCCGAAGGCCTTGACGTACTCCAGCGCCCGACGCATCACCCGGGCGTCGTGGACACACCTGCCGTCATCGGAGAAGACCCGCACTCGTGCGCGCGAGCGAGCCATCAGCCCGAGCTCGGCAAGCTCCTCGCCTGCGAGCCCCTTGGTGACGGCGCCGACCGGCTGTACGTCGACCAGTGCGGCCATCCGGCCGAGGTCCAGGACGCGCTCGGCAGCCTCCGCCGTGTCGGTGACCGGGGTCGTGTTGGCCATGGCCAGGATCGCGGTGAAACCGCCGATCGCCGCGGCGGCCGACCCGCTGGCAATGGTCTCGGCATCCTCACGACCCGGCTCACGCAGGTGGGTGTGCAGGTCGACCAGACCCGGCAGCGCAACCAGACCCTCAGCGTCGATGGTCTGGTCGACGCTGTGAGCGCCGGCGGCCCCGAGACTGCCGATCTCGGTGATCACACCGCCCGAGATCAGCACGTCCTGGCGACCGGCACCCACCAGATCGGCTCCCTTGATCAGGAGGCTCATGCGATCGTCCCTTCGCCGGCGAACAGGTGGTAGAGCACGGACATCCGGACGGCGACACCGGCCGAGACCTGGTCCAGGATCAGCGACTGGGCGCCATCAGCCGCATCTGCGGCAATCTCGAGGCCACGGTTCATCGGCCCGGGGTGGCAGATGACCGTGTGCTCCTGGAGCATCCTGAGCCGCTCTCGGGTCAGGCCATAGCCGACCGTGTACTCGCGGGCGGTCGGGAAGTAACCGCCGCTCATCCGCTCGCGCTGCACACGCAGCATCATCACCGCGTCAACGGTGGGCAGAACTGCGTCGAGGTCGTAGGAGGTGTCGAAGCCCTCGCTCTGGGCCCAGGTCGCGATGCCGCTGGGCATCAGCGTCGGCGGCGCCACGACGGTAACGCGGGCGCCCAGGGTCTTCAGGCAGATCAGGTTCGAGCGCAGCACCCGGGAGTGCGTCAGGTCGCCGACGATGGCCACCGCCCTGCCCTCGAGATCACCGAGTCGCTGGCGCATGGAGTAGGCGTCGAGCAAGGCCTGCGTCGGGTGCTCGTGCAGTCCGTCACCGGCGTTGATGACCACTACATCGACCCACTGGGACACCTGATGGGCGGCGCCACTGGCACTGTGCCGGATGACCAGGCCGTCGACACCCATGGCCGCGACGGTGCGGACGGTGTCGCGCAAGGACTCACCCTTGCTGGTCGACGACCCCTTGGCCGAGATGTTGATGACGTCGGCCGAGAGCCACTTGCCGGCGAGCTCAAAGGAGGAGCGGGTGCGGGTGGAGTCCTCGAAGAAGAGGTTCACCACGGTCCGCCCGCGCAGGGTCGGGAGCTTCTTGACCTCCCGACGTTGGACGTCGTGCATGGTCTCGGCCGTGTCCAGAATTGCCAGAATGTCTTGCCGGTCAAGGTCGTTCATCGAGAGCAGGTGGCGCTTCACCGGTGTCCCCCACTGATTCGAACCTCGTCCAGGCCGTCGTACTCGGCCAGACACACCTGAACGCGCTCGCTGCTGGCCGTCGGCAGGTTCTTGCCCACGAAGTCGGCGCGGATCGGCAGATCTCGGTGGCCGCGGTCGACGAGGACCGCGAGCCGGACAGCCTGGGGACGGCCGAGGTCGGAGAGCGCATCCAGTGCGGCTCGCACCGTACGACCGGAGAAGAGCACGTCGTCCACGAGCACGACCGTCTTGTCGTTGATCCCGGGAGCGGGGATGTCGGTATGCTCGATCGTCCGGATCGGGTGCCGGCGCAGGTCGTCACGATGCATGGTGATGTCGAGCGCACCGCACTGCACGTCACGACCTTCGACCTCGGCCATCATGCGCACGAGGCGACGCGCCAGCGCGACGCCACGGGTCGGAATACCGAGAAGGACAAGGTCTTGGGAGCCCTTGTTGCGTTCGAGAATCTCGTGGGCCACGCGCCGCAGGGCCCGGGAGACGTCACCGGAGCTCATCACGACCCGCGCCGACTCGACGGACTGGTCGGCCAAGGGACCTTCGGATGGTGGTGCAGAGTCTGGACGCGTCACAGCGCCGGACCTCCTTCCCCGCCTCACCGGACGGATCATTAAAGGATGTCGATTGACGGGCATGCTAGCACGCCCGTGGCGCGCTCCGTGCGTGGTCGAATGCGTCAGACCAGGGTGGGCTTGACCTCGGAGAGCCGGGCCAACAGCCCGTTGACGAAGGTCGGCGAGTCATCGGTCGACAGCGAGGTCGCCAACGCGACCGCCTCGGAGATCGCGACCCCGTCGGGGATCGCTTCGCTGAAGACGACCTCCCAGGCGCCGATGCGCAGGATGGCCCGGTCGACGGCCGGCATCCGTTCGATCGTCCAACCCTGGCTGTAGGTCGCCAGCAGCTCGTTGATCTGGTTCCACTTGGCGACCACCCCCCGGACGATCTCGACGGTGTACTCGTTCAGGGCGTGCTCGGTAACCGGCTTGGCGATCCGCTGCGCCAGCAGCGTCTCGGCGTTCACACCGCGCTGCTCGGCCTCGAACAGGATGTCGAGCGCGCGCTTGCGCGCCTTGGATCGGGCGGACACCTTTAGTTGACGCGGCCCAGGTAGGAGCCGTCGCGAGTGTCGACCTTGACCTTGGTGCCCTGCTCGATGAACAGCGGGACGGCGATCTCGGCGCCCGTCTGGAGGGTTGCCGGCTTGGTGCCACCGGTGGAGCGGTCACCCTGCAGGCCCGGCTCGGTGTAGGTGATCTCGAGAACCACGGAGGTGGGCAGCTCGACGTACAGGGGTGCGCCGTCGTGCGTGGCGACCATCGCGTCCTGGTTCTCGAGCAGGTAGCTCGCGGCATCGCCGACCACAGCCTCGGACACGTGGATCTGGTCGTAGGTGTCGCCGTCCATGAAGATGAAGTCGCTGCCGTCCTTGTACAGGTACTGCATCGTGCGCTTGTCGACGTTGGCCGTCTCGACCTTGGTTCCCGCGTTGAAGGTCTTGTCAACGACCTTGCCGGACAGGACCGCCTTGAGCTTGGTCCGCACGAAAGCCGGACCCTTGCCTGGCTTGACGTGCTGGAACTCCACGACGGACCAGAGCTGGTTGTCGATGTTGAGGACCATGCCGTTCTTGAGGTCGTTGGTCGAAGCCAAGAGAGAAGTCACTTTCGTATGACGAGTGGCTGGCCTGCGCCTGCGCGCAGCGTGAATGGAGCAGCACCCGTGGAAGGTCATGCGGGATCGCGATCATCTTAGCGGGCGAGACGCCGCGGGCCCGAATGCGCGATCTGAAAACGCTCAACGGGCCAGGGCGCGAAGTGCGAGCAGGTAGGAACCAGAACCGAATCCGGCGATCGTGCCAGTGGCAACGCCGGCGACGACAGACGTGTGCCGGAACTCCTCACGCTTCGCCGGGTTGGACAGGTGGATCTCGATCAGCTTCGCCCCGCTGGTGGTGACCAGGGCGCAAGCGTCGCGGACGGCATACGAGTAGTGCGTGAAGGCAGCCGGGTTGAGCACGACGTCGGCACCGCGGTCGACGGCCTCGTGGATCCAGCCGATGAGCTCTGCCTCGTCGTTCGTCTGGCGGAAGTCGACCGTGAGACCGAGCGAGTCCGCTTCGCGCAACACAAGATCGGCGATATTCTCGAGGCTCTCCGAGCCATAGATCTCCGGCTCACGGCTGCCCAACCGGTTGAGGTTCGGGCCATTGAGCACATATACCAGCGACGCCGTCATGCCCCAGAGTCTAGGCAACCGCCCGGCGGGCGACCGGCTCGACGCCAAATGACTCAGCGGCCGTCCGTGCGTCCGGACGCTACGGCCGGGCACGCCTGCCCAGGGGCCGGAGCCAGCTCGCCGAGGTCGGAGGCCACCACCGTCCCGACCGTGCGAGGCGGGTCGAGCAGCCGCACCCTCGCCGTCGCTCCGTCCAGCGACAGGACCTCGACCCTCGTCCCCGCCGGCAGGTCCCGCCCTGCGAGGCGCACCCGGCAGCCCGGAGGCGGTCCGGCCAGCCGCAGCTCCCCACGGAGGGCGAAGTCGTCGACCCAGCCCGTAACGCCCGACGCACTCACCTGGACCTGCGTGCCGCGCACGTCGCGGACCTGCGCGAGGGTGCCGTCCGGCAGGCGTCCGACGACGTCTCCGCCGCCCGGAGCTGAGCGGAGCGGGACGGTCTGCGTGGCAACGAGACCGTGGTCGTCGCGGCCGCTGACCATCACCACCAGCCGGGTCCCGTCCCCGGGCCCGTCCGGGGCTCCGCAAGCAGTCACCGCGGCCAGGACGAGCAGCGAGGCGACTCGCCTCACGGGCAGGTGGTGGGGTTGGCCGTCCCCTTGGTGACGTTCGCCGAGATGGTCGTGCACCAGGTGCCGCCGTCGCCGTTGCGGTGGAAGACCTTGTCGCTCTGGGTGCTGCCGAGGGTATAGCTCGTGCTGTCGTAAACCGTCTCGACGCCGCCGCTGATCGCCAGGAAACGCACCTGGTCGGTGCCGGTGTTGTTGAAGAAGCCGGATGGGAAGTCCATGACCCACCGGCCGCCGGCGGGGATGGTCGTCCCGGCCGGGATCTGCTTGGGGGCGCCGCCGCCGGCTGCCAGGTCGTCCACGTACAGGCCCCCGACCGGGATCACCGACGCGCTGGGGTTGTAGAGCTCCACCCACTCGGTCCCGGTGCCGCTGGGGGCCATGAGGTACTCGTTGATGCGGATCGCTGCGGGGTCGGCGGCCGGCGGGGTCGTCGTACGCGTCGTGTAATGCCGGGTGCCCACGTCGTAGGTGACGTCGAAGGAGGCGCCCCCACCGGCGGTCGCGAGGTGGATGTCGCCGTTGCTGTTCAGAGTGCCGCTGTAGTTGATCGCCGTGCCCGTGCTGTCCACGGTGTCGCAGGGCTTGTTGAGCAGGAAGATGTCGGCGCCGACCGCGCGGTAGGCGTCGAGGGTGCGGTTCGCCGGATGCCCGTAGGAGTTGATGCCACAGGAGATCACGGTGTTCTGCGGGTTGGTGGCGTTGACGTAGGAGCTGCTGCTGCTGTGCCCTGAACCATGGTGGTTGGCCCGCACGGTGTTGACCTTGCCGGTGCGGGTGGCCAGGAGCGACTCGACGTCGTTGTAGGTGTAGCTGTTGGCGCTCGTTGCGTACTCGCCGTCGCTGTCGCCGGCCGTGACGTAGGAGTAGGGGCCGAAGGCGATGCGCAGGCCGATGGAGTAGTCATTCTCGCTCGGAGGCATGGCGTCGCTGTGGTGGTCGCCGCTGACCGGCGTGGTGCCGTCGGCCTGTTTCACGTCCTTCGCGTTCGCCTCGAGGACGGTCGTCGTGACCCCGCTGCCAAGGTCGAGCGAGGGCCAGGCGCCAGTGTTGGTCAGCTGCAGGACCTTGCCCGCGATGTTCGCGCGGTCGGCCTGCCCGGCTGGTCCATAGAGCCAGCAGATGAAGCGCGCCGCGGTCGTCGAGGTGGTGCCGGCGTTGTCGTAGACGATCTCGGTGCTGGGCGCCGTCGACGTGCCCGGTTCGCAGGCGCCGTTGCCGTTCGTGTCAGTCCACCGACCGCCGTCGTGGTCCACAACCTGCCCGACGGTGAAGCCCAGACCACCGGTCACGGTGGGCGTCAGCAGCTGGTAGAGCCCCTGGCCATAGGCCGTGGTGTCGCCAGGGACGCCGCCGTAGCCGATGTGGTCCAGGTGGTGATGGCTCGCCACGACGTAGTCCAGGTGCACGGGGCCGGAAGCGATGCCGCAGATGGCGCGGATCGCCGACGCGACCCGGGTGGCGTGCGTGCTCGTGCCCGTGGCGCTGTAGGTGCTCTCGCCGAGGTCGATCAGCACCGTCCGTCCCGTGGGACCGACGATGAGCTGGCTGTCGCCCTGCTCTACGTCGAACCAGTAGACGTTCAGCTCGCCCTGCTTCCAGGTGCCGGTCGTCGAGCAGCGCGGAGCGTCGGCGACCGCGGCAGAGGCGAGGGGGGCGCTCAAACCAACCACCAGGCCGAGCAGGGCGAGTGCGAACACACCGGCCGCGCACCGCCTCAGGTAGCTGGACATCTCGCGGGATCCCTTACCTGTTCTCAGACGGTTCACTGACACATCTCCTCAGCTGAGGGCCATCGTCGTCGATGGCCTCTGACGGCCGGTGTGGGGTGTGACAGATGTGCGCAA
>JAYSQM010000266.1:0-3484 GCA_043721575.1 Phycicoccus sp.
GGTGACACCGAGCAGCGAGCGGGTCTTGTCCACGCCACCCATCCGCCGCGACCCGCCGCCGCAGAGGACGATCGCTGAGGTGGCTGACTGCGAGGAAACTGTCGGCAGTGGAGGCATCCGGGTCATCCTCCCGCATGGAGTTCCAGGGCCGGGCACTGCTGCCCGATGGCCGGCGCCAGGCGCTCGAAGTGCCACCATTCGTTGACGTAGCGGCGACAGAGGCCGTAGCGGACCCCGTGCTTCTCGAGCCACGCGGCGGCCGCGCGAGGGCCCACGTCGACGGCCAGCCCCTTGACATGCGCGGACTCTGCAGGGGGCAGGACCCAGCGGCGGGCGTTCTCCGGGGAGCCGTACCTGGCGATGGCCCGGTTGTAGAGCCGCTGCTGCGTCGCGGTGCTGCGGAAGCCGGAGGTGACCTGCAGGTCCACCCCTGCCGCCAGCGCCGCGGCCCGGGCACTGCCGAAGGCGCGGGACAGGGCGGGGTCGATCGCCCCTGGCTCGGGCCGTGGCTGTGCCGGATTCGCGTCGTCGATGCCCGGCGCGGCGCCCTGCTGGCGGGGGACTGTGCTCCCGGCCGTGAACGGACGGCCGGCAGTGATGGGATCGGTCGTGGTCTGATCAGCCGTGGCTCGATGGAGTTGCAGGCCGATTGGCACCAGCACGGCGAGGGACGCGACCAAGAGCAGGGCGGCGCGACGACGCTTTCGCGCCCGACGGGGGCTGCCCGCCACGTGGACGTAGGAACCACCGGGACGGTCGGCACCTACGCCCGCCGCGCGCGCCCGGATCGGCCCGCTGGTGCTCATCGAACCCCTGCCTGACTCCTCATCCTGTCCCCTCGGCGACCGGGTGCCATAACCCCGGTGCGAAGCGAGGGTATACCCGGTATATCCGGAGGTCAACGACATCGCGCGATGAGCCCTCGTGGTCCCTTCACGAGCCGCCGATGCGCCGGGAAAGCTCCGCGGCGGCGCGCTCGACCTGCGCCGCGAGGCCGACCCGCGCCGGGGGATCCACCTCGCGTACCGGGAAGGTCACCGCGATCCCCGCAACCGGGTAGCCCGAGTGGTCCAGCACGGCTGAGGCGACCGAGGCGAAGTCCGGTGTCACCGTCCCGTCCTCCACTGCGAAGCCGTCCCGACGCACCCGGGACAGCACAGCCCGTAGGCCCGCCAGTGTGGTCGGGCCCACGCCGTGGCGTTGGACGAACGCGTCGCGTGAGGGGAACAGTGCCCGAACCTGTTGCGGCGGAAGGGAAGCCAGCATTGCCAGGCCACTCGCGGTCAGCTGTGAGGGCAGCCGAACGCCCACGTCGGTGACCAACGGCGGCCGGCCTGGAGCTCGCTCCTCGATGACGTAGAGGACGTCGCGGCCGTGCAGCACGGCAAGGTGGGCGTTGTGTTTCGTGGTATCCACCAACCGCGCCAGCGGTTGGCGGGCGAGGCGCTGCAAGGGGGCCTGCCGGGTGTAGGCCGAGCCCAGCTCGAAGGCTGCGACGCCGAGGCCGTAGCGCCGCTCCTCAGCCAGATGCACCACGAACCCCTGGTCGCCAAGTGCGGCGAGCAGGTGATAGACGCTGGACCTGGGCAGGTCGAGGTCGCGGGCGATGGCAGAGGCAGGGACAGGCTCGGTATGCCGTGCCAGCAGTCGCAGGACGGCCAGGGCCTGACTGGCGGCGGGGGCGTTGACCATGGGTGGATGGTCTCAGACCCGAGACACTAACGACAGCTGGGGGATGGCTGACCGGCCGCCGGTGCGTTCCAATGAACTCATGACCTCAGACCATCACCTCGCAAACCCGCTGGCCACCGGCGTCGGCATCGGCGCCGGCACGGTCGGCGTCGGCATCGGCGCTCTGTCGTTCGAGGACGTGGTGGCTGTTGCCCGCCGCGGCGCCCGCGTCGAGATCACGCCCGACGCGCTCGAGGAGATCCGCAAGAGCCGCACAATCATTGAGGCCCTGGCCGACGACGTCGAGCCGCATTACGGCGTCTCGACCGGCTTCGGCGCACTGGCTACCCGCCACATCCCCGTCCCGCTTCGCGCCCAGCTGCAGGCCAGCCTGGTCCGCTCCCACGCTGCCGGCTCCGGCCCCGAGGTCGAGCGAGAGGTCGTCCGCGCCCTGATGCTGCTGCGCCTCTCGACCCTGGCCACGGGACGCACCGGGGTGCGGGAGGAGACGGCTACGGCATACGCCTCGCTGTTGAACGCGGGGATCACCCCCGTGGTCCACGAGTACGGCAGCCTGGGTTGCTCGGGTGACCTCGCGCCGCTCGCTCACTGCGCGCTTGCCGTCATGGGCGAGGGTCCGGTCCACGACGCGAAGGGCGAGCTGCGATTGGCCGCCGACGCACTCGCCGAAGCGGGCATCACCCCGGTCGCGTTGCGCGAGAAGGAGGGCCTGGCTCTGATCAACGGCACCGACGGCATGCTCGGCATGCTGGTGCTGGCCATCACCGACCTGCGCGACCTGCTCAAGGTCGCCGACCTCACCGCCGCGATGAGCGTCGAGGGCTTGCTCGGCACCGACGACGTGTTCGCCCCCGAGCTGCAGGCCCTGCGCCCCCACCCGGGCCAGGCCGCGTCGGCGGCCAACCTGCGCAGGATCCTGGCCGGAAGCCCGATCCGGGCCAGCCATGACAACGAGGACTGCCCGCGGGTGCAGGACGCCTACTCCTTGCGGTGCGCGCCGCAGGTCGCCGGCGGTGCGCGTGACACGGTCGACCACGCCGCGCTGGTCGCCAGCCGCGAGCTTGCCTCGGCCGTGGACAACCCCGTCATCACCCTCGATGGCCGGGTGGAGTCCAACGGCAACTTCCACGGTGCGCCGGTGGCCTATGTCCTGGACTTCTTGGCCATCGTGGCCGCCGACGTCGCGAGCATGTCCGAGCGTCGGACCGACCGCTTCCTGGACGTCTCGCGCAGCCACGGACTCAACGCGTTCCTGGCCGACGACCCCGGTGTCGACTCGGGACACATGATCGCCCAGTACACCTCGGCCGCGATCGTCTCGGAGATGAAACGTCTCGCAGCACCGGCAAGCGTCGACTCGATCCCGAGCTCGGCGATGCAGGAGGACCACGTGTCCATGGGCTGGTCCGGCGCACGCAAGCTGCGCCGGTCCGTCGACGGTCTCACCCGGGTGCTGGCGATCGAGCTGCTGACGGCCGCGCGCGGCATACAGCTTCGGGCTCCTCTGGAACCTTCGGCTGCCACCGGCGCGGTGATCAACGCGCTGCGCAAGACCACTGCGGGGCCGGGCCCCGACCGGTTCATGGCGCCCGAGATCGAGGCGGCGGTCCAGTTCGTCGCCACCGGGGGCGCCCTGCGTGCCGTCGAGTCCGTCACCGGCCCGCTCAACTGAACCAACCGTCATACCCCATGTCACCGAACACCGCGCCGGCACCGAAACGGGTCGCCGGACAGCCTCAAACGGTGCAGTAGCGGTGTTCGGTCAGGAAGGAAGGAGATTCGTCATGGAAGG
>JAYSQM010000267.1:0-1786 GCA_043721575.1 Phycicoccus sp.
CGCCGTGCGGCTGGCTAGGCGCGGTGCGCGGAGGCCGTCAACTGCTGCCCGGGATCTATCGCAGACGACAAGTTCCGTGATCACGAATTGCAAGGCGCAAGTTCGGCTCGTTCGTTGCCGGGTAACCGGCCGAGAGCACGTGGACATGAATTCCCATCGTCGGTTCGGTCAACTCCGGCCGCCCGCTTCCTTCGCATCGACCCGTCGGGACAGCCCACGAGCCCGTGTCAGTGGCGCATGGCGCGGTGCTGGGCCAGCACGTCGAGTCCGAAGTCGGCCTCGGGGTCGCGCCAGACTGAGTGCGCGTGGTTTGCGCCGCGCTGGGTGTTGTCCCACTCGATGAGCAGCCGCGGCCCCTGGAGCCGGTAGTAGTGCGGCTGCCCGGGTGCGGTAGAGCCGGCCCAGGCGAAGTGGACGTCGTCGAGCGCGGAATCGTCGTACGACGCGAGGGGCGAGACGCTGTCCGGGACGCGGCCGAAGTAGGTGCCGAGGAGGGAGAGCAGGAGTGCGCGCTGAGAGCTATCGAGGTCGCGGCCTGGGATGCCCTTGGGGACAGTGGTGTACTCGACGGTGCGGTGGTCATCGGGGGTGTATCCGGCCGCCTCGTCGATGGCATCGCTGAGCGCCTGCAGTTTGACCTGCTCGTTATCGTCCGCGAACCGCGCGTCTCGCCAGATGCCGGCCAACGGGATGACCTGGTCGCCCTCGGAAACGGTGGTGCGGTTGGCGGTGACGAAGTCCGAGGGCGCCTTGCCCAGCAGGACGGCTCGTGCGGCGAGGTCGGGGGTGAGCGAGCGGACGAGCTCGCGGGCGAGGTCCTCCACCCCGGCGAGCGGGCGGTTGACGGCGCCGCCGAGCAGGGGAGCGGACGCCGGGTCTGCGCCCAAGAAGCACGGGGTCGTGGTGACGAGCTTGCCGTCGACCACGAGGTTGTTGAGGGAGATGTGGTGGCCGCCGAACCGCCATCCCCAGGGGCCGTCGCCGCCCGGTTCGCCGAAGACGCGCAGGTAGTAGAGCCCGGGGTCGCGGCCGCGCTCCCGATCGAACCGGGCCACGAACCCCTCGACACGGTCGAGCACGTTCTCCAGCCCCATCGTGGCTGCGACCGTGACGTAGCCAGCCATGGATAGCCCGGTTGCCACCAGCTTCATCACGGCGCGCTGCTGCGCCGGTCGCTGCTGGTGCACCGTCAGGCCGCCGTGATCGGTAGGTGTGTAGAACCACCGTCGGCGCTCGGCGTCGAGCGGGTCGTCGTACGCCGGCGCGGCGCCGTGCGCAACCGCCCGCTGCTCGGCCGTCAGCGAACCCAGCCAGGCGCTGGCGGCCTCGGCCATCTCGAAAGCCGTCTGGTCGCGCGGGTCCATATGGCCTAGCGTGGCTCACAACCCCAACCGCGTCCACCGGGAGGACCCGTGAGCACACCCACCGACGAGAACCACGACCTGTTGACCGTGGTGGCTTACATGCGCGCCGCAGAGGGCAAGACCGAGCAGCTCCGGGCCGCGCTCGAGGCGCTGATCGAGCCGACCAGCCAGGAGGAGGGGTACGTCAACTACGACCTCCACCAAGGCGTCGAGGACCCCAGCTTCTTCGCCTTCTACGAGAACTGGCTTTCCGGGGAGCACCTCGACGCCCACCTCGCAGCGCCCCACTTGGTCGAGTTCGCGAACAAGATGGGCGACCTTCTCGACGAGAGCGGCCTCACCGTCAACCGGGTGCGCCGCATCGCCTGAACTTGATCGCAAAGCCGGGGAGGTCGCGACTACGTGAGGGATGCCGCCCCCCC
>JAYSQM010000268.1:0-1257 GCA_043721575.1 Phycicoccus sp.
CTCTCAGAGCCTTGACATAATGTTATAAGATGGCGTCTCGATGACGATGCTGGTCAGCCGGACGCGCCCCGCCCCACTGCACGACCAGATCCGACGTGCGATCCAGGCCCAGATCCAGGCTGGCGAACTGCGGCCCGGCGATCAGCTTCCGACCGAGCACGAATACGCCGAACAGCTGGGCGTCAGTCTCGCCCCCGTCCGCCACGCGTTGCTGGACCTTGTCGCAGCCGGGCTGATCGTCAGGACCAAGGGCAAGGGGACGTTCGTCGCAGAGAGCCGGGTCGATACGCCGGTGACGCTTCTCGCCAGCTTCACTGACGCGCTCAGGTCGCGACGCATCCCCTTTTCCATGACCGTGCTCGATCAGGCGGTCGCACCTGGTCCGGCCCACGTCCTCGTGGCGCTCAAGCTTCCGGTCGGAGCGCCGGTCCTCCGGATCCGGCGGCTCGCCCTCGTTCGTGGCGATCCGGCGGCCATCCTCGATGCCTACCTCGATGCGGAGCGGTTCGGGCGACTCGTCTCGATCACCGGGTTCGAATCGGGTCGATCGCTGTACCGGACGCTCGAGGAGGAATTCGGTACGCAGGTGGGCCAGGCGCAGAGCACGCTCGAAGTCGTTCGGTGCGACGACGACCAAGCGGAGTTGCTTGACGTGTCTCCGGGAACGCCGGCACTCCTCGTTCGCTCGATCACGGACGACGTGACGGGACGACCAGCCGAACTGGCCGATGTGCTGTACCGAGGAGATCGGTTCACGTTCCGGATCGACAGCAGGCGGTAATGAGGGACCGCCGAACGGCGGTCGGGAACGCAGGGAAGGAGAGCGGAGATGCAGGACACGACCGGGATCAGGGGCTCGGGCCCCGGGGTCTTCCTTCGGAGGTCCACGGGCCTCGTGCGGGAGGTCAGTCTGATCGATGCGTTGCTGATGAACTCCATCGGCATGAACGTCGGCATCGGGGCCGTCTTCCTGTTCCTTCAGGCACAGAGCTTCTTCCCGGCCGGCAGCATGATCGCCGCGGTGGTGATCGGCACCGTCTTGATGGCGTTCACGCTTCTGTGGGTCTACAGCGAATTCAGCGCGGCCATGCCACGGTCAGGCGGCGACTACGTCTTTGTGTCGCGTGCTCTCCACCCGTTCCTCGGCTGGTTGATGGCCTGGAGCCAGGGCATCTGGCTGATCTTCTTCTGGATCGGGTTCAACGCCTGGTTCGCTCTGACCTTCGCGATCCCGGTCTCGCTCCAGGCGATCGGCGG
>JAYSQM010000269.1:0-4462 GCA_043721575.1 Phycicoccus sp.
CGATCAGCCCGTCGACCGGCCGCACGCTGCCGGACCGCTACATCGAGGGCACCTGCCCGATCTGTGGTTACGCCGACGCCCGCGGCGACCAGTGCGACAACTGCGGCAACCAGCTCGACGCGACGGACCTGTTGAACCCGCGCAGCAAGATCAACGGCGAGACCCCGGAGTTCATCGAGACCCAGCACTTCTTCCTCGACCTGCCGGCGCTGGCCGAGGCGCTCGGCGAGTGGCTCGACGGCCGCGAGGCGTCGGGCACCTGGCGCCCGAACGTCATCAGGTTCAGCCAGAACATCCTCAAGGACATCAGGCCGCGCGCCATGACCCGCGACATCGACTGGGGCATCCCGATCCCCCTGGACGGCTGGCGTGAGCAGCCCACCAAACGGCTCTATGTCTGGTTCGACGCCGTCATCGGCTACCTGTCCGCGTCGATCGAGTGGGCCCGCCGGACTGGCGACCCCGAGGCCTGGCGCGACTGGTGGAACAACCCCGAGGCGCTGTCGTACTACTTCATGGGCAAGGACAACATCACCTTCCACTCCCAGATCTGGCCGGCCGAGCTGTTGGCCTACGACGGCCTGGGTGACAAGGGCGGCAAGCCCGGACCGTATGGCGTGCTACAGCTCCCGACCGAGGTGGTCAGCTCCGAGTTCCTCACCATGGAGGGCAAGCAGTTCTCCTCCAGCCGCGGCGTCGTGATCTACGTCCGCGACGTCCTCGAGCGTTACCAGCCGGACGCGCTGCGCTACTTCATCTCGGCGGCCGGTCCGGAGAACCAGGACAGCGACTTCACCTGGGCCGAGTTCGTCAAGCGCACCAACGGTGAGCTTGTCGCCGGCTGGGGCAACCTGGTCAACCGCACGGCCACGATGATCCACACGCGCTTTGGCCAGATCCCGGCCGCGGCCGAGCTGAACGCCGACGACGTGGCTCTCCTGACAACCGTGGGCGAGGGCTTCGTGACCGTCGGCGCCCTGATCGAGCGCCACAAGCAGAAGCAGGCCCTGGCCGAGGCCATGCGGGTGGTGGCCGAGGTCAACAAGTACGTCACCGACCAGGCGCCGTTCAAGCTCAAGGCCGAAGATGAGCGTGAGCGGCTCGGGACGATCCTGCATGTGGTCGCCCAGGCGGTCAGTGACTGCACGACGATGCTGAGCCCCTTCCTGCCGCACAGCTCCAACCAGATCTACGCGGCGATGGGTGGCCGGGGCGAGATCGCACCGATGCCGCGCATCGAGGAGGTCGAGGATCTGGACGGCGGCGATAGCTACCCGATCATCACCGGTGACTACTCGGCCACTCCGCGGTGGGAGTCGCGCCCGATCACGGTGGGCACCCCGATCTCGGCGCCGTCGCCGATCTTCACCAAGCTCGACCCGTCGGTGGTCGATGAGGAGCTCGCGCGTCTCAGACCGCGAGCCGACAGCGACGAGTCCGCGTGAGTGGCCCCGGAAGGGCTGGGCCGCCGCCGGCACCGGACGCTCTGCCGATCCCGGTGGTCGACAACCACACCCACCTCGACATGTCCCGCGACGGCACAGACCCTCCTGACATCCAGGCGGTGATCGACGCCGCGACGGCGGTCGGGGTGCCCCGCATGGTCCAGATCGGCTGCGACCTCCCGGGCGCGCGTTACACCGTCGAGGTGATCGACAGGTATGTCGCGCTGCTGGGTGGCGTAGCCCTCCATCCGAACGAGGCGCCCAAGCTGCACGACCGCGGCGAGCTCGACTCGGCCATGGCCGAGATCGAACTGCTCGCCTCCCACCCCAGGGTCCGGGTCATTGGCGAGACGGGGTTGGACTACTTCCGCACCGGTCCTGAAGGTATGGCGGCACAACAGGATTCGTTCCGTCGGCACATCGACCTGGCCAAGCGCACGGGCAAGGCGTTGCAGGTCCACGACCGCGACGCCCACGAGGACGTGCTGCGGATTCTGGCGGAGGAGGGGGCGCCTGTGCACACGGTGCTGCACTGCTTCTCCGGCAACATCGCGATGGCACGCGAGTGCGTCGAGCGGGGCTACTTCCTGTCCTTCTCCGGGACCGTCACGTTCAAGAACGCCAGGGACCTGCGCAACGCGCTCTCGGTCACGCCGATGGACAACCTGCTGGTCGAGACGGACGCGCCGTTTCTCACCCCCGCCCCGCATCGCGGGGCGACCAACGCGCCATACCTCGTGCCGTTGACCGTCCGGGCGATGGCGGGTGTCCTCAACGTGGATGTGCCTTCGTTGTGCACCGCTATGTCGGCCAACTCGGAGCGGGTCTACGGCCTCTGGTAGCCGGGTCTGGACCCCGGCCAAACTTTACCTGCACGTGGGGTGACCGTTACCAAAATTTGACCTTGGCTAGTTAGTCGGTCATCGTGGATGACTGTTGGCCGGGGTCGGTGAGTCCTCGGACGGCACGCACTTGGGGGTGCACGACCTCGGTCGGGCGCCCGTTTTCGATGAATGCGTGACGATCCGAGCCGCGATGCCCGGATCGAGCTAGCTCTGGAGCATTGTGAGTTTTCGTCCCGCCCGGCGTATCGCCCAGGCCGCTGTTGTCGTGTCCCTCGTCGCTGGTGCTGTCGCCTTCGCCCACTTCGACAAGTCGGTAATGCTGTCTGTTGACGGCAAGACCTCCGCAGTCCGTCTGTTCGGCAGCACCGTCGGTGACGTGCTGGCCAAGCAGGACATCAAGATCGGTCCCCACGACGTCGTCGCCCCGGCTGTGACCGCGGCGATCAGCGACAACCAGAAGATCGTCGTGCGGTACGGCCGTCTCCTCACGGTCACCGTCGACGGGCAGACCAAGGAGCTCTGGACTACCTCGACCACGGTCGCCGGAGCCCTGTCCGACCTCGGCATCCGCGCCGAGTCCGCCAAGCTCTCGGTCTCGCGTTCGCAGCCGCTCGGCCGCACGGGCCTGGCCATGTCGGTCACCACCCCCAAGGACGTCACGGTCGCGGTCGATGGCAGGTCGCTCAGCGCGCAGACCACCGGCGCCACCGTTGCCGATGTGCTCTCCGAGCTCAACGTGACCCTTGGCGCCAAGGACCGCGTCTCTCCGGCCCTGACGACCCCGGTCACCACCAGCGGACTGAAGGTCGCCGTCGCCCGCGTGACGGAGAAGAGCGTCACGGCGACCGAGACCGTTGACTTCGGTACGAGGCGTCAGAACGACGCTACCGTGTACACCGGCGACACCAAGACGCTGACGGTGGGCAAGCCAGGCGCCAAGGTCGTCACCTACCTCGAGACCTGGGTCGACGGCAAGCTCGAGAGTCGCAACGCCTCGGGCTCGCAGGTTACGACGTCTCCGGTCACGCGCGTCCTCGCGGTAGGCACCATGGCGCGGCCGGTCCGGTCCGCTCCCGTCCAGCCCGCTTCGGGCGGTGGCGGCTCCACGGTCAACGCGGCGATGTGGGACCGGATCGCCAGGTGCGAGTCCGGCGGCAACTGGTCGATCAACACCGGTAACGGCTACTACGGCGGCCTGCAGTTCAACGCCAGTACCTGGTTGTCCAACGGCGGCGGGCAGTACGCCCCGCGGGCCGACCTGGCCAGCCGTGAGCAGCAGATCGCCGTGGCCAACGTGCTCTACGCCTCGCGCGGGCTGCAGCCGTGGGGCTGTGCCTGGGCCGCCTGACCACTCCTCTCGACCGAACACCGCAGATCGCGCGTTTCTAGCTCCCAAATGGCCTGATTCGCGCGATCTGCGGTGTTCGGATGTGGGGGTGTGGTTCGGGATGGGGCCAGGTTCCCCCCTAGGCTGCATCGCATGAATGAGGACGCCCGAGCCGGGCTGCTCGGGGCCGGTCAGATCCGCGAGCTGGCGGGCCGTCTGGGAGTGCGCCCGACCAAGAAGTGGGGCCAGAACTTCGTCATCGACGCCAACACCGTCCGCCGGATCGTGCGCCTGGCCGACGTGGGCGCTGACGACGTCGTGGTCGAGATCGGACCGGGTCTTGGCTCGCTCACCCTCGCTCTGCTCGCGCAGGTCGGCCGGGTCGTGGCGGTCGAGGTCGATCCCAACCTCGCGGGGGCCCTGCCTGACACGGTGGCCGCGCTCGCACCGGCATACAGCGATCGTTTGGAGGTCGTCTGCGCGGACGCCCTCACCGTGCGCACCCTGCCCGACCCCCAGCCGACGGCGCTGGTCGCGAACCTGCCCTACAACATCTCCGTGCCCGCGGTGCTGAGCTTCCTGGAGGCCTTCCCCACCCTGCGTCGGGTCCTGGTGATGGTGCAGCTCGAGGTTGCCGAGCGCCTCGCGGCACCGCCGGGCAGCAAGACCTACGGGGTCCCCAGCCTCAAGGCCGCCTGGTATGCCGAGGTGAGGCTGGCGGGGACGGTGAGCCGCACGGTGTTCTGGCCGGCCCCGAACGTGGACTCCGGTCTGGTCGCACTCACCCGGCGCGAGCCGCCGCAGACACCGGCGTCACGCATGGAGGTGTTTGGCTGCATCGACGC
>JAYSQM010000270.1:0-3501 GCA_043721575.1 Phycicoccus sp.
AGGAACGCGACATCGAGCTCGGGCCGCTCGCGGTGGCGCAGGACGACGAACTTCTGGTGGTGCGACCCGCCAGTTCGCACCCGCATGTCCAGGAGGCACTGGCCGCCAGCGGCATTGATCTCCTCGCCCAGGTGCCGGTTCTCGGCGGCCGAGAAAGCCAAGCGGTCCCAGTGGGAGCGCCACACCAGGCCCCGAACATCGACGCCGCGGCGGGCCGCTTCAGCGAACACGGTTCCGATTTCTGTGTCAGGGGTGCCGGTGAGCCGCTGGTCTGGATCGCCGCGCCAGTCAGCGAACATCAGCAGGTCACCATCGCGCATCTGCGAGACCCGATGGTGCAGCTCGGCGAAGTAGGTCGCGCCGTGGATCAGCGGGCGCACCAGATTTCCCTCGGTCCACGCCTCACCACCTGGATGACGGGCATCCAACCGCGTCGAGTGGTTCCCGCGTTCTCGGGAAGTCAGGAACCACTCAAGTTTCCGAGTCTTGGAGGACGTCTCGGCCCCACGGGAGGGGCCATCAGGGATGCCAGCTGCGTGAACGCCGAAAGCCTGTCCACGAGGCCTAGCGCTCAGCCGAACCTGGAGTGGCCCCGGCTGCGCGTCCATTGTCGGCCGTGCGCCATCAGCGGGCGTCGTCGCCCGGCGTGGGATTGGCGAAGTCCGAATGCGTCGAGTGATGGACGACGTCGGTGCGCCGGGCGGTGTTGGCCATGACGATCGAAACGACGAGTCCAACGATTCCGACGACCATGAGCACAACGCCCACCGTGGACAGATTTACCCCACTGACCGACGTAGTCACTGCAAACTTCAGGATCGCCCCGAGAGCGATCAGCACGAGACTGGCACCGATTCTCATCAGTTCGTCCCTCCTATTCTTCGTCAGGTAATTGGACCACCGGTGTTTACCCTTTCGTCGCCGAGCCAAACACCGCGGGCCGCCAGCACCGCTGGGTTTACAAGGTCACCACCAGTGGTTGCGGCCGCCAACTGCTCGACCGCTCCGACCCATGACGGCCAGAACGACGCCGACGACGAGCAAGATGATGCCGATCGTGACCAGAACGTGCAGTGATGCCACGAACAGCCCCACGATGAGCAGGATAATGCCTAGGGTGATCATGTGTTCCTCCTTGGTTGTCGCGCGTTGTCGCGCGCGTCCTGACCAGCTCGTTGGCTGGGGTCCGGCGCCCGGGCCCGAGTGGTGAGTCGGCTTGGACAAATAGTTGGTTGCGGCTCAGTGGACTACCCATCTGCCTCTTGTTGGCTGTCGCCGAACCTGAGAGCGACCCGCGCCGTATGGGTTGTGATCCAGTCGGGACCGAAGAGGGCCGGATTGCCGAAGGTGTGGTTAGACGGCTGCCTATCGTCCCCAAGCGGCGCGATGTCATGTGGGGACGCACGGCCGACGCTTGGCGCCTCGGTCAGTGAAAGGCGTCCTTGACCTTCTCGCCGGCCTGCTTGAGGTCCGCGCCGGCCTGGTCGGCCTTGCCTTCGGCTTCGAGGCGCTCGTTATCGCTCACCTCTCCGACGGTCTCCTTGACCTTGCCCTTGGCCTTCTGGGCGACGTTCCTGGCCTTGTCGGTGGAGCTCATGAGTGTTGCCTTTCTTGTTGTGTTCCCGTTGTCTTCCCCGGGTCGGGTCCTGAGTGGCTTCGTCGCCGCGCCGGTAACCGAACAACCGCCGGCCGCGGTGGACTTGGCGCCATCAGGACCACAGGTATGCCCCGCAATGACGGGAACCAAACCTGGCCGGGACTCGTGAGGTCGTCCATGAGTGCGCGCAGCAAGGCAGGCAAGTCGCGTGTGGCGACCGCGTAGCCGAGAGGGTCGCCTCTGAGGGCCTTGAAGGTCCCGACCTCGCGGCTGTGGACGACCGTCTCCGTGTGCCACGGCTGGGGCGGCCCACGCCGGGCCGCGTCGCCCATGGAAGGAAGGTCGAAGGGCAGCGTTGCGCGACAACACCTTTCGGACCTCGCTCAGGCAAGCCCCCCGAGGCCCAGATCAGGTTGTCCCCGGCTCGATAGTTGTCTGTTCAACGAGAGCCTTGACGACGTCCGAAGCCACGTCCTGCTCCTCCGCCGCTCTTTGGGCTTCCTCCTGTTTGACCTCGACCCGGGCTGCTTGCCAGGCCGACCAATGGCCCGAGACCAGCGCCCACAGCGACAAGGCCGAGACATAGACCACGGAGTCCAGCCAGCCCATCGCCATGGAAATCGGGATCATGGCGACCCAGAAGATCGTCAACCAACCGTTGACCCGGCGCATGAACACCGGGTCGCCCTGGACAGATGCCCACAGCGACTTCACTACGCTCATTCCAACCTCCAAGTCAGGGGGGCAGGTCTTCCTGCACCACGGGGTTCATACCCGCGCCATCCGCCCCGCAATCCGTGTCGGAACAGCCAATCCGAACCGTGAAACTCACCCCGACCTCGAGCCACAGGGTTTGGCCTGCATCAAGTCAAGGACAGGCAGGGGTGAACGCGATAAGGTTCCGGGCTCGGATGTGCCCAGCGGCGGGCAGCTCGACGGTCGTAAGGACCCGCTCAGGACCCCTCCCGCGGGAAGGGTTTCGTCGGTCAGCACGGCTATGGCGCGGCCGGTCGCGGCCGGGGTCGAGCGTGCAATGATGCGGTCATGGAGGACGACCGCAAGGCCAAAGGCGTGGTTCCTGAGCCGTTGCTGGCGATGGGTGATCTTGTCCAGGCCGCCAAGGAGGCCAAGCGGGTCGAGCTCATCCTGTATGGGTTGGCGCAGGTGGCGGTGGATGTGGTCCGCGGTGCCGAAGCCGCGAGCTTGACGCTGGTCGGAGGCGGTGGGGGTTGGACAACTCCAGCGTTTACGGGGGAGTTGGCCCAGCGCCTGGACGGCATGCAGTACGCGCTGGGGGAGGGTCCGTGTCTGGTGGCTGCCACCGCCGTGAAGTGGACGGCGATCCTGGTCCGGGACCTGCCGGAGGAGACGCGGTGGCCGGCGTTGGCTGCGAAGGGCGCCGCAGCGGGGGCCCGTTCGGTGATGTCGGTGAGCCTGTTCGCCGGCCCGGCCCTGGGTGCTGGAGGTGTTCAGCAGGCGGTGGGCAGCCTGAACCTGTACTCCAGCAAGGCTGGAGCCTTCGGTGAGTCCGAGCGCGATACCGCACTCCTTTTGGCCCTGTATGCCGCCCTGGCGTTGGCGGCCACTGAGGCGATCAATGATGCCGGTGAGCGGATTGACCAGTTGACGGAGGCGATGGCCACCCGCACCGTGATCGGCCAGGCCCAGGGAATCTTGATGGAGCGTAACAAGTTCACCGCGGGGCAGGCCTTCGACCGGCTGCGGACGGCGAGCATGAACCTCAACCGCAAGCTGCGCGACGTGGCCAAGGACGTGGCCGAGACCGGCGAAGAGATCGGGTTCACGCCCCAGCAGCGCCTCACGCGCAACGAGTCCGAGCGCATCAAGGCAGTGGCCCGCTACAACATCTTGGACACCCCACCGGACGGCGCCTTCGACCGGGT
>JAYSQM010000271.1:0-6391 GCA_043721575.1 Phycicoccus sp.
CCGGTGACGCGGTTCGCCGACCATCTCAGCGCCGCGCGCCACGTGTCATCGCATGCCGGCCGGCTCGTCGCCGTTTCGAACCAGTGGCTCGCCGAGCACGGGGTCAACCCCTGGATGGGGCCACGGTCGCTGCCGCTGTGGCTACCGGGTCCCGCGGAGACCGGACACGGAGCGCGCTGCACCGATGCCGCCGTCGCGGCCGGCCTCGTCTGCCGACCGCTCGAGCAGACCCTCACCGACGTCCTCGCCTGGGAGATCGCCCAGGGCCCTGGTCGGCCACGTCGGGCTGGCCTGTCGTCAGCCGACGAACGCCAGCTCATCGAGGCCGTCAGAACCTGACATGGTTCGCGCGCGCCGACGTGGCCGGTTGCACCAGTGACCGCGATAGTCAGGACGGGTCAGACTCGGACCTGTCGGTGGGTGCCGCCTTGCCGGTCAGCGTGTCGTGACGACCGGGTGTCGGGTCGTCGTCAGCAGGCACATCCGTCGTGGGGTCCTCTCTGCTCAGCAACGCGTCGAGCAACGGTCCCGCCAGACGGCGGAAGGTGCGCCGAGGCCGCGCCCGGTCGAGCACTGCAACCTCGATCTGGGTTGCGGTCAGGGTGCGTGGGGGTCCACCGGCCGGGTCCTGCCCCAGCAGCTCGACGGCCAGTCCCAGTGCGTTGCCCAGGTTCATGCCAGGCGTCCACCGCTCCTGTAGACCAGCGCTGATGTGCTCGCCGGCACCGCCCATCGCGATGAAGCCCTGCTCGTCGGCGACCGATCCGTCATAGGTCAGGCGGTAGATCTGGTCCTGGTCGGCGTTCTCACCGACCTCGGCGACGACGATCTCGACCTCGTAGGGCTTGGACTCCTGGGTGAAGACCGTGCCCAACGTCTGAGCGTAGGCATTGGCCAGTCCTCGCGCGGTCACGTCCCTGCGGTCGTAGGAGTAGCCACGCAGATCGGCGTAGCGGACACCGGCCACGCGCAGGTTCTCGAACTCGTTGTACTTACCGACGGCGGCGAAGGCGATCCGGTCGTAGATCTCGGAGACCTTGTGCAGGGCCCGGGAGGGGTTCTCGGCGACGAACGCGATGCCTTGGTCATAGCCCAGGACCACGACGGATCGACCTCGGGCGATCCCCTTGCGCGCAAAGTCCGCCCGGTCCTTCATGAGCTGCTCGGGCGAGACGTAGAAGGGCATGCTCATCGGGCACCTCCGGGGTTGCCGCGGCGGTCGGCCACGATCTGCTCGACAACTTCGGCAAGGGCGTCGTCGTCCAGGAACCGCAGCCCCTCGACATCCACGACGGCCAGCGTCGGCCAGATCCGTCGACCGAGGTCGGGGCCGCCCGTGGCCGCGTCGTCGTCAGCGGCGTCATACAGCGCCTCGACGGCCACGCGGATCGCCGCGGCCGAGTCCATGCCCGGGCGCCAGAGCTTCTTCATCGCACCGCGGGCAAACAGCGAGCCTGAGCCGACGCTGTGGTGGTCATGCTCCTCGTAGCATCCGCCGGTCACGTCATAGGAGAAGATCCGGCCGGCCCTGGCGTCGAGGTCGAAACCGACGAACAACGGGACCACAGCCAGGCCCTGCATCGCCATCGTGAGGTTCGCCCGGATCATCGTTGCGAGCCGGTTGGCCTTGCCCTCCAGCGAGAGCAGGGTGCCCTCGATCTTCTCGTAGTGCTCGAGCTCGACCTGGAAGAGCTTCACGATCTCGATGGCAAGGCCCGCAGTTCCGGCGATCCCGACCGCGGAGTAGTCGTCGGCCCCGAAGACCTTGTCCAGGTCGCGGTTGGCGATCAGGTTGCCCATGGTGGCGCGACGGTCCCCAGCCATGACGATTCCGCCGTCATAGGTGAGCGACACGATCGTCGTACCGTGCGGTGCCTCCAGCTTGCCGCCCACCGGCAGCAGCCGGCTCGAGGGCAGCAGCTCTGGGGAGAGCGCGCCGATGAACTCGGTGAAGGACGAGGAGCCGGTTGTCATGAACGCTGCGGGCAGCCGTCCGGCGCCGTCCCCGGAGCTGAGGTTCACTGGCCGCCCTTCTGGACGAAGCCGCGCACGAACTCCTCGGCGTTGGCTTCGAGAACACCGTCGATCTCGTCCAGCACGCTGTCGATGTCGTCGTCGAGTGCGTCCTTGCGCGCCGTCGCCTCGGGCGTGGCTGCGCTGGGCTCGGGCGCCTCGTCCGGGGTGTCGTCGCGACGCTGGGGTCGGCTCTGCTCCTGGCTTGGCATCTGTCCTCCACGGGCGTTGATCGGGACCGGCAAACACCGGACAAGCGCATCTCGATGTAATGCTCTTCGTCCTCGGCAGCCTAACCCGCTGTCAACTGTTGGCTGCGGCCAACTCCCGCAACAGGGTGGATGCGTCGGGGCTGCGGTCGATCAGGTCGCCGACGCCCTCACGGGTTCCACGCAGGGGTTCGAGCATGGGGACCCGCTGCAAGGCCGTGTGGCCCGGCAGATCGAAGATCACCGAGTCCCAGGAAGCGGCAGCGATCTCGGCGGAGTACTTCTCCAGGCATCGACCTCGGAAGTAGGCGCGGGTGTCCTCGGGCGGTTGTGTCATGGCCGCCTCCACCTCCGCATCCTCGACCAGTGACTCGATGCGACCACGCCCGGACAGACGGTGGAACAGACCCTTCTCGGGGCGGACATCCGACCATTGGATGTCGATCGCCTTGAGCCGGTGATCAGACCACTCGAGCCCGTCCCTGTCCCGATACGCTTGCAGGAGAGTGAGCTTGGCGACCCAGTCGATCTCACGAGCGCACTCCATCGGGTTGCGCTCGAGCTTGGTGAGCACCGAGGCCCAGCGCGACATCACCTCGGAGGTGTCGTCGTCGATGGCACCGGGGTGACGCGCCTGCAGATAGCGATCGGCCTGTTCGAGGTAGGCCCACAGAAGCTGGACGGCCGTCATGGTGCGCCCGTCGTGCAGCTCGACGAGCGCTCGCAGGCCGGGGTCGTGCGACACCGCGTGCAGTGTGGCCACCGGCTTGCGGACACTCAGGTCCACGTCGAGCGCCTGGTCCTCGATCATCGCCAGGACCAGGCTGGTCGTGCCCATCTTCAGCAGACCCGCGACGTCGCACTGATTCGCGTCACCGATGATCACATGCAGCCGGCGGTACAGGTCGGCCACCGCATGCGGCTCGTCCCGGGTGTTGATGATGGGCCGCTTGAGCGTCGTCTCAAGGCCCACCTCGACCTCGAAGAAGTCCGAGCGCTGGGCGATCTGGAACCCGGCTTTGCTCGAGTCCTGGCCGATACCGACCCGGCCCGCGCCGCACATCACCTGTCGCGCCACGAAGAACGGGATCAGATGGCGGGTGATCTCCGAGAACGGTGTCTCACGGCGCATGAGGTAGTTCTCGTGCGTGCCATAAGACGCGCCCTTGCCATCGGTGTTGTTCTTGTAGAGGTTCACACCGGCCGTCCCCGGCACCGCTGACAGGCGCCGGACCGACTGGAGCATGATCTGCTCCCCTGCCCGGTCCCAGCGCAGGGCGGCCCGTGGTGAGGTCACCTCGGGCGAGGCGTACTCCGGATGTGCGTGGTCGACATACAGGCGGGCACCGTTGGTCAGCACCACGTTGGCCAGCGTGGGGTCTTCCTCGTCGGTCAGCTGGCTGGGATCCGCCAGCTGCCGGGCGACCTCGAATCCGCGCGCGTCACGCAGCGGCATCTCGTCCTCGTAGTCCCAGCCGGCCCGACCGGCGTTCGCACCGCGCAGGCTGGCGTAGGCGTTCACGACATATCCGGACAGCAACATCGGGTTCGCGGTCGGGTCGCCGGGCACCGAGATGCCGTACTCCGTCTCGATCCCCATCACTCGACGCACCGTCATGACGCCAGCGTAGGGGAACTGTTCGGCTGCACCGGGCATGATGGGCCGATGAGAACCCGCCCCGCTGATGCCATCCGCATGCCCCTGCGAACCAGGATCTTCACAACGATCCTCGACCGGTTCGGCCGCGAGTCGATCGTCGGCATGGACCTCGACGACATTCGAAAGAGCCGCGCCGGAGTCGCGCCCGCGGTGCCCCCGTTCACGTGGATCACCGGCCCGGTGTTCGGGGACGTCACGCGCGAGGACATCACGTTCCCCGCACGTGACGGGCATGACGTGCCGCTGCGCGTATACCGGCCGGCCGGGGTGCACGAGTCGCTGCCGGTGGTCGTGTTCTTCCACGGCGGTGGATGGGTGCTGGGCAACACCCGCATGTACGACCCGCTGTGCACGTTCCTCGCGAGGGCCGTCGAGGCCGTCGTGGTCAGCGTCGACTATCGCCTGGCGCCGGAGCACCACGCACCGAAGGCTGTGCACGACTGCGTCGACTCGGTCCGCTGGCTTGCAGAACACGCAGACTCGTTGGGCGGCAACGCTGCTCGCCTTGCGGTGTCCGGTGACAGCGCCGGCGGAAACCTCTCGGCGATCGTGTGTCAGGTCGTCCGCGACGAGGGCGGACCGACGATCTCGCACCAGGCGTTGATGTACCCCGGCACCGATGCGACCATGAGCCAGCCATCCATCGTGGAGCACGCAGAGGCACCAATCCTCACCCGGGCCAAGATCGACGCGTTCCTCGACCTCTACCTCGGTACGGACGGTCTTTCCGCCACCGACCCTTTGGTCTCACCGCTGTGGGCTGCGAACCATGCGGATCTTCCGCCGGCGCTGGTCCAGACCGCTGATCTCGATCCGCTACGCGACGAAGGCCGGCTGTATGCCGAGCGGCTGGCTGCCGCCGGGGTATCCGTACGGCACACGAACTATGTCGGTGCTCCGCACGGGTTCGCAAGCTTCCCCGGGGCGACGACCATCGGCCAGCAGCACCGCGCGGAGCTGGTCTCGGAGCTGCGTCGCCATCTGCACCCCTGAGGTACCTTCGGCCTCGATCAGTGACCGGACAAGTCAGCCGGTTCAGCCTTGTTAGGGTCGCCTGGTGCGCATCGCTCTGGGCCTGGTTCTCGACGTCGCCCTCATCTGCCTCTTCGCCGCCATCGGTAGGCGCAGCCACGCCGAGACCGGCGCGCTGGTCGGCGTTGCGACCACCGCGTGGCCCTTCCTCGCCGGTATGACGACCGGCTGGCTGGTCTCGCTGGTCGCCTTCCGCCGCGTCCCCCTGCAGGTCCGACACGGCATACCGGTCTGGCTCTGCACCGTGGCGATCGCCATGGTGCTCCGCAGCCTGACCCACGCCGGAACAGCCCTCTCGTTCATCGTTGTGGCCACCCTCTTCCTGGGCGCCGTGCTGCTGGGCTGGCGAGCGGTGCTGGCGCTCATCACTCGGCTACGCGGATGAGCCAACCCCCACTTTGCCCGCGCCGGATGGTAAAGGCTCAGAGGTACTGGCCGGTGTTGGCGACGTTGTCGATGGAGCGACCCGGCTCGGTGCCGTCCTTGCCGGTGATCAGTGTGCGGATGTAGACGATGCGCTCGCCCTTCTTGCCCGAGATACGAGCCCAGTCGTCGGGGTTGGTCGTATTGGGCAGGTCCTCGTTCTCCTTGAACTCGTCGACGCACGCGGCCAGCAGGTGCTCGACCCGGATGCCCTTCTGAGCTGTCGTGAGAAAGTCCTTGATCGCCATCTTCTTGGCGCGATCGACGATGTTCTGGATCATCGCGCCGGAGTTGAAGTCCTTGAAGTAGAGGATCTCCTTGTCACCATTGGCATAGGTGACCTCCAGGAACCGGTTGGCGTCGATCTCGGAGTACATCCGCTCGACCGACGCCTGGATCATCGCCTCGATCGTGCGCTGCGCCGATCCGTCGTGCTCGGCCAGGTCGTGCTCGTGCAGCGGCAGGTCGGCGGTGAGGTACTTGCTGAAGATGTCACGGGCGCTCTCGGCGTCGGGGCGCTCGATCTTGATCTTCACGTCGAGGCGGCCAGGTCGCAGGATCGCGGGGTCGATCATGTCCTCGCGGTTGGATGCGCCGATGACGATGACGTTCTCGAGGCGCTCGACACCGTCGATCTCGGACAGCAGCTGCGGCACGATGGTCGTCTCGACATCTGAGGACACGCCGGAGCCACGAGTCCGGAACAGCGCGTCCATCTCGTCGAAGAAGACCACCACAGGTGTGCCATCGGAGGCCTTCTCGCGGGCGCGTTGGAAGATCAGGCGAATGTGGCGCTCGGTCTCGCCGACGTACTTGTTGAGCAGCTCGGGGCCCTTGATGTTGAGGAAGTAGCTCTTGGCCTGGCGATCGCCACTGACCTCGGCCACCTTCTTCGCGAGCGAGTTCGCGACCGCCTTGGCGATGAGCGTCTTGCCGCAGCCGGGAGGGCCGTAGAGCAGGACGCCCTTCGGCGGACGCAGCTGGTGCTCCTTGAAGAGCTCCTTGTGCAGGAAGGGCAGTTCGACGGCGTCGGTGATCGCCTCGATCTGGGCGT
>JAYSQM010000272.1:0-1405 GCA_043721575.1 Phycicoccus sp.
CCTCCCCGGGCGCTAGAACAACCTCCGCCCGCGCCGGCCTGGGGATCCGGGCCGTCCTGGGCGCTGGGATGCTCGGCGGCATCGCGACCACGTCGGGCATCGCCTTGACCGCCACCTCCGGCTGGCTGATCGTCCGCGCCAGCGAACGCCCCATCATCCTCACGCTACTCACCGCGATCGTGGCCGTGCGCGCCTTCGGCATGGCCCGGCCGGTCTTTCGCTACTGGGAGCGCCTGCGCTCGCACGACGTCGCCCTTGCCGACCTCGCCGACCGGCGCACCACGGCATACGAACGCCTTATCCCACTCACTCCGACGCGGCTCGGCCGTCGTGGCCGTGCCGACCTGCTGACCGGGGTCGTCGACGATCTGACCGACGTCGTGGACGCGCAGGTCAGGGTCACCGTGCCGGTCCTGTCGGCGCTCATCGCCAGCATCCTGGCCGCGGTCGTGACCGCAGTGCTCTCACCCTCTGCCGGCCTGGTGATTGCCGCAATGGCGATCCTCACTGTGCCCGTTCTCGCCCTCGGATGGCGGCTGGAGACGCGCTCCCAGCAGACCCTGTTGGGAGCACGTGCGGAGGTGGCCCGCGTTACGGCCCTGGTGTCCGGCAATGCCGGCGAGCTCCAGGCCATCGGGGCGGTTGGCCGAGCGCAGACCTGGTTGGCCATCGCCCATACCGACCTCTGCAGGGCGGCTCAGCGCCAGAGCCATGGACGTGCCGTGGCGGCGGGGCTCGTGCTGCTTCTGACCGCTGCCGGCACGGTCGCCATGACGGTCGCGGTCCTGCCGGGCGTCGGCACGACGATCTCGACACCGGTCGCTGCGCTCCTGGTCCTGACGCCCATCGCGCTCGGTGACGCCTTCTCAACGTTGCCCGATGCCACCCGCGCCCTCGCCCGCTCCCAGGCCAGCGCCGTCCGGCTGCACGCGCTTCTCGACCAGGAACCAGCCGTCCGTGCCACCGGAGTCCAGCCGCTGGAGACCGAGGCCGGTATGCCGCCGCTCATCTGCGTGAGCGATGTCACGGCAGCGTGGTCAGGGACATCGTGGTCCGGGACCACGCCGCAGGTCGGACCGCTGAACCTGCAGATCGAGCCCGGCACCTCACTGGCCATCACCGGCCCCAACGGCTGCGGAAAGTCCACCCTCCTTGCCGTGCTGGCCCGACAGCTCGACCCCACCGGTGGCAGCTACCGCCTGGGCAACCAAGATGCTTTGGCTATCGAGATCGGCCAGGCGCGTCAGACGTTCGCCGTCCTGGACGACGAGCCTCACCTCTTTGCCTCCACCCTGCGCGCCAACCTCGCGCTGGCCCGGCCCGGCGCGTCCGATCCCGAGCTCGTCGAGGCCCTGGACCGGGCAGGTCTCGGCCAGTGGTTCGCCGACCTCGCTGACGGACTGGA
>JAYSQM010000273.1:0-3913 GCA_043721575.1 Phycicoccus sp.
ATCCTTCTTCGCGGTGCCCTTGCCCCCGGAGGCAAACTTGGCAACCGCACCCATCGGCGTGGACTTCGAGGCCTGGCCGCCGGTGTTGGAGTAGACCTCGGTGTCAAGGATCAGGATGTTCACGTTCCGACCCGAGCTGAGCACGTGGTCGAGGCCGCCGTAGCCGATGTCGTAGGCCCAGCCGTCACCACCGACGATCCACACCGTCTTCTCGACCAGCTCGTCGGCCAGACTGCGCAGGTGCCGGACCGCGGAGGCCTGATCGCCCGCCCGGCCGTCGCGCAGCGCGACGTCCAGCTCTGTCTTCAGCAGCTCGACCCGGCCCCGCTGAGCCACGATGCCGGCTTCGTCGCCCTGTTCGGCGGTCAGCAGGGCCCCGGCCAGGTCAGCGCCGATCAGATGACCGAGCTCGGCGACGTAGCGGCGGGCCTCACCGCGCTGCTGTTCCCAGCCCAGACGCAGCCCCAGACCGAACTCCGCGTTGTCCTCGAACAAGGAGTTCGCCCAGGCCGGGCCGCGGCCGTCGGCATTGCGGGTATAGGGGGTCGTCGGCAGATTGCCGCCGAAGATCGACGAACACCCGGTCGCGTTGGCGATGATCATCCGGTCGCCGAAGAGCTGGGTCAGCGTCTTCAGGTACGGCGTCTCACCACAGCCCGAACAGGCACCCGAGAACTCGAACAGCGGCTGGAGCTGGGCCACACCCTTGACCGTGTCGTGGCGTACCTTGGTCCGGTCGATCTCCGGAATGGTCAGGAAGTGCTCGAAGTTCGTCCGCAGCGCGTCACGGTGGTCCAGGGCGGCGACGAGGTCGAGCGACCTGTGGCTCGGGTCGGTCTTCGAGACCGCCGGGCAGACGTCGACACAGATCCCGCAACCGGTGCAGTCGTCGGCGGCGATGGTGATACTGAGCAGGTGGTCGGGGAGGTCCCGCGAGTTGTAACCCTTGGCCTGGAACCCTTCGGGCGCGCCTTCGAGCTGCTCCTTCGGGAAGATCTTGATCCGCAGCGCGGTGTGCGGACAGGTCACCGCGCACTTGCCGCAGTCGGTGCAGAGGTCCGGGTCCCAGATCGGCAGGTCCTGGGCGATTGCCCGCTTCTCCCACTGGGCGGTATCGGTGGGCCACGTGCCGTCCGCCGGCATGGCGCTGACCGGCAGCAGGTCACCCTCACCGCGCATCAGACGCGCGGTGACCCGGGTGACGAAGTCGGGGGCGTTGCTCGCCAGCGGCGGCATCCGGTGCAGTGCGCTCGTCGCCTCGGCCGGCACCTTGACCTGGCTCAGCTCGCTGAGCGCCCGGTCGACGGCGACGAAGTTGCGCTCGACGACGCTGCGGCCACGCTTGCCGTACGCCGCCTCGATCGCGGCCTTGATCCGCGAAGTGACCTCCTCCACGGGCAGCACGCCCGATAGGTGGAAGAAACACGGCTGCATGATCGTATTGATCCGGGCGCCGAGGCCCTCCTCCCGGGCCACCCGGTGCGCGTCGATCACGTAGAACTCCAGGTTCTTGTCGATGAGCTGCTGCTGCACCTCGACCGGCAGCTGATCCCACACCTGGTCAGCCGGATAAGGCGAGTTCAGCAGGAGGGTGCCGCCGGGTTTGGCCAGCTCAAGCACCTTCATCGTGCGCAAGAGCGAGAACTGGTGGACGCCGACCACGTCGGCCTGCTCGATCAGATACGTCGAGTGGATCTCATCGGGGCCGAACCTCAGGTGCGAGACGGTCACCCCACCGGACTTCTTCGAGTCGAGCACGAAGTAGCCCTGGACGAACTGGTCCGTGCCGTCCCCGATGATCTTGATCGAGTTCTTGCTCGCACCCACGGTGCCGTCTGAGCCGAGGCCGAGGAACACCGCGGCGACGGCCTTGCTCTGCACGGCGAAGTCAGGGTCGGGGTCGAGCGAGAGGTGGGTGACGTCGTCCTCGATGCCGACAGTGAAGCGACGCTTCGGCTTGTCACGATCGAGCTCCGCGAAGATACCGGCCACCATCGGCGGCGTGAACTCCTTGCTCGACAGCCCGTAGCGGCCGCCGATGAGGTTCTGAACGTTGCGGCCCCCGTCGAACATGACACGGTCCATCAGGGCGGTGGCCACGTCGAGGTGCAGCGGTTCGGCCGGCGCGCCCGGTTCCTTGCAGCGGTCGAGGACGGCGATGCGCTGCGCGCTTGCGGGAAGCGCGGCGAGGAAGGCCTCGACCGGGAAGGGCCGGTAGAGCCGCACGGTGACGTAGCCAACCTTCTCACCGCGGGCGACGAGGGCGTCCACGGTCTCGCGCACCGCGCCGGCCCCTGAGCCCATGATCACGATGACCCGCTCCGCGTCCGGTGCGCCGCGGTAGTCGACGAGGTTGTACTGCCGTCCGGTGCGCTCTGCGAACTCGTTCATCAACTGCTGCACGATCCCGGGCACGGCGTCGTGGAACGGGTTACAGGCCTCGCGAGCCTGAAAGAAGACATCGGGGTTCTGGGCGGAACCGCGCAGGGTCGGGGCGTCGGGGGTGAGCCCGCGCATCCGGTGCTCCAGCACCAGGTCGTCCGGCAGCATGGCGCGCATCACGTCGTCGCCGACGACTCGGATCTTGTTGATCTCGTGCGAGGTGCGGAACCCGTCGAAGAAGTGCATGAACGGCACCCGCGAGTGCAGCGTGGCGGCGTGGGAGATCAGGGCGAGGTCCTGCGCCTCCTGCACGGACGACGAGCTGAGCATCGCCCAGCCGGTCATCCGGGCGCTCATCACGTCGGAGTGATCGCCGAAGATCGACAGCGCGTGCGTGGCCAGCGTGCGAGCGGCGACGTGGATCACGCACGGCGTCAACTCACCCGCGATCTTGTACATATTGGGCAGCATCAAGAGCAGACCCTGGGACGACGTGAAGGTCGTGCCGAGCGCGCCCTTCTGGACGACGCCATGCAGGGCGCCGGCCACCCCGGCCTCGGACTGCATCTCGACGACCTCGGGGACCGAACCCCAGAGGTTTCGCCGTCCGGCGGCGCTCCAGGCGTCGGCATGCTCGCCCATGGTCGAAGAGGGGGTGATCGGATAGATCGCGATCACCTCGCTGCAGGCATGAGCGACTCGGGCAACCGCCTCGTTGCCGTCGACACACGCCCAGGTCACGCCTGCTACTTCGCCTGCTACTTCGCCCGTCATATCAGCCTCCGAGGACATTTGAGCCTCCGAGGTCCGCCCTGGCCACCCCGGCCGTGGATGCGGACTTGGAACACAAACAGTCACTCCCCGCAGCCACGCCAACTGAACCACCCACGACCAGTCGGGGCCCAGTGCCAAAGGTCCCGAACGACCAGGTGCATGACCTGAATCAGGCCGCCGAGCGGAGAATGCAAGGATCTGCAGCGACCGGGTCGCAAGGGGCAGCGATCGGCCGAACACCGCTTGACGGATCTCAGCCAGGTCGAGGTCCCCTGCCTGGATTACCCCGCCGATGATGATGAGCGAGGGGTTGAAGACGTTGACGATCCGTGCGAGCGCCTCACCCACCAGATGCGACGCCCTCGTCAGGAGCTCGACACTGAACGCGTCACCTTGGCGGCCCAGACTGATGTCTCCCGGAGCGACCTGGCGCTTGAGGCCGGGGTGGAGACGAAGGTGGTCTCCGACCGGCTGGGGCACAGCCAGATCTCGATCACCGCGGACCTCTACACCCACGTAAACCGGGGCCTCGGGTGAGCCGCAGCCGAGCAGATCGCACGGGTGCTGAAGCCTACGATCGAGACACTTCCTAGCGCATTCCTAGGGCAGAGCCCGAAACACGACTCTCCGGAGGGTGGTGAAGCTGATGTGCATCCGTGAACGAGCAAGGCCCCCGCCAGCGTTTCCGCTGGTCAGGGGCCTGTTCGTCTGTCTCAACACAGAGCGCGCCCGGAGGGATTCGAACCCCCAACCTTCT
>JAYSQM010000274.1:0-1301 GCA_043721575.1 Phycicoccus sp.
CGATCAGCCACAGCGAAGGCAACCCGCGCCCGGCCAGGAACATCGCCGGGAACGTCGTCACCAGGAGCAGCTCGATGATGCGCGGCTTGGTCAGGGCCACGTAGTGGGCCACGGTCTGGCCCCAGCCCCGTTGGCCGGGCGCCTCCGATGCAGGCTCGGTGCGCGGCTCGAGAGCAGTCACGGCGTCCTTGGGGTTCGGTGCGGAGCGGACGCGAAACCGGTGGGGACGGTGCGCGCATGGGAACGCTCAAGTCTAGCCACGCCCGATGCTCGCCCGGACGCCGGACTCGGTGGGATCCCCGTCCCGCTCGGGGATAGGCTCCATCCCGTCGTGATCAACGCTGGTGCAGATGCCGGGGCGGTTGGTCTGAGCATGCTTGCGCGCGCCACGCCTGCCCGGCGCCGCAGTAAGGAGTCCTGAAGTCCGTGACCGAGCAGACCACCACAGGGTTTGATGAGACCGCAGATGTTGACGAGATCGTCAGGAGCACGAGCAGGATTCGCGATTCGTCGCTGGCCGCTCCGGTCGCCACCCGCGCCGGATGGACCGACCTGGATGTGCGAGCCGTCGATACCGCGCGGCTGCTCGCCGCCGACGCCGTCCAGAAGGTCGGCAACGGCCACCCCGGCACTGCCATGAGCCTGGCTCCGCTGGCCTATCTGCTCTACCAGAACGTGATGCGTCACGACCCCGCCGACCCGCACTGGCTGGGCCGTGACCGGTTCGTGCTCTCGTGCGGCCACTCCAGCCTGACGCAGTACATCCAGCTGTACCTCGGCGGCTACGGTCTCGAGCTCGACGACCTGAAGTCGTTGCGCACGTGGGGCTCCCTGACCCCGGGACACCCCGAGGTCCACCACACCACGGGCGTGGAGATCACGACGGGGCCGCTGGGCTCCGGTCTGGCCTCGGCGGTGGGCATGGCGATCGGCCAGCGCCGCCAGCGGGGTCTGCTGGACCCTGACGCCGCACCCGGTGCGAGCCCCTTCGACCATCACATCTATGTGATCGCCTCCGACGGCGACATCATGGAGGGCGTCTCGCACGAGGCCAGTGCCCTTGCCGGGCACCAGGAGCTGGGCAACCTGACGCTGATCTACGACCAGAACCACATCTCCATCGAGGACGACACCAACATCTCGTTCTCCGAGGACGTGGGCAAGCGCTACGAGGCCTATGGCTGGCACGTCGTCACCGTCGACTGGCGCAGCAGCTGGACCCGCGGCGGCGGCAAGACGTACGTCGAGGACGTGGACTCGTTGCTCGCCGCGATCGAGAGCGGCAAAGCAGTCAGCGACAA
>JAYSQM010000275.1:0-5486 GCA_043721575.1 Phycicoccus sp.
GGTCCCTACGAGGGCGGGCACATCCAGGTCGAGACCACCGGCCGCGTCAACGTCTCCACCGGCCTGACCAGCCAGGGTCAAGGGCACCAGACGGTGTTCGCCCAGATCGTCGCCGACGAGCTCGGGGTTTCAATCGACGACGTCTTCGTCACGACCGGTGACACGCGCCGATTCGGGTACGCCGTGGGCACGTTCGCCTCACGTGCGGCCGTGATGAGCGGCAACGCGATCGCGCTGGCAGCCCGCAACGTCCGCGAGAAGGCACTGCGCATCGCCGGCGATGCGCTGGAGGCGGACCCGGGTGACCTGGAGATCGTCGATGGCATCGTGCGGGTCAAGGGTGACCCGGAGTCCTCGATCGCGCTGGCCACAGTGGCGGTGCTGTCCAACCCTCTGCGTTACGCCTTCGACGAATCCGCAAAGGCGGCAACGCAGTTCGCGAACAACGGCACAGTGGACTACTCCAAGCCGCCGGTTGCCGAGGGTGAGGAGCCGGGGCTGGAGGGCACGGAGTACTACTCCCCACGCCGGGCGACGTTCGCCAACGGCATGCATGCCGCCATCGTCGAGACCGATCCGGAGACCGCCGAGATCACCATCCTGCGCTACTGCGTGATCCACGACTGCGGTCGGATGATCAACCCGATGATCGTCGAGGGCCAGGTGCACGGTGGTGTCGCCCAGGGTGTGGGTGGGGCCCTGTACGAACGGATGGTCTACGACGAGGCGGGCCAGCTGCTCAACGCCTCGTTCATGGACTTCCTGATGCCCTACGCCTCCGAGGTGCCGCACATCGAGACCGATCACCTCGAGACCCCGAGCCCGCTGAACCCGTTGGGGATCAAGGGTGCTGGCGAAGCCGGGTGCATCCCCGTGTCAGCCGTGATCGCCAGCGCCATCGAGGACGCAGAGGGCTTCCCGATCACCTCGATGCCGATCTCGCCGGACGAGCTGTGGGACCTGCGCCGACAGCATGCCGAAGGGCTTGTCCCCGACCTGCGCCGCGGCTCCCGGACTGCGGCGACGACCACCCCGACCACCACGACCACCACGATCGCCTGAGAGCAAGGAAAGCTGATGAAGATCTCCGGCACAGCAGTACTCCACGCCCCCGTCGACCAGGTCTGGGCCGCGTTCAACGACCCGGCCGTCCTCGCCCGCACCCTCCCGGGGTGTCGGGAGCTGCGCGAGGTGGGGCCCGATGCCTACAAGATGACCGTCACAGCAGGTGTCGCCTCGATCAGGGGCACCTATGAGGGAGACGTCGCCCTGATCGAGCAGAATCCGCCAGATTCCTTTGTTCTCAAGGCTGCCGGCGTCGGCGCGCCCGGGACGGTGAGCGCGGACGTCAAGATCAGCCTGCAGGAGTCCGCGACGGGCGGCACCGAGCTGAGCTACGACGCCGATGCCGTCGTGGGCGGCGTCATCGGTGGTGTCGGCCAGCGGATGCTGACAGGTGTGGCCAAGAAGATGGCCGGTCAGTTCTTCGCCGCGGTCGACGCCGACATCGCCGGCGTCCGCGCTCCCGCCGTGGTGATCGAGGCCGGTCTGGTGCCTGCCGGAGCCGTTGTGGGTGTCGTTGGGGGTGTCGCAGCGCCGGGTTCGCAGGCCACGTATGCCGGGCCGGCAGCGGGTGGCCGCCCCGACTTCCGGGGCAAGGAGTTCCTCTACGGCACTTTGGTGGGTGCGGCGATCGCGCTTGCCGGCGTGGCCGTCGGCATCGTTGCAGGGAGGCAGTGACATGCGTGCCTTCACCGCTGCTGCCGTCCAGATCGGGCCCGTCGCCGGACCGCTGAGCCCCGACGTGGTCGAGGCCAACATCGAGAAGTGCGTTGGCTGGCTGACCCGCTGCGTCGAGGCGACCGGGGCCGAGCTCGTCGTCCTGCCGGAGTCAGCGACGACCGGCTTCACCCCCGACTGCTCGCCGGAGGAGCTGTGGGACCTGGTGTCCGAGCTGCCGGGACCGGTCATCGCACCGATCCAGGCGGCGGCAGCGGCGCTCGGCGTCCACGTATGCGTGGGCACCTACGAACGCGGCCGGGAGCGTGGGGTCGTCTACAACTCCAGCGCCCTCATCGGCCCCGACGGCTCGCTGCTCGGCGTCTATCGAAAGACCCATCCCTACTGCACGGAGCTCATGTCTCGCGGCGGCTGGGTCACCCCCGGCGACGAGGTCTGCGTGGTCGACACCGACCTGGGCAGGATCGGCATGATCATCTGCTTCGACGGCGACTATCCCGAGGTGACCCGGATCCAGGCCGTCCAGGGGGCCGAGGTCATCTGCCGCCCGTCCGCTCTGCTACGAAGCGCCGACATCTGGGAGCTGACGTCCCGGGCCCGCGCCTACGACAACCACGTCTACGTCATCGGCGCCAACGCGACCGGTGTCGACCCCGCGGGAGTGCTGTACTTCGGCAACTCCCACATCGTCACGCCGATCGCGCACATCGCCGCCAAGGCCGCGACGCACGAGAGCTGGGTCTGCGCCCGGCTCGACCCGGACGAGGCCCTCGCCTCGCTCACGCCGGGCTCCAGCGTCGGCCAGGGCTTCGACCACCTGGCCGACCGCAACCTCGACCTGATCAGGCGATACCGCGAGGACCTCGAGGGTCCGGCCGCCTCGTCGTTCCCCCATCTGATCGTCGGTTCCTGACGACTCGCGCCTCCCAACCAGACTCTGTTCCACCTTCTCTCTCGACGAGGACACCCATGACGCAGTTAACGCAGTCACCCCGTCGCATCCGGATCGGGATCGACACCGGCGGCACGTTCACCGACGTTGTTGCGTTCGACCAGGACTCCGGTGCGTTGATCACCACCAAAACGCCCTCCACCCCGGCCAACCCCGCGGACGGCTTCATCAACGGCATGCACAAGGTCCTCGACCTGCTCGGGGCGACCGGCGCCGACGTCACAGCGGTCTGCCATGGCACCACGGTGGCGACCAACCAGCTGCTCGAGGGCAAGGCTCCCGAGCTCGGCTTCATCACCACCGAGGGTTACGAGTTCATCCTGGAGATCGCCCGCCAGGCGGTCCCTGACGGCTACGGCAACTCCTACTTCTGGGTCAAGCCGCCGCGCATTGTCCCGGCCGATCGGGTCAAGACCGTCAGGGGGCGGTTCGACTTCGAGGGCAAGCTGGTCCGGCCGTTCGACGAGCAGGGAGCCGCCCAGACCGCAAAGTGGTTCCGCGACAAGGGGATCATGACGATCGGGGTGTGCTTCCTGCACTCGTATGCCAACCCCGAGCACGAGCTGCGAATGCGCCAGATCCTGCGGCGTGAGCACCCGGAGGCTGTCGTCTCCATCTCAAGCGACGTGCTGCGCGAGTACCGCGAGTACGAGCGATCGATGACCACCCTGGTCGACGCCGCGGTCAAACCGATGGTCTCGCGATATGTGGCGAACATCCAGTCGCGCCTCCGGGAGTTCACCGGATCGGGATCTGCGGACAGCACCTCGATCCCGTTCTACATCATGAAGTCCAACGGTGGTGTGCTCTCGGCCGACGAGGTCGTGCACCAGCCCATCACCACCGTCCTGTCCGGTCCTGCGGCCGGCGCTCTGGGTGCGGCCCTGATCTGCGGACGCGCCGGCTTCGACAAGGTGCTCACCTGTGACGGGGGTGGCACCTCGACCGACGTAAGCGTCGTGCTCGGTGGCGAGCCGACGCTGACCACCGAGGGGACGGTCGGGACCTACCCGTCCAAGATCCCGATGATCGACGTCGTGACGGTGGGTGCCGGCGGTGGGTCCATTGCGTGGATCTCCCGCGAGGGCACCCTCAAGGTCGGCCCCAGGTCAGCCGGAGCCGACCCGGGCCCGATCTGCTACGGCACGGGCGGCGTCGAGCCAACGATCACCGACGCCCACCTCATGCTCGGCCGCATTCCGGCCCACCTGCTGGCAGGGGAGATCCCGCTGAACGGGGCCGCCGCCCGCAAAGGCATCGAGGACCTGGCCGGAGAGCTCGGCCTGAGCACCGACGCCTGCGCCGCAGGGATCCTGGAGATCTCGGCCTGGAACCAGGCCAACGCGCTGCGGCAGATCTCGGTCAAGCGTGGCCTGGACGTCCGGGACTTCACGCTCGCGACGTTCGGCGGCTCTGGCTCCCTGCTGGCCTGCCGGCTGGTCGACATCCTCGACCTGGCCGGAGTGGTCGTGCCGCAGAACCCCGGCACCGTCTCGGCGTTCGGGCTGCTGACCGTCGATGTCAGGAACGACTACGTGCAGACGGCAGTATGCCGACACGACAAGCTCGAGTACGCCTCGGTGGAGAAGACGTTCAGCGAGCTGACCGGGCGGGCCGGCGAGGCGCTGGACGCAGAGGGCTTCGCGCGCGCGGACCACCGCTATGTCAGGACCGTCGACCTTCGCTACTTCGGCCAGGCGTTCGAGGTGCGGGTGAGCGTCCCCCAGGGCCTGGTCGACGCCGAGCTTGCCGATCTGATCGCCACGTCCTTCCACGACGCGCACCGGGCGCTCTACGGCTACGACTTCCGGGACGACACTCGCCAGCAGGTCGAGTGGGTCAACCTGCGGGTCACCGGTATTGGTCCGATCACCCGACCCGTACTGACTGAGATCGCCACCACCCAGGACGGCGCCCATGACCGTTCCGGTCCAAGCGCCGGACACCCCGCCGAGCGTGCGCGCACCGGCACCCGGGGCGTCTGCTTCGAGCCCGCCGACGGCTATCTGGAAACCGGCATCTACTGGCGACCCGACCTGAGCGCGGGCGACGAGCTCAGCGGTCCCGTGATCGTCGAGGAGTACGGCTCGACCGTCCCCGTCCACCCCGGCTTCACCGTCCGCGTCGACGCCTACGGCAACCTCGTGATCACCAAGGAGAGCGCGAAGTGAATACCGAGACCGCTGTCACCGCAACCCATCTCGCCGACCCGATCAGTGTCGACCCGATCAGTGTCGACCCGATCACCGTCGAGATCATCCAGGGCACTCTGGCCAGCGTCGAGATGGAGGTCGAGACCGCCATCGCGCGGACCTCGCGCTCACCGATGATCCGCGACGCGCACGACTTCCGTGCCGGCATCCACGACCGCCAACTGCGCAAGCTCACCGGTCGGTCATACAGCGCCTTGGTCCACCCCATCGCGCGTGACTATCCGCTGGACACCATGCACGAGGGCGATGTCTTCTTCCACAACGACGTCTACGCGTCCGAGGGCGGCATCGGCCACCTGCCGGACCTGTGCGTGACCGTCCCCGTGTTCCACGAAGGCGTCGTCGTGGCGTTCGTCCAGGCCTTCGGCCACCACGACGACATCGGCGGCGCCTGCCCCGGCTCGATGCCCTCCGGCGCCACCAGCGTCTTTGAAGAGGGGCTGATGGTGCCCCCGATCCGCCTGTGGGACAAGGGAGTTCCCAACGAGGCCGCGCTCAAGATCATGACTCGCAACTCCCGTATGCCGGAGTCGCTGGCCGCCGATCTCGACGCCGAGTGCTCCGCGTGCCTGATGGGCGCA
>JAYSQM010000276.1:0-4664 GCA_043721575.1 Phycicoccus sp.
GCGGACCACCAGGGTGTCCAGCAACACACCGAACGCGACGATGAAGGCGATCTGGGCAAGGAAGAGGATCGGGATGACCGACAACGCCGAGAACGTCGATGCGAGAACGATGCCCGCACTCGTGATGACCCCGCCCGTCACCGCCAGCCCGACCAGGATTCCTGGCCTGGTGCCTCGCTGAGCTGCCTCCTCACGGACCCTGGTCATCAGGAAGATGGAGTAGTCGATGCCCAGTGCCACGAGGAACACGAAGGCATAGAGCGGTGTTGACGGATCGGACCCCGGGAAGTCGAAGACGTGGTTGAACACGACCGCCGCCACGCCAAGGGTCGCCGCGAACGAGATGACGTTGGCAACTACGAGGATCAGCGGGGCGATCAATGAGCGCAGCAGCAACATCAGGACCACGAAGATCACCGCCAGGATCGCCGGGATGACGACTTTCAGGTCCCGCTGGCTGGCGTGCCGGACGTCGAGGTTGATGGCGGTGCTTCCGCCGACGAGAACATCGGGGCCGACCCGGTCGAGGTCGCTGCGCAGCCGCTCGACCACGACCTCGGCGGCCGGGCTGTCTGCCGCAGGGGTCAAAGTCGCCTGGATCAGGACAAGGCCGTCGACGACCTTCGGCGGCACCCCGGGCGTTTCCCCCACGAGCGCCGAGGCGATACCGTCGACGGATTTCACTGTGGCCAGTGCCTGTTCGGCCTTGGCTCGGGAAGCGATGATCTGCACCGGCGATCCCGAGCCCGCGGGAAAGTGCCTGGCCAGGACCTCCTGGCCGGTGACGGACTCGACCTTGTTGAGGAAGAGCTGCGACTGGGTGATCCCCTGCGCCTTCAACGTTGGGACGAACGCCGCGGCGGTGAGCAGAACGGCAAGCGTCAACACCCAGGTACGCCGCGGGTGACGACCCACCATGCCGGCAACGCGACCCCAGATGCCGCGGCGCCCGACGGAGTCCTCGGCGTGCACGTGGTCGACCCTCGGGATGATCGGCCAGAAGATGCGCCGCCCGAACAACAGCAGGACAGCCGGCAGGAACGTGAGCGAGGAGACCAGTGCCCCGGCTATGCCCAGCGCCCCGATGGGTCCCAGGCCGCGCGTGTTGCCGAGCTGGGAAAGCAGCAAACAGAGCAGACCGAGGATCACGGTGGCCGCGCTCGCGGCGATTGGCTCGACCGCAGCCCGCCACGCCACCGTCATCGCAACCCACTTGCTCGGGTGGTCGTGCAGCTCCTCGCGATAGCGGGAGACCAACAGCAGCGAGTAGTCCGTAGCCGCTCCGACGACAAGGATCGACAGGATTCCCTGGCTCTGGCCGTTCAGCCCGAGGTTGCCGTTCTTGGCCAGTGGGTAGATCACCATCGCGGCGACGGCGAGCCCGAAGATCGCGGTGGTGAGCACCGCGACCGGCAGGATCGGGCTGCGATAGACCACCAACAGGATGAGGAACACGACGCCGAGAGCGACGAACAGCAAGATGCCGTCGATGCCGCTGAACGCGGTCACGAAGTCGGCCAGGACCCCCCCGGGGCCGGCGACGTAGACGACAAGCCCGCGCGGCGTCAGCGTGGTGACCGCCGAGGCCCGCAGTGCCTTCGCCCCCTCGAACAGCGGGCTGGAGCTGCCGATCCTGTCGGCGGCCTTCGTGCGATCGAGCAGCACCGGCACCAGGAGTGCCTTGCCATCCTGGCTCGGAACGGCCGTGGCCGGGGGCTGGGCGAGGTAGGTCCCCAGGGAGTAGCCCTTGATCTCAAAGGGCAGGGACGGGATCCCGGCGATGAAGTCCTTCACGGCGCCCGAGTCCGAGGGTTTCAGGCCCGTGGCGCGCTCGATCACCACGAAGTAAGGCAGCGCGTTGGACGAGCTGAACTTCGCCGCGAGCCTGCCGACCTCGGTGGACTCAGCAGACTTGGGCAGGAACGACGCGTTGTCGTTCTTCTGAACTTCGGACAACCGGCCGACCAGAGGGCCGCCGACCCCGGCGAGTCCGAACCACGCGAACAGGACAACGACCACGACGATCAGGCGGGTCAGCTTCGTCCGACCTTCCGGCCTCGAACGCTCGGCGGACTCCTGCTCGGGGGTGATGTCGTGACGGGTCATCTGCTCTACTTCCTGGCTTGTCCCTGCGCGGTTTCGCCAGCCTAGAGGCAGGTATGCCGTGTCCCCCGCGTAGTCTGCGAACATGCGTTTCGAGCACCTGGGCTATGCGCCGGGCTACGTCGACTATCAGGCTGCGTGGGATCGCCAGCGTGAGGTGCATGCCGCCGTTGTCGCCGGCGACGAGCCCGACACCGTGCTCCTGCTCGAGCACACCACCGTCTATACCGCGGGCAAGCGCACCGAACCTCACGAGCGTCCCTTCGACGGCACCCCGGTCATCGACGTCGACCGGGGCGGCAAGATCACCTGGCACGGGCCGGGCCAGCTGGTGGGCTACCCCATCGTCCGGCTGCCTTCGCCCATCGACGTCGTGGCCCACGTGCGCCGCCTCGAGGACGTGATGATCGGCGTCTGTGCAGACCTCGGGGTCACCGCCGGTCGCGTCGAGGGCCGCAGCGGAGTGTGGATCCGGGCCGATGAGTCGGGACCCGACCGCAAGATCGGCGCCATCGGCATCCGGGTGAGCCAGAACGTCACGATGCACGGTTTCGCGCTCAACTGCGACTGCGACCTGTCCTGGGCCCAGGTGATCGTGCCGTGCGGCATCGCGGACGCCGGCGTCACCTCGCTGAGCAAGGAGCTGGGACGCGACGTCCCCGTGCACGAGGTGCTCCCCTACGCCGAGAAGCACCTGAGCGACATCCTGGGCTGAGCGCCGGAACACAGCGCGGCCTCATGGCGCGGCCTCATCGCGCGGCTCGGCGTGTCCACCAGGCGCGGCATACCTGCCTGGCCGTAGAGTGAATCGACGCCGCCGCGGGGCGCGCCAGGGCGAGCATTGGGGGGCGGGTCAATGACCACATCGACTGCAGAGCTGGCCATTTCCACCAGGGGTCTGCGCAAGACCTATCGCAACCGCAAGGGGCGTCACGTTGCCGTGCAGGGGCTGGACCTCGACGTTCCGGTCGGGGGCGTCCACGGGTTCCTGGGGCCGAACGGCTCAGGCAAGACCACGACGATCCGTATGCTGCTGGGGCTGATTCGCGCCGACGCGGGGACCATGAGCATCTTCGGCCGCGAGGTGCCCAGGCATCTGCCCGACGTCGTGGGCCGGGTCGGCGCGATCGTCGAGTCGCCCAAGTTCTTCCCCGCGTTCAGCGGCCGCAAGAACCTCCAGCTGCTCGCCGAGGCCATCGGCCGCCCACGCAGCATCGTCGACCAGGTCCTGGAGCAGACCAGTCTGGGTGAGCGTGGCAAGGACAAGTACCGGACCTACTCCCTGGGCATGAAGCAGCGGCTGGCCATCGCCGCCACGCTGCTCAAGGAGCCCGATCTGCTCATCTTCGACGAGCCCACCAACGGACTGGACCCCGCGGGCATCCGCGAGATCCGCGACACGATGCGGTCACTCGGCGAGCAGGGCAAGACCGTTCTGGTCAGCAGCCACATTCTCGGTGAGGTCGAACAGGTGGCCGACATGGTCTCGATTATCGGCCACGGGCGGCTGCTGGCCTCGGGCCGGGTGGCCGACGTGATCGGCGACCAGACCGCGACAACGATGCGAGTCGGAGTCGCCGATCCCGTTGCGGCACAACGCATCCTCACTGAGGGCGGCCTCCTGGTCCGCCACGACGGCGGGCTACTCGTCGTTGACGGCGTCAGCGACGGGGCGGAGATCACCAAGCGCCTCGCGGCCCACGACCTGTTCGTGAACGAGCTGACGCCGGTGCGCGCGGACCTCGAGTCGGTGTTCCTTCAGCTGACGGCCGACGAAGGCCTGGAGAGGGCGGGTGGTGCCCGATGATGCGGTTGACCAAGGTCGAGCTGCGGCGTCTGTTCTCACGACGACTCACCACCATCGTCCTGCTGGGCGCCCTGGTCCTGACCGGACTGATGTTGTTCGACTCCTATCAGCAGGCCAAACCCCTCAGCGGCCCAGAGCTGACCTCCCAGCGGGCCCAGTTCGACCAGGCACGCACGGACTGGGCGGTCAATGGCGCGCAAAATCTCGTGGAGTGCATGAAAGGGCAGACAGAAGCCCAGAAGACGGACCCCAAGGCCGACTTCGGCTGCAACCAGATGGAACCCAAATGGGAGAACTGGGGAAAGCCAGCGGCGAAGTTCGCCGAGATGATGCCCAGAACCCTCCTGGCCGGGTCCTATCTGCTGGCATTCGTCGGATTCGTCGTCGGCGCCAGCTTCGTTGGAGCCGAGTTCGGCAGCGGGTCGATGGCCAACTGGCTGACCTTCGAGCCGCGGCGGATGCGGGTCTATGCCAGCAAGCTGGCAGCCGCCGGTCTTGGGCTGATCCCGGCCACGGTTGCGTTGCTCGGCCTGCTCACCGTTGGCGTGTGGCTCATCGTCCGAAACTTCAACCCCGCCGCGGGCACGACCGCGAAGGTCTGGGGCGATCTCGCCGAGATGGGCGCACGCTCACTAGGGCTGACGCTGGCTGCCACCGTGGCAGGGGCGGCCATCGGGGTGCTACTACGCCGCACAGTTGCTGTGCTCGGCATCGTGGCTGGCTACCTCGTGCTCGTCGAGGGCGTCTTCGGCCA
>JAYSQM010000277.1:0-20257 GCA_043721575.1 Phycicoccus sp.
GGGCAGACGCGCTGATGCGCGTCGTGGCCGCGATGAGCGGCGGCGTCGACTCGGCGGTTGCTGCGGCACGCATGCTCGAGGCCGGGCATGAGGTCGTCGGCGTGCACCTCGCGCTGAGCCAGAACGCTGCCACCTTGCGCGAGAGCGCGCGCGGCTGCTGCACCATCGAGGACGCCGGTGATGCCCGACGGGTGGCCGACATGCTCGGGATCCCGTTCTACGTCTGGGACATGGCATCGCGGTTCAAGACCGACGTGGTCGAGGACTTCATCGCCGAGTACGCCGTGGGTCGCACGCCCAACCCGTGCCTGCGCTGCAACGAGAAGATCAAGTTCGCGGCGCTTCTGGACAAGGCGCTGGCGCTGGGGTTCGACGCGGTGGCGACCGGTCACTACGCCCAGATCGTCGAAAATGCTTCTGGCGCAAGGGAGCTGCATCGCGCAGTCGACATGGGCAAGGACCAGTCCTACGTCCTGGGCGTGCTCGACGAGGACCAGTTGGCCCGGTCGTTCTTCCCCCTGGGTGACACCGCCAAGCCGCAGATCCGCGAGGAGGCCACGGCCCGCGGGTTCTACGTCGCGGCCAAGCCCGACAGCCACGACGTCTGCTTCATCCCCGACGGCGACACCCGCAAGTGGCTGACCGACCGCCTCGGCGAGCAGCCCGGCGACATCGTCGAAGCAGACGGCACCAAGGTGGGGGAGCACGCGGGCGCCTACGCGTTCACGGTCGGACAGCGCCGCGGCCTGCACCTGGGCCAGCCCGCCGCCGGTGGCGAACCCCGCTATGTCGTCGAGGTGCAGCCAGGGACCAACACCGTCGTGGTCGGAACCGCCGAGCTCCTGGGCATCGATGCGATAACCGGCGACCATGCCCGGTGGTGCGGCCCTGCGCCGGAGGGTGTGGTGTCGGTGGGCGCACAGGTTCGGGCCCACGGCGAGGAGGTTCCCGCAACCGCATGGGCTGACGGGGAGCAGGTCGAGGTCCGACTGGAGCGTCGTATCCGTGGGGTCGCGCCGGGCCAGTCCGTGGTCCTGTATGACGGGACCCGGGTGGTCGGGTCCGCTACGATCGCCAAGGCCACGACAAGCAGGGCAGCGACCAGCAGGGCAGCGACCAGCAGGGCGCCAGCAGCCAGTTAGGCTCTCGGCGTGAGCAGAGCCAGCGGGATCGGGTCGTGGCCGGACACCGACGTACGCCAGGCAGTGTCCACGGTTCGAGACCTGCTCAGCGAGGACGGACTGCCTTATCTGCCAGAGCTTCCGGCGCGCGGGCCCGGAGCCGACATGATCGGTCGGGGCGCAGGTCTGCTGGCGGATCTGGAGGTCGACCTGCAACCGATGGGGTGGCGGTTCGTCGACCGCCCCGGGCGGGACGCCCATCGCACGTCGGCGCTGCTGCGCGAGGATCTCGATGAGCTGGCGGAGGCCTTCGACGGCTACGACGGCGACCTCAAGGTGCAGATCGCTGGGCCCTGGACCCTCGCCTCCTCGATCTGGCTGCATCGCGGCGAACGCTCGGTGGTCGACGTCGGTGCCACCCGTGACGTGATCGCTGCGCTGGCGGAGGGACTGCGCGTCCATCTCGGCGAGGTGGCCCGGCTCGTCCCCAAGGCGAACCTTGTGGTCCAGATCGACGAACCGGGTCTGCCATCGGTCTTGGCGGGACGACTGCCCACCGCTTCGGGCTTCGGCCGGATCCGCGCGGTCGACCCGACCATCGCGGCCGAAGGACTGCGCGACGTCGTCGCGGCAGCCGGCGACCGGCATACGGTTGTGCACTGCTGCGCACCGGACGTGCCGCTGGAGCTGCTGGGGAACACCGGCGTCAGTGCTGTGTCCCTGGACACCACTTTGTTGGGCGCCAAGGGCTGGGAGTCCCTCGCCGCCAGTGTCGAGTCCGGCGTTGACCTGTGGGCCGGAGTGGTCCCCACCGAGGACACCCGTGCCAAGGTCACCGACGTCATCGGCCCACTGGTCGCAGCGTGGCGCGGCGTCGGGCTGCCCCTGTCGGGCCTGTCCCGCGTGACGCTCACGCCGGCCTGCGGTCTGGCCGGACTTTCGCCTTTGGGGGCTCGCAGCGTTCAACGACTGGCCGTGGACGCGGCCCGGGCATTGACCGAGACTGCAGGAAGCTGACCATCACGTGACCGCCACGACCAGAGACGGTGCTTCGGCTGCCACCGACAACATGAAGGTCACCCGGGTCCCGTGGCAGGTCAAGTTCACCGCGCTGGCGTTCATCTGGGGATCGAGCTTCCTGCTGATGAAGATCGGCCTGAGATCCCTTGCGCCGCTGCAGATCTCCGGACTGCGCATCATCAGTGGCGCGGCCGTACTGATGCTCCTGCTGACGGCCGCGCGAGGTCGGTTGCCCAGGGACCGGCGCACATGGGGACACCTGATGGTGACCGGCTTCTTCCTGGGCAGCCTGCCGTTCAGCCTGTTCGCACTGGGGGAGGAGCGGGTCAGCTCGGCGCTCGCCGGCATCGGCAACTCGACGACCCCCATTGCCACCGTGGTGTTCAGCCTCCTGCTCCTGCGGGCCGACAAGATCGGTGCGCGCAAGATCGTCGGGGTGCTCATCGGCTTCGTCGGGGTCCTGGTGATCTTGCAGCCCTGGCAGTCGCAGGGACGACCCGACCTCCTTGGCTTCGGCATGACGCTGGTGGCCGGCATGTCCTACGGCCTGGGGTGGACCTACACCAGGCGCTTCCTGGGCAGGGCGGACTTCGGCGGGCTCACGCTGCCCGCGGCGCAGATGCTGACGTCCGCCGGGCAGATGCTGGTCGCCCTGATGATCTGGTGGCTCACCCAGCGCACCCACCTGTCCCTGGCGACGCCGTGGTCCCTGCACGCGAACACCGATGGCGGCTCGGTCCTCGGGCCGGTGCTCGCGGTCCTCGCGCTGGGCGTCGTCGGCACCGGAATCGCGATGACCTTCCAGTACGACGTGGTGCGTGCGGCCGGTCCCACCGTCGGCGCTTCGGTCACCTACCTGATTCCGGTGGTCTCGGTGGCCCTGGGCGTCCTGGTGCTGGGCGAACGACTGCAGTGGCCACAGTTCGCCGGCGCCGCCGTTGTCCTGGGTGCCGCGGTGCTGATCGGGCGTTCGAGCCGACGGTGAGCTGTCGAGGGTGAGCTGTCCCCTGTGTGGGGCAGGATGTGGCGTGTGACCGACCTCCCGACCGACGTTCCCGACGACGTCCGCCACGAGTGGACCGAGATTGCCGAGCAGGTGCGCGGTCACCAGTTCAGCTACCACGTCAAGGATGCGCCGAGCATCAGCGACGGTGAGTACGACGCGCTGATCCGCGAGCTGGTCGCCCTCGAGGACCGGTTCGCCGAGCTGCGCACCCCCGACAGCCCCACCCAGCAGGTCGGCGCGGCGTTCTCCACGGACTTCGCAGCGGTCGACCACCTCGAGCGGATGCTCAGCCTGGACAACGCATTCAGCGCGCAGGAGCTCGCGGCATGGGCGGCGCGCGTCGAACGCGACGTCGCGTCGGAGGGCGGCGGCACGGAATACCACTATCTTTGCGAGCTCAAGATCGACGGTCTGGCCATCAACCTGCTCTACGAACGCGGTCGGCTGGTCCGGGCAGCGACCCGCGGCGACGGCCGCACCGGTGAGGACGTCACGAACAACGTGCGCACGATCGAGGGCATCCCGCACCAGCTCGCCGGGTCTGCTCACCCGCAGAGCATCGAGATCCGGGGAGAGGTGTTCTTCCCGGTCGAGGCGTTCGCCGAGCTGAACGCGAGCCTTGTTGAGGGGGGCAGGGCGCCGTTCGCCAACCCCCGCAACGCCGCCGCAGGATCGTTGCGACAGAAGGACCCTCGCGTCACGGCGACCCGTCCGCTGCGGATGCTGGTCCATGGGATAGGTGCGCGCGAGGGCTTCGCGATGGACCGTCAGAGCGAGTCGTATGCCGTGCTGCGCGACTGGGGCCTTCCTGTTTCCACCCACTTCCAGGTGCTCGACGACGTCATAGAGGTGCAGGGCTACATCGACCACTACGGCGAGCACCGGCACTCCGTCGAGCACGAGCTGGACGGCATCGTCATCAAGATCGACGAGGTGGCGGTCCAGCGCCGTCTCGGGTCGACGTCGCGGGCGCCGCGCTGGGCCATCGCCTACAAGTACCCGCCCGAGGAGGTCACGACCAAGCTCCTCGACATCCGGGTCAACGTCGGGCGGACCGGTCGGGTGACGCCGTACGGGGTGATGAAGCCGGTCAAGGTCGCCGGCTCCACGGTCGAGATGGCCACGCTGCACAACGCGTTCGAGGTCGTGCGCAAGGGCGTGCTGATCGGAGACACCGTCGTTCTGCGCAAGGCCGGCGACGTGATCCCCGAGATCGTCGGGCCCGTTGTCGACCTGCGTGACGGGTCCGAGCGTGCCTTCGAGATGCCGACGCACTGCCCCGAGTGCGGCACCAAGCTGGCGCCCCAGAAGGAGGGCGACAAGGACATCCGTTGCCCCAACTCCCAGCACTGCCCGGCGCAGCTACGTGAGCGGCTGTTCGCCCTGGCCTCCCGTGGCGCCTTCGACATCGAGGCGCTCGGTTGGGAGGGCGCCATCGCGCTGCTCGAGGCCAAGGTCCTGGATGACGAGGGCGACCTGTTCACCCTCACCGAGGCGCAGGTGGCCCAGGCGCCGCTCTACACCCGGGCGCCGAGCAAGAAGGAGCGCGACGCCGGGGTCGAGGGCAAGGTGCTCTCGGCCAACGGCGCCAAGTTGATCGCCAACCTCGAGCAGGCCAAGAGTCAGGCGCTGTGGCGGGTGCTCGTAGCGCTCTCTGTCCGGCACGTCGGACCGACCGCTGCCCGCGCGCTCGCCGGGTACTTCGGCTCGATGGACTCGATCCGCGCCGCGTCGCTGGAGGAGCTCTCCGGCGTCGAGGGCGTCGGCCCGGTGATTGCCGAGTCGGTCCAGGAGTGGTTCACGACGGAGTGGCATCGGCAGATACTCGAAAAGTGGGCCGCTGCCGGGGTGCGGATGGCCGACGAGGTCGATGAGTCAAGGCCCAAGACCCTGGCCGGACTGACGATCGTGGTCACCGGCTCGCTTGAGGGCTTCTCGCGCGACGAGGCCAAGGAGGCCATCCTGTCCCGCGGCGGCAAGGCAGCCGGAACGGTGTCGAAGAAGACCGACTACGTCGTGGTGGGGGAGAACGCCGGGTCCAAGGCCGAGAAGGCGCGAGAGCTCGGGCTGACGATCCTGGACGAGGCCGGCTTCCGCGATCTGCTCGAGGCCGGACGGCCCGATGTGGGAAAGGTCGCTGAGTGAAGAGGGGATCAGTGAAGAGGCGGTGAGTGACCGCAGGCAGATCTTCGCCTTCTCGGGAATCCTCCAGTCAAAGACAGACAAGCGCACGAACTTCGATCTGGTGAATCACTCGTTGAGCCTCGCGGGGAACATTCAAAGTCAGCGGCTTTGCTATGTGCCGACGGCCGTTTGGGACTCACCGGTCGTGGTCGAAGCCCAGACCTCCACCTTTGCCACCCGGCGGCCAGCACCAAGACGGTCCCACCGACTCGTTCGGCGACTCCTTGGACCCCTTCACCGAAGGGCTCGCCTTCTTGCCCTTCAGTAACGGTGTCCACGACGATTTCGACGACCGGCCCCGCAGGCGGGTCTATCGCGACTTGATCGCCAACGGAGCACTGCCGGCTGGCTACGCCAGTGCGGATGGAGTAGGACTCCACTACGTCGGCACTCAACTTCACGAGGCCGTCACCATCCGTCCGGCTGCGAGAGCCTGGTGGGTCGAGGCAGAGGGTGCAGGCGGGTACTCCGAGCGGACGATTGTGCCGCGCGTCCTCTGATCGTTGGTCGGGTCACAGGTTGCCAGTCATGCCCGTCGACAGGACATGGGATGGGTGACAGGCTCGTCCATGTGCCCGCCCATGTGCCCGTCCACGTGCCCGTCAAATCGAATCGTTGCCGAACGGTGGAGGCGACGAGAGGGCACCATGAGTCTTGATCGAGAACGCGACGAGTTCGGTCGGCCGCGCAACGCCCGGCCACGCGATGCACTGGGCCGCCCTCTTCCCCGCGGAGACTCCGGGGTGGCGGGCATTGGCGACGACCTCGTCCTGTCACCGCACGAAAGCCTGCAAGAGGCCCAGCGACTAATGGACGAAGGGCATCCGTTCCACGCCCACGAAGTTCTGGAGGCTACCTGGAAGTCAGCCCCGGAAGCCGAGCGTGACCTGTGGCAGGGGCTGGCGCAGCTTGCCGTCGGTCTGACCCATGCCCTCCGCGGGAACAATGTCGGAGCCGCGTCCGTGCTCCGACGTGGGGCCGACCGCATCTCGGGCTACGCCGACGGACGGCCACATGGCATTGACGTTGCCGGGTTGCTCGACTGGGCGAGAGCACTGGCCGGGCAACTGGACCAACCGTCCAGCTATGTCGGCCCACCGACAGTCCCCAAGCTCCTTGGCGCCTGAACTGTCAACCCACGCAATGCGGCGTGAGGACGCTCGAGCTCAGGCATCCGAAACTGCGACAGGCGAGCCCGGTGGGGCATGCTTTCAGGCATGGAGATCGCGTCGACACCAGTTGAGACCGAAAGATGTGCGAGTCATCAATGTTTTCCCACGAGTTCGTCGCCTCGAAGGCACTTTGGTTTTCCCACGAGTTCGTCGCCTCGAAGGCACTTTGACGTCGGAAGGTGGCGGGGGAGAACGCACGGTTCCAAGGCGGAAGAAGGGCAGGAGATCGGCCTGCCATTCTGGCCGAGGGGGCTTCCGTGAGCCGCTCGAATCAGGCAGGATCGCCTCCTGATGAGCAATCCCTATGAACACCAACCCTTCGCCCAACCCGACCCGTGGCACGGCCAACAGCCCTTGCCACCGCAGCCCCCGCCCTTGCCACCGCAGCTGCAGCCGCAGTGGCAGCCGTCTCCGCCGGCTGCGAAGCACAGCAACTGGATCGCCATCACCGCGCTCGTGGTCGCCTGCGTCGCCTTGCTGATGGTGTTGGGCCTGATCGCCTTTGCCTGATCGCCTTTGTGGTCATCACCGGGTTCTTCTCCTCGGCCGGGGATCTGCAGGGAACCGCGCCTCAGGTGGTGGCAGGGCAGACCTACCCGGGAGGGCTGCTGCAGGACGAGGTCTCGCGGGTCATCAGCGGTGACGGCGGCACGGTGGGGCCGATGACCTGTCCCGAGACGGCGGCGGTGGGCGCTCAGGTGGTGGCCGTCTGCCACGGGGTGGTCGACGGCTACGACTCCGAGGTCACGGTCACCTTCGAGGACGACCTGGGTCACTTCACCCTCGTGGGGAAGTGACACCTCCGGTCCCGCCGCTGCCGAGCAGGTCGGTCAGGACGGCCACCTCGCTCAACGTTGGGTTCTTGCTGGCGGTCAGCAGGGTCACCGTGCGATCGGTCGAGATCTCACGTAGGTGCGCCAGCGCCACGGACTGCTCGCCCTGGCCCAGCTCGGTCTGGTAGCGACGAGCGAACTCCGCGAACCGTCGCGGATCGTGGCCGTACCACCGACGCAGCTCGGTGGTCGGTGCGACCTGCTTGCACCACTCGTCCAGCGCGGCCTTGGTCTTGCTCATACCGCGAGGCCACAGCCGATCAACCAGCACCCGGGTGCCGTCCGCCTCCTGCGGCGGGTCATAGACCCGGCCCGGCCGCACACTCATCGGACCACCTGCCTCGGAATCACCGTTCACTGCTCACTGCTCACTGCTCATCGCTCGCCTTGCCTCTGAGCGTACGCCGGACGGCGTGCGGCACGTGAGCACCCGGCATACAGCCCATGACGGGCCACTAGACTTGAACGCATGTCCGCAATCTCCCGCGACGAGGTCGCGCATCTCGCAATGCTCGCGCGCATCGACCTCAGTGACGCCGAGCTCGACAAGATGTCCGGCGAGCTCGCTATCATCCTCGAGTCCGTCGCGCGCGTGAGCGAGGTGGCTGCCGATGACGTCCCGCCGATGTCGCACCCGCTGCCGCTGACCAACGTGACGCGGCCCGACGTCGTGCGCCCCAGCCTGACCGCCCAGGAGGCGCTGGCCGCTGCGCCCGCCTCCGAGCGCCAGCGTTTCTCCGTCCCGCGGATCCTGGACGAGGGCTGACGCCTGCGGGCGCCGTCACGACCCGTCGCGCGTCACCTCCACGCCGTCCTCCGAACACTCCGAGCAAAGGTTCACCTGTGACTTTCGACATCACCCGCGTGAGTGCCGCCGAGCTCGCGGATTGCTTGTTCCGCAAGGAGATCAGCGCGGTCGAGGCCACCCAGTTCCACCTGGACCGCATCGCTGCCGTTGACGGCTCGGTCAGGGCCTTCCTGCACGTCGACGCCGAGGGCGCGCTGGCAACCGCCCGCGACATCGACCAGCGCCGGGCTGCAGGTGAGGACCTGCACATCCTGGCCGGGGTGCCGATTGCGGTGAAGGACATCGCGACCACCAAGGGCCTGCCCACCACGTGCGGCTCCCGGATCCTCGAGGGCTGGATCCCGCCGTACGACGCCACGATCGTCACCAAGCTCAAGGCCGTCGGCATGCCGATCCTGGGCAAGACCAACATGGACGAGTTCGCGATGGGCTCCTCGACCGAGCACTCGGCGTTCGGCCCGTCGCACAACCCGTGGGACCTCGAGCGCATCCCCGGGGGTTCTGGCGGTGGCTCCGCAGCAGCCGTCGCGTCGTTTCAGGCGCCCTTGGCGATCGGCACCGACACCGGTGGGTCGATCCGTCAGCCGGCCGCCGTGACGGGCACGGTCGGGACCAAGCCGACCTACGGCGGCGTCTCGCGCTACGGGCTGATCGCCCTGGCCAGCAGCCTTGACCAGGCCGGCCCCGTGTCGCGCACGGTGCTGGACGCCGCGTTGCTGCACTCCGTCATCGGCGGCTATGACCCGATGGACTCCACCTCCATCGACGCGCCGGTACCGCCGGTCATCGAGGCCGCACGCCGGGCCGACGTCAAGGGCATGCGGATCGGAGTGATCAAGGAACTGGGTGGTCAGGGCTACCAGCAGGGCGTCCGCACCCGCTTCGAGGAGTCCGTGCAGCTGCTCGTCGACGCGGGCGCCGAGGTGGTCGAGGTGTCCTGCCCGAACTTCGACTACGCGCTGGCGGCCTACTATCTGATCCTGCCCGCCGAGGCGTCCTCCAACCTGGCCAGGTTCGACGCCATGCGCTACGGCCTGCGCGTCCTGCCCGAGGGGGTGGAGGACCCCAGCGCCGAACAGGTCATGGCCGCCTCTCGCGACGCCGGTTTCGGCGACGAGGTCAAGCGCCGCATCATCCTGGGCACCTATGCGCTGTCCAGCGGCTACTACGACGCCTACTACGGCTCGGCCCAGAAGGTCCGCACGCTGATCTCGCGCGACTTCGCCGCAGCCTTCGACCAGGCCGACGTCCTGGTGTCGCCGACCACGCCGACCACCGCGTTCAAGATCGGCGAGAAGCTCGACGACCCGCTTGCCATGTACCTCAACGACATTGCCACGATCCCGGCCAACCTGGCCGGGATCCCGGGGATGTCCCTGCCGAGTGGTCTGGCCGACGAGGACGGTCTGCCGACCGGCATCCAGATCCTCGCCCCCGCAACCAGGGACGAGCGGCTGTATGGCGTCGGTGCGGCCCTGGAGTCCGCACTCACCGAGCGCTGGGGTGGACCGTTGCTCGCCATGGCCCCCGAGCTGTCAACTACTGCTACAGGGCCGTCGACCACCACCAACGGCCGGGAGGCCCACGCATGAGCACCGCCGCCGGAGGCACTGGGGCAGAGCCCGTCGTCGACTACGCCGAGGCCCTGCAGACGTTTGACCCCGTGATGGGCCTCGAGGTCCACGTCGAGCTCAACACCGCGACGAAGATGTTCTGTGGTTGCGCAACCGGCTTTGGCGCAGAACCGAACTCGCAGGTCTGTCCGGTGTGCCTCGGACTGCCGGGGGCGCTGCCGGTCGTCAACGCCGTCGCGGTCGACTCGGCCATCCGGATTGGTCTGGCGCTCAACTGCGAGATCGCGCCGTGGTGCCGGTTCGCCCGCAAGAACTACTTCTACCCGGACATGCCCAAGAACTTCCAGACCTCGCAGTACGACGAACCGATCGCCTTCAACGGCTATCTCGACGTCGAGCTCGAGGACGGGTCGACGTTCCGTGTGAACATCGAGCGTGCCCACATGGAGGAGGACACCGGCAAGTCGCTGCACGTCGGCGGCGCCACCGGACGCATCCACGGCGCGGACCACAGCCTGGTCGACTACAACCGGGCCGGCATCCCGCTCGTCGAGATCGTGACCAAACCTCTTGTGGGCGTGGGGGATCGGGCACCTCAGGTGGCCAAGGCCTACGTCTCGGCGCTGCGTGACCTGCTCAAGGCGCTCGAGGTCAGCGACGTCCGGATGGAACAGGGGTCGCTGCGCTGCGACGCCAACGTCTCACTGCGCCCCAAGGCCGCTGCGCGTGACGATGAGGCAGCCCAGAATGCCATTCCTTTAGGCACCCGGACCGAGACCAAGAACGTCAACTCTCTGCGATCGGTCGAGCGGGCGATCCGCTACGAGATCACCCGTCACGCCGCGGTGCTGAACAGCGGCGCCTCCATCCTGCAGGAGACCAGACACTGGCACGAGGACACCGGCGTCACCACGTCGGGACGCGTGAAGTCCGACGCGGACGACTACCGCTACTTCCCCGAGCCCGACCTGCTGCCGGTCGCCCCGACGCGTGAGCGCGTCGAAGAGCTGCGCGCCACCCTGCCCGAGCCGCCGGCCGAACGTCGTCGCAGGCTCCAGAACGACTGGGGTTACAGCGATCTGGAGATGCGCGACGTCATGAACGCCGAGGCGGTCGAGCTGATCGAGGAGTCCGTTGCCGCCGGCGCAACGCCTGCCGGCGCGCGCAAGTGGTGGACGGGGGAGGTGGCCCGTCGGGCCAGTGTCGAGGGCCGCGATCTGGCGGACTTCGGTGTGACGCCGGCTCACGTGGCCGACCTGGACACGATGGTGGGGTCCGGTCGGCTCAACGACTCGATGGCCCGTCAGGTGCTCGAGGGCGTCCTCGCCGGTGAGGGCTCCCCGGTGACGGTTGCCGACGCGCGCGGGCTGCGGCTGGTCAACGACGACGGGGCGCTGTCGGCAGCTGTGGACGCGGTGATCGCGACCAACCCTGATCTTGCCGACAAGGTGCGCGACGGCAAGGTGGCGGCCGCCGGCGCCTTGATCGGTCAGGTCATGAAGGCGATGAAGGGGCAGGCCGATGCGGCCAAGGTCCGCGAGCTGATCCTCACCAAGCTCGGCGTCTCCTGACGTTTCTGGACTTCTGACGTTTCCACTGGGTTACGGGATGGCTCTTGCCTACTCCTGAAGGGGTAGACGGAGGGCGACGATCCGGTCGTCCCCCGGACGCGGGTTGCCGCGGAAGGTGTTGCTGGTGACCAGCCAGAGCCGTCCGTCCGGCGCTGACACGACCGTGCGCAGCCGTCCGTACTTCCCTTGCAGAAGACGTTCTGGCAGGCCCACCTTTCCTTTGCCATCCAACGGGATTCGCCACAGCGACTCCCCGCGCAGGGCCGCCATGTACACGGCAGCGTCGGTGCCCACCGCGATCCCGCTGGGTGACGCGTCAGCGGTCGGCCACTGGATGATCGGGTCGACGAAACCGGATCGGTTTCCGGTCCCCTCGACGTCCGGCCAGCCGTAGTTGCGGCCGGGCTCGATGCGGTTCAGCTCGTCCCAGGTGTTCTGCCCGAACTCGCTGGCGTACATGGTCCCCGCCCTGTCCCAGGCCATGCCCTGGACGTTGCGATGGCCGAGGCTCCAGACACGCGACCCCGGGAAGGGGTTGCCGGGTGCGGGTGCGCCCAGGGCGGTCACTCGCAGGATCTTGCCGCCAAGCGACCCCTTGTCCTGCGCGGCGTCGCCCTGACCCGCGTCGCCGGTGGTGATGTAGAGGTAGCCGTCCGGGCCGAACGCGAGCCGGCCGCCGTTGTGGTTGCCGGCCTTGGGGATGCCCTCGACGATGACCGGCCCCGGCCTCAGCACAGCGCCGTCGAAGGTCATCCGGATGACCCGGTTGTCGTCGAACGAGGTGAGGTAGACGAAGACGGCCCGGTCCGACGCGAAGGTGGGGGACACCGCGATACCGAGCAGTCCTCCCTCCCCGGCGGGGTCGACTCCCGGTACGCGCCCGACCGACACCGGTTCGGCGGCTTCGGCGACGTGCAGCACCTCGGCCTGGTCGCGCAGGGTGACGAGGGCCGTGCCGTCGGGTAGGAACGCCAGCCCCCAGGGCACGGGGAGCCCGGTCGCGATGGTCTCCGTTGCCGGCGCGGCAGACGCCGTCGCGGAGCCCGATGGGGCGGTGGCGCCGGGAGTCGAGGTGCTGTTCAGCACAGGCTCGGAGGCCGTCGGGAACGCGACCCGGTCTCCGCCGCTGGTGCAGCCCGCGGTGGTGACGACGATCAGCAGCGTTGACCAGGCCCGCCTTCTCATGTCACATTCTCACGCACTACCGTCTCGGCATGCCTGTGATCTCGCTGCCTGACCGTGAGTGGATCCACCTCGTCGGGCCGGTGGAGGGCGTCGAGATGGTGCCGTGGGACCTGGTGGAGGAGCCACCCCGCCGGGAGGAGGTCTCCTTCGTGGTGCCGCCCTACTTCGGGTCCCCCAGGTGGCAGCGGCTCGGTATGCTGCCCGGTCTCCGCGTGGTCCAGCTGCTGACCGCCGGTTACGACACCGCGCTCCCCGCGCTTCCGGCAGGTGTGCTGCTCGCCAACGCGTCCGGTGTCCACGACGCCTCGACGGCGGAGCTCGCGGTGACGCTCACGCTGAGCTCACTACGCGGCATACCCGATTTTGTTGCAGCACAAGGGCGTTCGCAGTGGCTGCCGGTCGAGTTCTGGCCTTCCCTGGCAGACAAGAAGGTGCTCATTCTCGGGTATGGCGGGATCGGAGCTGCGATCGCGCGTCGTCTCAGCGGGTTCGAGGTGACGCTCACCGCGGTGGCCTCGCGCGCTCGGGCCGGTGATGAGCTCGTTGCCCTTGTGCACGGGGTGGACGAGCTCCCGTCCCTGCTGCCCGAGCACGACGTGGTCATCGTGATCGTGCCGCTCTCGGACGCGACGACAGGTCTGGTCGATCGGGACTTCCTGGCCTCGATGCGCGACGGCTCGCTGCTCGTCAACGTCTCGCGGGGCAAGGTCGTGGTCACCGAAGCACTGGTGGAAGCCGCCGGGTCCGGCAGGATTCGGGCGGCGCTAGACGTCACCGACCCTGAGCCTCTGCCCGCTGACCATCCGTTGTGGCGCACGCCTGGCGTCCTGATCAGCCCGCATGTGGGCGGGGCCTCCAGCGCCTTCGTGCCCCGGGCGGTGGCCTTGTTGCGCGACCAGATCGGCGCCTTCGTCGATGGGCGGCCGCTGCGAAACGTGGTGCACGCGGGCTAGACGTTGCAACTGTCGGTGGTCGGCGACAGACTCGGGGTCATGACCCAGACACTGGTTGCCATCGGCACGCGCAAGGGGCTCTGGCTGGCCCGCAGCGACGACCGGAGCAGATGGACGCTGGACGGCCCGCACTTCCTCATGCGCGAGGTCCCCAGCATCGGCATCGACTCCCGCGGCGGGCAACCGCGACTGCTGGCCGGGGTCCGCTCGGAGCACTGGGGCCCGACCGTCATGCGCAGCGACGACCTCGGCCAGTCCTGGGACGAGACCCCCGAGGGCGCGATCCGCTTCCCCGAGGAGACCGGCGCCGCGGTCGAGCGGGTCTGGCAGATCACGCCGGACGTGCATGACGACGAGGTGGTGTGGGCCAGCACCGAGCCGCAGGCGCTGTGGCGCAGCGGTGACCGGGGCGAGACGTTCTCCCTGGTCCGGGGCCTGTGGGAGCACCCGCACCGCCCGGAGTGGGGGGCCGGGTTCGGTGGCGCAGCGATCCACACGATCCTGCCCGATCCGGCTGACTCCGCCGCGATGCTCGTCGCGATGAGCACCGGAGGCGTCTACCGGACCGCTGACGGTGGCGAGTCGTGGACGGCCAACAACAGCGGCATCAAGGCGCCCTACCAGCCCGACCCGTGGCCGGAGTTCGGCCAGTGCGTGCACAAGGTGGCCCGTGACGGCGCCAACCCTGCACGCCTCTATGCCCAGAACCACCACGGTGTCTATCGCTCGGATGACAACGGAGCCACGTGGGCCTCGATCGCCGACGGCCTGCCGACCGACTTCGGCTTCACCGTCCTTGCCCACCCGTCCAGGGGGGACACCTTGTGGCTGATCCCCATCACCGCCGACCGCGAACGAGTCCCGCCAGGCGGCCAGCTGCAGGTCCAGCGTTCGACTGACGCGGGCAGGACCTGGACGACCTTGTCGCAGGGTCTGCCGCACCCGTCCTACACCTGCGTGCTGCGCGACGCGGCGGCCGCGGACACCCATCAGCAGGCGGGGATCTACTTCGGGACCCGCAACGGCGAGGTGTACGCATCCGCCGACGAGGGCGAGTCCTTCTCCCGCATCGCCGAGCAGCTGCCTGACGTCCTGTGCGTTCGGGCGGCCGTGCTCAGGTGAGCGACGGCGTGCGAATCATCCTGCCGGGAGTCCTGCGGGAGCTTGCCGATGGTGTCAGCGAGCTCCTCGTGCCGGTCGGCGATGAGGCGACGTTGCTGCGGACGGTCCTGGATGCGGCGGTCGTCACCCGGCCGCAGCTCGGCACCCGGATCCGGGACGAGACCGGCGCGCTGCGTCGGCACGTCAACGTGTTCGTCGACGGCCACGACGTACGACGCCTTGGCGGGCTGGACGTCCTGGTCGGCCCCGACGCGGTGGTCCACATCCTCCCGTCGGTTGCCGGCGGCTGACTCGCCGGATCCCGGGATCCAGGAGATGCTCGTGTGATGACGACGCCGACGAGCGAGCGCACCCTGATCCTGCTCCGGCACGCCAAGGCCGAGCAGGTGCAGGGCAAGGTCGACCACGATCGCGAGCTCGCACCGCGAGGCCTAAGGGACGCCCGCGCCGTCGGTCAGTGGTTGAGGGGCGGCAAGTGGTTGAGCCACCCGTCGCAAGCCGTGGTCCTGGACCTGGTTCTCTGCTCGACCTCCGAACGCACCCGCCAGACCCTCGACGCGGCCTGTGCGGGCGCAGCTTTCGTCAAGGACAGGCGCTTCGACGAGCGCCTCTACGACGCCAGTGCGTCCGGCCTGCTCGACGTGCTCCGGGAGGTTCCGGACTCGGTCAGCAACGTCCTGATGATCGGGCATGGCCCCGGAATCCCTGTGCTGGCAACGGCGCTTTCGCAGGACGGTGCAGGGTCGGCCGACGCCATCGACCGGATGTCGCAGGGTTTCCCCACCTCCGGGCTGGCGGTCCTGGGGTTCGAGGGTCGCTGGGCGGCGCTCGCGCCCGAGACGGCGCAGCTGCGGGACTTCGTCGTCCCGCGAGGCTGAGCCAGAGGTTGTGATGCCCGCAGGGCAAGACAGCGGTTCCAGCCCGTGGACAGGGTCGTAGAATCCCGTCATGACGCAGAGCCCGCCCTCATCGCCTCGCCAGCCCGACATCAAGCCGCGCAGCCGCGACGTCACCGACGGGCTCGAGAAGACCGCAGCCCGCGGCATGCTCCGAGCCGTCGGCATGGGCGATGACGACTGGGTCAAGCCGCAGATCGGCGTCGCCAGCTCCTGGAACGAGATCACCCCGTGCAACCTGTCCCTGGACCGGCTCGCCAAGGCCGTCAAGCACGGTGTGCACGCCGCCGGTGGCTACCCGCTGGAGTTCGCCACCATCAGCGTCAGCGACGGCATCTCGATGGGCCACGAAGGCATGCACTTCTCGCTTGTCAGCCGCGAGATCATCGCCGACTCCGTCGAGACCGTGATGCAGGCCGAACGCCTTGACGGCTCCGTCCTGCTGGCCGGCTGCGACAAGTCGCTGCCGGGCATGCTCATGGCCGCTGCGCGCCTCGATCTCGCGAGTGTCTTCCTGTACGCCGGGTCGACCCTTCCGGGCATCGCCAAGATGAGCGACGGGTCTGAGCGGACGGTCACGATCATCGACGCCTTCGAGGCCGTCGGTGCGTGCTCCGCGGGTCGAATGAGCCGCGCCGACGTCGACGCCATCGAGCGTGCGATCTGCCCGGGCGAGGGTGCCTGTGGTGGCATGTTCACCGCCAACACGATGGCCTGCGTGGCGGAGGCCATGGGGATGTCGCTGCCCGGCAGTGCGGCACCCCCGGCCCCCGACCGCCGCCGCGACGGGTTCGCCCGCAGGTCCGGCGAGGCCGTCGTGGAGCTGTTGCGCCGTGGCATCACCGCCCGGCAGATCATGACCAAGGAGGCGTTCGAGAACGCCATCGCCGTCGTCATGGCCTTCGGCGGCTCGACCAATGCGGTCCTGCACCTGCTCGCCATCGCCAACGAAGCCCAGGTCGAGCTGTCGCTGGAGGACTTTGCGCGGGTCGGGGCCACGGTCCCGCTCCTGGCCGACGTCAAGCCGTTCGGTCGGTTCGTGATGACCGACATCGACCGCGTTGGGGGTGTCCCGGTCGTCATGAAGGCCCTCCTGGACGCGGGGATGCTGCACGGTGACTGCCTGACGGTCACGGGTCGTACGGTCGCCGAGAACCTCGCCGACGTCCGCCCGCCGGACCCCGATGGTCAGGTCCTGCGCGCCATGTCCGAGCCGATCCACAAGACCGGCGGCCTGACGATCCTGTGCGGTTCGCTGGCTCCCGACGGCGCTGTCGTCAAGACGGCTGGCTTTGACGCCGACGTATTCGAAGGAAGCGCAAGGGTTTTCGAGGGTGAGCGAGCGGCGATGGATGCCGTCGAGAGTGGCTCACTGAAGGCCGATGACGTGGTGGTCATCCGCTACGAAGGGCCTAAGGGCGGCCCCGGTATGCGCGAGATGCTGGCCGTCACCGCCGCCATCAAGGGCGCTGGTCTCGGCAAGGACGTGCTACTGCTGACCGATGGTCGGTTCTCCGGTGGCACGACCGGCCTGTGCGTCGGACACGTGGCTCCCGAGGCGGTCGACGGCGGGCCCATCGCCTTCGTGCAGGACGGCGACCGGATCCGCCTCGACGTAGCCGCCGGAACGCTCGATGTCGACGTGACGCCGGAGGTGCTGGCCGAGCGCGCCGTCGGCTTCACCCCGCCTGCGCCCAAGTACCCACGAGGCGTCCTGGCCAAGTACCGCAAGCTCGTCGGCAGCGCCGCCGGGGGAGCTGTGTGTGGCTAGCAGGTCCATTTGTCGGACAATGCGTCCGAATGTTGAGACTGCACGCACCGCCGGTTGACACTGCAACCGGCGGTGTCGCACGGTTGGGGCGTGGCCCGAATTCTCGTACTTCCCTAGCGCGCAGACGCTTCCCCTGAGTCAGCGCGCTACCCCTCATGTCCGGATCCGGACCGAGGGGTTTTTTTATGCAGATGGTCCGTGATCACGGGCCGGTTCGGACCACGGAACAGATAAAGACGCTCGCTCGTGAAAGCGGTGACGAAAGTGACGGACGGCAAGGCCCCCGGGCCACGGTCGACCCCGGAAGGCTCTACCCCTGAAGGCCCTACCCCTGAAGTGCCTGGGCCCCGCGGCCCGTCTCCGGCGGACCTCGCGGGCTCGACCCGGTCACGTGGCGGGGACGTCGGCGCGCCAGCAGCCCAGGTCACCGGCGCCCAGAGCCTGGTCATGGCCCTGGAGGCCCTTGGCGTCGACACCGTCTTCGGCATCCCCGGTGGTGCGATCCTGCCGGCATACGACCCGCTGCTGGACTCCACCAAGGTGCGGCACATCCTTGTGCGCCACGAACAGGGAGCAGGACACGCCGCAGAGGGCTACGCGTCGGTCAGCGGCAAGGTCGGCGTCTGCATGGCCACGAGCGGCCCGGGTGCGACCAACCTGGTCACGCCGATCGCCGATGCCTACATGGACTCGGTCCCGATCGTCGCCATCACCGGTCAGGTCTCCTCCAAGTCCATCGGCACCGATGCCTTCCAGGAAGCCGACATCCGCGGCATCACGATGCCGATCACCAAGCACAACTACCTGATCACGGATGCCGCCGCGATCCCGCGCGCGATCGCCGAGGCCTTCCACATCGCCGCGACCGGCCGCCCTGGTCCGGTCCTGGTGGACATCAGCAAGGACGCCCTGCAGGCCCAGACCACGTTCGTGTGGCCGCCGAAGTTCGACCTGCCCGGCTACCGTCCTGTCGCCAGGCCGCACGGCAAGCAGATCCGGGAGGCGGCCCGGCTCATCCGGGAGGCGCATCGTCCGGTGCTGTATGTCGGCGGGGGAGTCATCCGTTCCGGTGCCAGCGACCTGCTGCGTGAGTTCCTCCAACTGACCCAGATACCAGTGGTCACCACGTTGATGGCCCGCGGCGCCGTGCCCGACAGCCACCAGCTCAACCTCGGTATGCCGGGCATGCACGGCACTGTGGCTGCCGTCACGGCCCTGCAGAAGTCCGACCTGCTGATCACGCTGGGCGCCCGCTTCGACGACCGGGTGACCGGTCAGCTGTCGACGTTCGCCCCTGACGCCAAGGTCATCCACGCGGACATCGACCCCGCCGAGATCTCCAAGAACCGCGTTGCCGACGTGCCGATCGTGGGCGACTGCAAGGACGTCATCAGCGATCTCATCACCGCAGTCCGCGGCGAGCAGGAGGCAGGTCATCGAGGCGACTACGAGCAGTGGCGCACGCAGGTTGCGCAGTGGAAGGCCACGTTCCCGCTGGGCTACTCCGCCCCGGATGGCGAGTCGCTGTCCCCGCAGTACGTCATCGAACGCCTCGGCGCGATCAGTGGACCAGAGTCGGTCTTCGTGGCCGGCGTGGGCCAGCACCAGATGTGGGCCGCCCAGTTCGTGCGGTACGAACGCCCCAACAGCTGGATCAACTCCGGCGGCCTGGGCACGATGGGCTTTGCGGTGCCGGCGGCCATGGGAGCCAAGGTCGCCCAACCCGAGCGCACCGTCTGGGCCATCGACGGTGACGGCTGTTTCCAGATGACCAACCAGGAGCTCGCGACCTGCGTGATCAACAAGATCCCGATCAAGGTCGCGATCATCAACAACTCGAGCCTGGGCATGGTCCGCCAGTGGCAGACGCTCTTCTACAACGAGCGCTACTCCAACACCGACCTGCACACCAGCCATCAGGCGCGCGTGCCTGACTTCGTCAAGCTGGCCGACGCCTACGGCTGCGTGGGAATGCGGTGCGAGTCGGCCGCCGACGTCGACGCGACCATCAAGAAGGCGATGGAGATCAACGACGTTCCCGTGGTGGTGGATTTCGTGGTCCACCGCGATGCGATGGTGTGGCCGATGGTCCCCTCCGGAGTCAGCAACGACCAGATCCAGACGGCACGCGGCCTGACGCCGGTGTGGGACCGTGAAGACTGAAGGGTGAGGTAGAGATGAGCAAGCACACGCTGTCAGTCCTGGTGGAGAACAAGCCCGGCGTCCTGGCCCGTATCGCGGGACTGTTCTCGCGGCGCGGGTTCAACATCGACTCCCTGGCGGTCGGCCCGACGGAGCACCCCGACGTGTCACGGATGACGGTCGTCGTCGACGTCGAGGAACTGCCACTCGAGCAGGTCACCAAGCAGCTCAACAAGCTGGTCGAGGTGCTCAAGGTCGTCGAGCTCGAGCGCTCCGCCTCGGTCCAACGGGAGATCCTCCTGGTCAAGGTCCGCGCCGACCTGCAGACCCGTTCGCACATCCTCGAGACGGCCCAGCTGTTCCGGGCCAAGGTCGTTGACGTCGCCCCCGATGCCGTGACCATCGAGGCCACCGGCGACAGCGAAAAGCTGGAGGCGCTGCTGCGGATCCTGGAGCCGTTCGGTGTCAAGGAGCTCGTGCATTCCGGCATGGTCGCCATCGGCCGTGGAGCCCGTTCGATCACTGACCGTTCGCTGCGGTCGGCCTGAGAGCGATGGCGCAGCCCAGGGCACCGCAAACGCACGGTACGGCATACCGCCTGTTTTGACCCCGAGGCCCAAGAATCCCAACGTCATTCACGCGATCTCATTGACGCAATCTCATTGACGCAACGCCAACTACGCGAAGGAGCCCGCCATGGCTGAAATGTTCTATGACGACGATGCAGACCTGTCTGTGATCCAGGGGCGCAAGGTCGCCGTCATCGGCTACGGCAGCCAGGGCCACGCCCACGCCCTCAACCTCCACGATTCCGGGGTCGATGTCGTCGTGGGGCTCGCCCCCGGGTCCAGGAGCCGCGCCCTCGCCGCCGAGGCGGGCCTCAAGGTCACCGATGTCGC
>JAYSQM010000278.1:0-4396 GCA_043721575.1 Phycicoccus sp.
AGGGTCTCGGTGGCGAACACCGCACGGATACGGCCAGCGGTGAAGAGCTCCTCCACGATCTCCCGGAACGTCGGCAGCATCCCGGCATGGTGGGCCGCGAAACCGCGGGTGAGGCCCTCGACGAAGTCCCAGTAGCCCAGCACGCCAAGGTCCTCGTCGGCCAGGCCCTGGATGCGTTCCTCGACCGTACGACGGATCCGGTCCCCCTCCACCTGCGGTATCAGCCGGATGCCGTTGGCGAGCAGCTGGCTCACGGCTGACGTGCAGCCAACACGACTGAAGATGAAGGTGATTGCCGGCAACAGGCCGTCGCGGTCGAGGCGCTCGATGACTTCTGTTCGGCTCGGGCCTCCCCCGAACCGGCCACCCTGGCGAGCCGGTCCCGTCCCACCCTGGCGATCCTGGCCGGCACCACCCGGACGAGCGCCAGGGGTGCGGCGACCGCGATCACGTCCCCCGCCACTTCGACCGCGTCCGTCGGCGTCGCCACCTCGAGCGCGTCCGAAGCCGTCATGACCACCGGCCCGGTCGCCACCGCGGATGCGTTCCAGCAGCTCGGGATTGACCCGGGTCGGGTCCGCAACCCCCTTTGCCCGAGAAACTCCTGTTGTACCCGAAACCGCTGCCGCACCCGAAGCCGCTGTGGCAGCAGAGGTTTCGTCCGCAAAAAGGTCGTACAAGCCCTGACCGACCATCATGTGCTGCCACAACGGCACCGGTCGATGTTCCTCGACGATCACCTCGGTGTGGCCGCGAACCTCGCCGAGCCAGGCACCGAACTCCTCGGCGTTGCTCACCGTCGCCGACAGCGAGACGACCTGCACGTCCTCGGGCAGGTGAATGATCACTTCCTCCCACACCGCACCGCGCAGGCGATCGGCAAGGTAGTGCACCTCGTCCATGACCACGAAGCCGAGCCCGCGCAGGGTGGCGGACCCGGCATACATCATGTTGCGAAGGACCTCAGTGGTCATCACGACAACCGGGGCTTCCCCGTTGATCGAGGAGTCGCCGGTGAGCAGACCGACCTGGTCGGCGCCGTGGCGGCGGACGAGGTCGGCATACTTCTGGTTCGACAGAGCCTTGATCGGCGTGGTGTAGAAGGCTTTACGCCCGGCGGCCAGTGCCAGGAACACCGCGAACTCTCCCACGATGGTCTTGCCGGCACCGGTGGGTGCGGCCACCAGCACCCCCTGGCCGAGGGCAACGGCCTGGCACGCACGCACCTGGAAGTCGTCGAGCGGGAAGTCGAATCCCTTGGCAAACGCGTCGATCCGGGCCTGTGCGGCGCGCGCGGGGGTGGCCATGACGCTCAGGTTACGTCAGGGGCTGGCGACAAGGACGTTCAGCGCGCCCGGCACGATCTGAGCGCTCATCGGTAGGGGCGCGAAGCGTTCGCCGTCGGCATAGCTGACGATGCCGACGGCTTCGAGCCTGACCTCCTTGCCGCGCAGGATCTGCACGGCCGGGTGCCCGACGTGCTTGCCGCTGAACACCTTGGGGAAGACCTTGAGGAACTCGATCGTCGAGATCTGGTGCACGATCAGGATGTCGAACATCCCGTCCTCGAAGCTGGCATCCGGGCACACCAACATGCCGCCGCCGTATGACGGGCCGTTGCCCACTGCGACCAGCATCGCCTGGGTGCTGTGGCGGACGCCGTCGACCTCGATGACATAGGGAATCGGCTTGAAGACCGGCAGCTCACGAGCAATGGCCAGGTTGTAGCGCATCCGGCCCTTTGGCCACCCCCAGGTGTTGGCGCGTTCGTTGACCAACGAGTCGAACCCCGCGCCCAGAACGCCGGCGAACCAGTGCGAGACGCCGTGGGCGTCAGTATGCCGACCGGCGTCGATGGTGCGAACCGTGCCGTTGGCCAGGACCTTCGCCGCAGCTTTCGCGTCGTGGAGGGGCAGATGCAGGGCGCGCGCGATGTCGTTCCCCGTGCCCGCGGCGACGATGGCCAGAACGGTTTCGGTGCCGGCGCACAGGTTGACCCCGAGGTTGACCGTGCCGTCCCCGCCGGTGACTGCCAGGACGTCCAGCCCTGAGGCGATAGCGGCCAGGGCGCTGTCGCGCGCGGAGGCCGCGGTCTCATCTGAGAGGTCGATCACCTCGTGGCCCTCGGCCTCAAGCCGGGCGGCCACCTCGGCGCCGATCGCCGCGCCCCGACCCTTGTCTGACGTGGGGTTGATGATCAACCCGATCCGCTTGGTCACGGGCGAACATTACAGGGGGCTGGCCTCGTCGTCGGCCAAGTTGGACCAATCGGGCTGCTGCCGTGCCCGCCGCCGGTCCAACAGAAACGAGACACCGACCGCCGCATAGAAGAGACCAACCATCGGCAGGGCAAGAACGAGCATCGTCCAGGCGTCGGGAGTGGGCGTCATCATCGCTGCGAAGACGAAGATGAGGATGACGGCTATCCGCCAGCCCTTGAGCATGATGCGTGCCGGCAGGACGTGGGCGACGTTGAGTCCGACGAGGAACACCGGCAGCAGGAAGGCCAGACCGAAAGCCAGGATGAACCGGGTCACGAAGGTCAGGTAGAGCGCCGCGTCCGGCAGGTTGGCCGCACCCCGGGGGGTGAAGCCGAGCAGTATCTCGACCGCCTTGGGCACAACCTTGGTCGCCAGGAAGCATCCCGCGAGAAACAAGGGCACGGCGGCTCCGAGGAACGCCATGGTCGTGCGCTTCTCACGCTTGGTCAGCCCGGGGACGATAAAGCCCCACACCTGGAAGAGCCAGACCGGGCTAGCCACGATGACCCCCACGAACAGCGCCACCTGCAGCTGGACGGTGAACGGCTGGGTGATGCCCCCGAAGTTGATGTTGACCAGGCCACCCCGCTCTGCCGCGAGCTTGCGGAGGGGGGCCATGATCTGGGTGAAGAGCCAGTCGTACTCGACCCATCCGAGCACGCTGCCGGCGGCGATGGCCGCCGCGGAAATGACCAGGCGTCGGCGAAGCTCGCGCAGGTGGTCACCCAGGGACATGCGCCCGTCGGGGTTGCGCTTATGGCGCAGAACTGCCATGAGTCAGTGGATCCTCAGTTGACCGGACGCTGTGTCGCTTGCTGGTATGCGGCTCAGGCCGGCGGCTGGTTGTGCGTCGTACGCTCGGCCGGGTCCGCAGTCGTGTCCGCGGTCGGCTCTGCCGTGGGGTTTGGGTTCGGGTGGACCGTCTCGCCCCTGACCGTGTCACTGCTCGCCGCGCTGGACGCGGACTTGCCGTCGTTCTTCATCTCGTCAACCTCGGACTTGAAGATCCGCATCGAGCGGCCAAGGCTGCGCGAGACGTCCGGCAGTCTTTTCCAGCCCACCACGACGACAATCACAAGCACGACGATCGCGAGGTTGATCGGGTGGTCCAGCAGGTTGCGGATCATGGAATGAAGCCTTCCGTGGTGGTGAAACGCGGTGCTCTTGAAACGCGGCGTTCGTGGCCAACGGCTCTCAGTCTACGTGCTTGGCCCACGCAGGGTGTGAAGATGCGCGACGTTGTTGGCGCGCACGGCGACCCGCCGCCCTGGCCCGGTCACGTTGTTTGCGGGCCATGGCTGGATCGGCAAAGACCGCAAGCTGTTCCGGGGAGCTGATCCGCTCCCCGAGCAGCTCCAGCTGGCCCTGCACCGCATGGAGACGACGCTCGGCGGCGGCCAGCTCGGCACCCAGCTCCTTGGCCTGGCCCCACAGCCCCCAGGCTCGCGCGGCGAGGTAGCCGCCTGCCGCCACGAGCAGGAGAGCCCAGATCATCACCCACCACCACATCAGGCTGGACCCTACCCGCTGGCCAGGATAGACCCGGCCGACGCGGCATACGCCTCCAGAGCCGCGCGGGCTCCCTGCTGAACCTCGAGGGCAAGCCCTGCGGGCTCGAGCACCGTGGCCTGTGAACCCAGTCGCCACATCAGGCGGCGCAACCAGGCGGTGTCTGCGGTCCGCAAGGTGACGACCGCTCCCCCACCCTGGGTCCGCTCGACGCTCTCGGTCGGGTAGTAGTCGCTGACCCAGGTCGCCCCGGGTCCGAGCGCGAGCCGGACGAGCTGGTCGTCGGGGTGTGGCGTGAACACCCCGGAGTCCAGCTCGCGCGGCTGCGCCGTGGCTGGCGCCGTGCCGTCCTCATCCAGGATCGTGAGGGACTCGATCCGGTCCAGGCGGAACAAGCGGACGTCCTCGGCCCGGTGGCACCAGCCCTCGAGGTACCAGTGGGCGTCGAAGCTGATCACCCGCATGGGGTCGACGTCGCGCTCCGTGGACTCATCCCGGCCCGGCACCAGGTAGCGCAGGTGAACGCGCCGACGGGCAGCCAAGGCCTGCTGGGCCAGAGCCAGGACCTCCGTGCCCGTGCCCTCGTCGATCGACACCTGGATGCGAGAGCTTCCCGCAGACGCCGA
>JAYSQM010000279.1:0-6514 GCA_043721575.1 Phycicoccus sp.
GGGCACTCCGCCGACCGACATCGACGCGGTCGAGTCGTCGTGGAACGGGCAGCACCCCATGTACCCGTGTCCGCTGGCATGCAGTTCGACGCCGGACGAGGCGATCACGTCCTCGATGGGGTGCGCGGCACGGATGGCCGCAACATCAACGCGTTCCGCGCTGACCGCACTCATAGCTCGGGTCCCGGAGCCGGGCGAAACGGCAGCACGTGTGGGAGCAGCGCGACGAAGTCCTCAACAGCCAAGTGCTCACCGAACTGCAGGGCACGAGCGAAGGCGTCCTGGATCGCGGCCAGTGGGACGTCGGTGCCGATGACGACGTACTCTCCCAGGTCGGGTCATAGACGTAGAGCAGGCTAGCGTCGGAACCGAACTCGACGCGAAGGCTGACTCGCTGGTCGTCGTTGGACCCCCAACGGATGCCGAACTCGTGATCGATACCAGGAAGGGCTCCGTGGGCTCTGGCAAACGCCAGCGGACCCCGCCATTCAAGAGCCGGCTCCGGGTAGGCGTCGTGTTGCCCGAGCCAATGCCAGTAGTCGACTGGATCGCCGGTGTCGACGTTGTGGTGTTCGTTGCCAGCCAACGCGAGGGGCTTGTTGGAGATGATCTCGGCCGGTGTCGGAACTGAGGTTTCGCTCATGGCGGCCGCTCCCCGCGCGGGACCTTCTCGCGCTTCTGGATGGGCTACGGCCATAAAGGGTCACCATGCGAGCTTGGGGACGCCGACGACCCCATGTCCCGGACTGGGCGGGGGTCAGTCTGAGCCTCGTCGTCGCCTTGCCTCGCGAGCGAGCATAGTGTGATGCTGTGATGGACAACGGTGTGCTCGAATCCACGCCTCACTATTTCCGTGACCTGTCGGATATCCCGGTTGAGCGTGAAACGCCGACCGGTAGGGCAGCCGATACTCGGAACCGTCAACTGCGGGACCTGCGCATTTCGGTCACCGATCGGTGCAACTTCCGGTGCGTCTACTGCATGCCGAAGGAGATCTTCGGCAGGGACTTCATGTTCATGGAACGCGATGAGCTGCTGACCTTCGAGGAGATAACCCGGCTCGCCAGGATCGCTGTCGCACACGGAGTCGAGAAGATCCGCCTCACCGGCGGTGAACCGCTGCTGCGCAAGGGGCTCGAGGACTTGGTGGGCATGCTCGCCGCGCTGAAGACGCCTGCCGGCCGTGATATCGACATTGCGCTGACCACCAACGGATCGGCCCTTGCGTCCAAGGCGCAGTCGCTCAAAGACGCAGGTCTCAAGCGGGTGACCGTCTCGCTGGACTCGCTGGACGACGCGACCTTCAAGGCCATGAACGACGTCAACTTCCCCGTTGCGAAGGTCTTGCACAGCATCGACGTGGCCCATGAGGTCGGCCTCGGCCCGATCAAGATCAACATGGTGATGAAGCGCGGCCAAAATGATCAGGACATCGTGGCGATGGCTCGCCATTTCAAGGGGTCGCCATACATTCTGCGCTTCATCGAGTTCATGGATGTCGGCAGCAGCAACGGCTGGCAGATGGGCGAGGTGGTGCCATCGGCCGAGGTCATCAGCCGCATCAACGCCGAGCTGCCTCTGGAGGAGGTCGCGCCGAACTACAATGGCGAGACCTCCGTGAGATGGCGTTACCGGGATGGCAGCGGCGAGATCGGGGTGATCTCAAGCGTCACCCAGTCGTTCTGCCATTCCTGCACCCGGGTGCGGGTCTCGACCGAAGGCAAGCTGTTCACCTGCCTGTTTGCCACGGACGGCCATGACCTGCGTGCCCTGATGCGCGGTGGTTGCTCGGACGAACAGCTCTCAACCGTCATGGCCCACATCTGGCGAGAGCGCACGGATCGCTACTCGGAGTTGCGCAGTGCGAAGACCAACGAGCTGCGCGCGACGGGCAACAAGAAGATCGAGATGTCTTACATTGGCGGGTGAGTTGGGATGAACATCCGGATCAGGTATTTCGGGGCCGTCACCGAAGTTCTACGAGACCCGCGACAAACTCAACAAACACGCCCGCTGGACCACAACTGTGGATGAGCGGGAGAGTTTCGCCGGATGAGCGCGCGAAACTCTCCCGCTTGACCGCGCGCGAAACTAGACCATCAGGACGAGCATCTAGATCATGGTGCCGCTCATCGCCAGTTGGCATCCCAGGCTGAGTCCCGGCGCGAGGAGCAGTGCGCCGGCGCGCTGCCGCAGGTCCTGCCGGCCGCGCAACGGCCACGCGAGTCGCGAAGCGACGGGCCAGTTCAGCCAGATCGGTCCCGACGCTGGCCGCTCCTCTCCAGCTGCGGCGTGAGCCCCGGTGGTGACGTTCGGGAAAGACTTCGTCGCCGTCGTCCAGAGGTCCCAGTGAGCCGCAGCATCGGCGGCGGTGAACGGGATGTCAACAGGCACCTAAGCCGAAGGCTTAGCCAGTTCGAGCGACCTAAGGTTTCACTTAGGTGCCTGTTGACATGCCGGACGACGGCGCGCCGATACTGGAGCCACCGAGCAGCGAGGAGTTGGGCATGCAGGTTCCGGCACCGTTCGAGTATGAGCGCGCGACGAGCGTTGACCACGCCATTGGTCTGCTGGAGCGGCTGGGCGCCAGTTCGCGCCTGGTGGCTGGTGGGCACAGCCTGCTGCCCATGATGAAGCTCAGGCTGGCCAACCTCGAGTACCTCATCGACATCAACGACCTGCACGACGAGCTGGGGTACATCCACATCGAGTCGTCGCAAATCCGCATCGGCGCCATGGCACGCCACCGTGAGCTCCTCGATTCCGACGGGCTCGCTGCGGCCTTCCCGATCTTCCGCGACGCCGAGCGGGTGATCGCCGATCCTGTCGTCCGCAACCGCGGAACCCTCGGTGGGTCCCTGTGCCAGGCGGACCCTTCGGAGGACCTGTCCGCGGTGTGCACCACGCTCGGCGCGAGCTGTGTGATTCGCGGTAGCTCGGGCGAACGCGTGGTGACGATGGAGGAGTTCCATCGCGGCCCCTACGAGACGGCGGTCGGGGACGGCGAGATGCTCATCGAGGTCCGGATTCCCATCAAGGCCAACGGGTCCAGCGCCTACGAGAAGGTTGAGCGCCGCGCCGGCGACTGGGCCGTCGTCTCGGCGGGTGCTGCGGTCTGGATGGACGGCGGGGTGATCTCGGACGCTCGCGTCGGGTTGGCCGCAGTGGGGCCGAACACGACTGGTATCCCCGCGATCTCGGAGGCACTGCGAGGCAAGGCACCGTCCGAAGAGCTCTATGCCCAGGCCGGTGCGATCGCCGCCGAGGTCTGCAGCCCGGCCACCGACATGCGCGGCAGCGTCGAGTACAAGCGGCACCTGGCAGCCGAGCTGACGAAACGAGCCCTGCGACGTTCGGTAGCGCGCATCCACCACGAGGAGAACTGACGATGCAGGTGTCGATGAACGTCAATGGCGACGAGGTCACCGGCGAGATCGAGGGACGGCTGCTGCTGGTGCACTACCTGCGCGACCACCTGGGCCTTACCGGCACCCACTGGGGGTGCGATACCAGCAACTGCGGCACCTGCGTGGTGTGGATGGACGGCGAGCCGGTGAAGTCATGTACCGTGCTGGCTGCCATGGCGGGCGGGCACGATATCCGCACCGTCGAGGACCTCGAGCAGGATGGTCAGCTCGACCCCGTACAGCAGGGCTTCATGGAGTGCCACGGCCTGCAGTGCGGTTTCTGCACGCCCGGCATGATGATGACGGCTCGCGCGCTGCTCGACCGAGATCCCAACCCCACCGAACACGAGATCCGCGAGGCGATCTCGGGCCAGATCTGCCGGTGCACAGGCTATGCGACGATCGTACGATCGATCCAGTGGGCAGCTGCCCACGAGGCCGCGGCAGCAGCTGGGGCCGACGTCACCGAAGCCACCGTCACCGCGGGAAGTGCATCATGACCACGGTCGAGAACCGTCCGGCCCAGGTCTTCGAGGACAACGACCAGAAGCCTGTCGGCCACGGCCGGATGCTGCGCAAGGAGGACCCACGCTTCCTGCGCGGCAAAGGCCACTACATCGACGACGTCCAGCTGCCCGGCATGCTGCACCTGGCGATCCTGCGCTCACCCGTAGCGCACGCACGCATCGTCAGCATCGACACCAGTGCTGCCGAGGCGCACCCGAAGGTCAAGGCGGTCGTGACCGGCACCGCACTGGCCGAAAAGGGGCTTGCGTGGATGCCGACGCTGTCCAACGATGTGCAGGCCGTGCTCGCCACCGACAAGGTGCGTTTCCAGGGCCAGGAGGTCGCATTCGTCGTGGCCGAGGACCGGTACGCCGCTCGCGACGCACTCGAGCTGATCGATGTCGAGTACGACATCCTCGACCCTGTCGTGGACGCGCGCCACGCGCTCGACCCCTCCGCGCCGGTGATTCGCGATGATCTGGAGGGCAAGACCGACAACCACTGCTTCGACTGGGAGACGGGTGATGAGGCCGCCACAGAGGCCGTATTCGCGGCCGCCGACGTCGTCGTCAGCCAGGATCTGGTCTATCCGCGGGTGCACCCCGCGCCCATGGAGACCTGCGGAGCGGTCGCGGACTACGAACGCATCGACGGCAAGCTGACGTTGTGGTCGACGACCCAGGCACCCCATGCCCACCGCACGCTGTACGCGATCGTGGCCGGGATACCTGAGCACAAGATCCGAGTCATCTCGCCCGACCTGGGCGGAGGTTTCGGCAACAAGGTGCCAATCTATCCTGGCTACGTCTGCGCGATCGTCGCATCGATCGTCACCGGCAAGCCGGTGAAGTGGGTGGAGGACCGCTCAGAGAACCTGATCAGCACCGGATTTGCGCGCGACTACATCATGCGCGGCGAGATAGCGGCGACCAAGGACGGCAAGATCCTCGCCATCCGGACCAACGTGCTCGCCGACCACGGTGCCTTCAACGGCACTGCTGCCCCGGTGAAGTACCCGGCGGGATTCTTCGGCGTATTCACCGGCAGCTACGACATCGAGGCCGCCTACTGCAAGATGACGGCGGTCTACACCAACAAGGCCCCCGGCGGCGTGGCCTACGCCTGCTCCTTCCGGATCACCGAAGCCGTCTATCTCGTCGAGCGCATCGTCGACTGCCTGGCCTACGAGCTGCAGATGGACCCGATCGCGCTGCGGATCAAGAACTTCATCCAGCCTGAGCAGTTCCCGTACACGACCAAGACCGGGTGGGTCTACGACTCGGGCAACTATGAGCCGACCATGCGGCTGGCCATGGAGATGGCCGGCTACGACGAGCTCAGGCGTGAGCAGGCCGAGAAGCGTGAGCGCGGCGAGTTGATGGGTATCGGCGTGTCGTTCTTCACCGAGGCGGTCGGTGCAGGGCCGCGCAAGGACATGGACATCCTCGGCCTCGGCATGGCTGACGGTTGTGAGCTGCGCATCCACCCGACCGGCAAGGCCGTCGTCCGGCTCTCGGTGCAGTCCCAGGGCCAGGGCCACGAGACGACGTTCGCTCAGATCGTGGCCGAGGAGATCGGCATCCCTCCGGCCGACATCGATGTCGTGCACGGCGATACGGACAACACGCCGTTCGGTCTCGGCACCTACGGCAGCAGGTCGACGCCGGTGTCCGGTGCGGCGGCAGCGTTGGTGGCGCGCAAGGTTCGCGACAAGGCGCGCATCATCGCCTCCGGCATGCTCGAGGTCTCGGTGGCAGACCTGGAGTGGCAGAAGGGCTCGTTCCACGTCAAGGGCGACCCCACCAAGTCCGTGACGATCCAGGACATCGCGATGAGGGCCCACGGCGCGGCTGACCTGCCCGAAGGCATCGAGGGCGGTCTCGAGGCGCAGATCTGCTACAACCCCGACAACCTCACGTACCCGTTCGGCGCCTACATCTGCGTCGTCGACATCGACCCCGGCACGGCCCAGGTCAAGGTGCGCCGCTTCATCGCGGTCGATGACTGCGGCACCCGCATCAACCCGATGATCATCGAGGGCCAGGTGCACGGCGGCCTTACCGATGGGGTCGGCATGGCGCTGATGGAGATGATCGCCTTCGACGAGGACGGCAACTGTCTGGGCGCCTCCCTGATGGACTACCTGATCCCCACCGCGCTCGAGGTGCCGGACTGGGAGACCGGCTTCACCGTCACCCCGTCACCGCACCACCCGATTGGCGCCAAGGGCGTCGGCGAGTCGGCCACCGTCGGGTCGCCTCCGGCCATCGTCAATGCCGTCGTGGACGCCCTGAAGCCGTTCGGTATCCGGCACGCCGACATGCCGCTCACGCCTTCACGGGTGTGGGACGCCATGCAGGGCCGGCCCACCCCGTCGTTCTGAGCCCCGGAGGTCCTGTGACACATCGGATGGCGGCACGCGTCGCCGAGTTGACGTCGGCACGAGTTCCGTTCGTCCACGCGACGGTGGTGCGCGCCCAGGAGCCGACGTCGGCGAGGCCGGGGGACGACGCCGTGATCCTCGGGGACGGGACGATCGAGGGCTTCGTGGGTGGTCACTGTGCTGAGGGATCTGTGCGCTCGGCTGCCCTTGCCGCCCT
>JAYSQM010000280.1:0-1045 GCA_043721575.1 Phycicoccus sp.
TCCGCGGTGTCGAAGACCCACGGTCCGGAGGTTCTTGGCGGAGTCGGCGGTTTTGCCGGCCTGTTCGACGTGTCGTTCCTCACGTCGTACAACCGCCCATTGCTCGCAACGTCGACGGATGGCGTTGGCACGAAGGTCGCGATCGCCCAGGCCATCGACAAGCACGACACCATCGGCATCGATCTCGTCGGCATGGTCGTCGACGACATCGTCGTCTGTGGCGCCGAGCCGCTGTTCATGACCGACTACATCGCCACGGGCAAGGTCGTCCCCGAGCGGATCGCAGCCATCGTCTCTGGTATCGCGGCCGGTTGCCTGAGCGCGGGAGTCGCCCTGATCGGCGGCGAGACCGCCGAGCATCCCGGGCTGCTGGAGCCCGACGAGTACGACTGCGCGGGCGCCGCGACCGGGGTCGTGGAGTATGCCGACATCCTGGGCCAGCATCGCGTGGTGGCCGGCGACGTCGTGCTGGCGCTCGCTTCGTCGGGGCTGCACTCCAACGGATACTCGTTGGTACGCAAGGTCTTTGCCGCCGCTGGGTGGGCGCTTGACCGGCAGGTGGCTGAGTTCGGCCGGAGCTTGGGTGAGGAGCTGCTGGAGCCCACCCGGGTCTATGCGCGGGATCTGCTCGCCCTGATCCGCACCAACGGCATCGACATCCATGCCTTGAGCCACGTCACCGGTGGCGGCCTGGCGGCAAACCTGGCACGGGTGCTGCCCCAGGGTGCCTTCGCCCGGGTCGACCGTTCGACGTGGACCCCACTCGCGGTCTTCGACGTGGTCCGGGAGCTGGGCCAGGTGCCGGTCGCGGACCTCGAGCGCACGCTCAACATGGGCATCGGCTTCGTGGCGGTCCTGCCGGCGGCTCAAGCTGACCTGGTGATCGCTACCTCGAAGGCTCAGGGCATCAACGCGTGGCTGCTGGGTGAGGTGAGCGACTTGGCCACGGCGCCGATACAGGACGGTGTCGAGGTGATCCGGGACGTCAAGGGCGTTGACGGAGGCTCGGTGCAGGTCGTCGGATCCCACCCGCGCTGACCAGCGC
>JAYSQM010000281.1:0-10089 GCA_043721575.1 Phycicoccus sp.
GACCTGCGTTGGACCGTGCCCGAGCAGTGGCACGTCACCCTCGCCTTCCTGCCGAAGGTGGCTGACCGGCATACGGATGAGCTGTTCGAGCGCCTCGAACGGGCCGTGTCGCGACGAAACCCCTTGGTACTGCGAGTGGCTGGTGCCGGAGCCTTCCCTCACGTTGGTAAGGCCAAGATTCTGTGGGCGGGGTTCGAACACGAGGGTGAGGAGCTGACGAGGCTGGCAGGCGGGGTCCGGAACGCCGCGGCGAAGTCCGGGATCGAGGTGGACGGGGGACGGTTCCGGGCGCACCTGACCCTGGCCCGGTTGGGGCGGCCCGCGGACGTCACTCGCTGGGTGGGCGCGCTGGAGCCGTATGCCGGTCCGTCCTGGCAGGCGCGCAAGGTCGCGCTGATCGCGTCGCACCTTGGCCAGGGCCCGAACGGACGGGCTCGTCACGAGGTTCGCGAGACCTTCGAGCTCGGCCCGCCTAGCATGGATTGAACCATGTCCGGATCCAACTCGCAGGCGACCGGCCGCACCGGCCCTAGATCTTGGCGTTGGCGGCTGCGGATCACCCGCGGCGTGGGGCTGCTGGTCCTGGTCTTCGCGGTCTATCTCGGCGGGGTCGGCGCCACCAGCCTTTTCCCGACCACAGTGCAAACCAGGCACTACAGCGCCGCGGTGCGACTGTCGGCGCTCCCGACGCTCACCTCGACGATCCACAGCCCGACGTCCTTCGGGGATCTTGACCTCGAGTTCGCCAGCCCGTTCCTGGCGCCGGGAGTCGACGCGACGGTCCAGGTGCGCGACACGATCACCGAGCTGTTCGACGACCGGCGCGTGTCGATCGAGACCCTCCAGCCCTCGGGCAAGGAGATCAGCGACGCACTCGGGTCCGGGGTCACCGAGCTGGGGGCGAAGTTCTCCGGCGGCGTCCTGGTCGTGGGGGTCGGCGTCATCGTCCTGATCGCCTACGCGCGTCGGCGTCGCCCGACCGGTCGGCAGTTCGTGTCCACCGGAGCCGCGGCGGTGCTGGCCATCGGCGGTACCGGCGTCGGGGTCTGGGGGACCTATCAGCCGGACCAGCTCTCGAGCTTCACCACAACCGGACTGCTGGGCACGGTCCGAAGCAACGCCGGGTTGCTGGCGGACGTGCAGGTGCGCGCGGCTCAGGTCACGCCATACGTGAAGAACCTGCTGGCGCTCTCACAGGCGTTGCAGGAGAAGTTCGTCCCCCAGGACATCACCAAGCCGACGGCCGCCCGGTTCCTGCTGGTCTCGGACATCCACGGTGCCAACCAGTACCCGGTGATGAAAGGGATCATCGACGACGAGCAGATCACCGCGGTCATCGACTCCGGCGACCTGCTCAACTTCGGCAGCGTCACCGAGGCGGAGCTGGCCGGGATCTTCGTCTCGATCGAGAAGCTCGGGGTTCCCTACATCTTCGTGCGCGGCAACCACGACGCGAGCAGCCTCATCGATCAGGCGTTGCTGGAACGGCTGTCCAGGATCAAGAACGTCGTGCTGCTCGAGCCGGCTCCGCAGTCGTACACCGAGGTGAGTGTCAACGGCGTGGTCGTGGCCGGGTTCAACGACCCGCGGTTCTTCGGGGACGACAACTTGAACAACAACCAGAAGCAAGAGCCAGCGGCGAAGGCGTTCAACCAGGCGTATGCCGGGCGGCCCCGTCCGGACATCGTCGTCTCGCACGAGCCCGCCGCGGTGAAGTTGGTCAGGTCCGCGACCCTGCTGGTCAACGGCCACCTGCACAAGGACGAGCTCGAGGGCAACCGCATCGGCGTCGGCACGTTCACCGGCGGTGGCACGGTGACCCACTTTCTGTGGGACAAGCAGAGCCAGGTCAACAACGCGGGCGACGAGCCCGCCGCGTTGGAGGGCCAGCCCTATGCCTTCGATATCGCCGTGTTCAGCCAGAGCTGCGACCTGGCGTCACTGACCCGTTACACCTACCGCGACCTGATCCAGGGGCGGCCCGCCTATGACAACGTCAGCGTCATCAACGGCAGGACCATCGCCACCCGCGAGCCCGGCGCACGCATCTGCGCAACCGACATCGCAATGAGCCAGACGACGGTTACCCTCAGGTAATGAGCAGCGAAGCGGCCGCGAGCCAGGGGCGGCAGATGGATGCGGAGGCGGCCGGACGGCATACCGCCCCGACCTCGCGGTGGGCGGATCTGGGCGTGCCGGTCCACTACGTCGACCACGGCGGGCCCACGGACGGGCCGTTGCTGGTGATGGTGCACGGCTTGGGTGGGTCGCTGGTCAACTGGGCCGCGCTCGCCCCGCTGCTGACCGACACCTGCCGCGTCCTGGCACTCGACCTGATCGGCTTCGGCCACACCAAGGCAGGCACGCACGCGACGTCGGTCACCGCCAACCAACGCATGCTGCAACGATTCCTGAGCGAGGTGGCGGGAACTCCCGCGATCCTGGTCGGCAACTCGATGGGTGGGATGATCACCATCCTGCAGGCGGCGCGGCATCCTGAGACGGTCGCGGCAGTGGTTCTCGTCGACCCCGCGCTGCCGGCCCCGCTGGGTTCGCGGGCGGATCCGCTCGTGGCCGCCAGCTTCGGGATGTATGCCGTGCCCCACCTGGGGCGCGCCATGCTCAAGGCCCGTCGCCGGGTGCGCTCGCCCGAGCAGCTCGCGATGGACGTCCTGCGCCTGTGCTGCGCGGACCCGGCGCGGGTGCCGGCCGACGTGGTCGAGCAGCACATGGAGATGGCGCGTGCCCGGCGCGGATACCCCGACATCGACGAGCACTTCCTGGTCGCGGCCCGTTCGCTGATGGGTGTGCTGGCCCGGCGCAGCTCCTATCTGGCCACCATGAAGGCGATCCGGGCACCGGTGCTGCTGCTGCACGGTGAGTTGGACCGACTCGTGCCGATAGGCGCATCCCGGGCGGCTGCGGCTGCCAACCCGTCGTGGCGCTTCGAGGTGGCCCCCGGCGCGGGTCACGTGCCGCAGCTCGAGGTGCCGGAGTGGACCGCTGACCACATCCTTGACTGGCTGGCAACCGAGGCGAAGGACGCCGCCGACCTGACGAGGAGTTGACCCGTGGAACAGCTCAGCGGACTTGATGGTTGGTTCCTCGCGATGGAGACCCGCTCGGTGTTCGGGCACGTCGGCAGCGTCTGCATCGTCGACGTCAGGGGCTCTGGAGGCACCGAGTCACGGCTGACCCTTGAGCACCTCATTGGAGTCATCGAGTCCCGGCTGCCGTTGGTCCCGCTCTTTCGCCGCCGGCTGGTCACGGTGCCGCTCGGGCTCGACCATCCCTACTGGATCGAGGACCCGGACTTCGACATCGAGTTCCACGTCCGGGCGCTCGCGCTCCCGGCCCCCGGCAATGACAGGCAGCTGTCCGAACAGGTGGCCCGGCTGCATGCCCGGCCGCTGGACCGCAGCCGCCCGTTGTGGGAGCTCTACCTCATCACCGGGCTTCGCGGCGGACGTGCGGCGATCTACTCCAAGATCCATCACGCCGCGATCGACGGTGTCTCCGGAGGAGACATCCTCACCGCCGTGCTCGATGTGTCGCCACAGGGTCGTGAGCTGCCCGACGTCGAGGTCTTCGAGGGTGAACAGCCGCCGGACCCCGTCTGGCTGCTGGCCCGAAGCGCGGTCGCCCTGGCCCGTCAGCCGTTGAACGCCGCCCGCGTTGCCGTCGACCTGGCACGCTCGATTCCGGTGCTTGCCAACGCCATTGGCTCCCCGATCGCACACCGCCTGGCCGCGAACGACGACGGAGAGCTGCTGTCCCAGACAGGTCTGCGTGCCCCGAGTACGCCGTTCAATGCGCCACTGTCTCCGCACCGGAGGTGGGCCTTCACCGACCTGCCGCTGGCCGAAGTCAAGAAGCTGCGTGCGGGTAGCGAGCTGACCGTCAACGACGTCGTCATGGCGTTGTGTGCGGGGGCGCTGCGTCGTTGGCTGCAGCTGCACGAGGCGTTGCCCGCTGCGCCGCTGGTCGCAGCCGTTCCGGTCTCGGTGCGCACAGCGGACCAGAAGGGCGAGTTCGGCAACCGGGTATCGATGATGCTGGCCGCCCTGCCGACCAACCTGTCCGACCCGGGGGAGCGGCTGGGTGCCATGCACGAGGCCATGCGTGCAGCCAAGCACCAGCACGGGGCCATCCCGGCCAGCCTGCTCGGCGACGTCACCCAGTTCGCCATGCCGGCACTGGCCAACCAGGCCTGGCGACTGTCCGCCCGGCTGCGGTTGTTCGAGCGCGTGAACCCGTTCAATCTCTTCGTCTCCAACGTTCCCGGACCGAAGGTGCCGCTCTATTTCGCCGGCGCCGAGCTGTTGGCGTACTACCCGGTGTCGGCCCTGGTCGATGGCCAGGGGCTCAACATCACGGTGATGAGCTATCGCGACAACCTGTACTTCGGGCTGGTCGCCTGCCGTGCGCTGGTGCCGGACCTCGACGTCATGGCGGGCTACCTGCGCGACGAGCTCGACGCGCTCGCCTCGGCTGCCGAGATCAGTGCCAAGGCAACGGCCTTGGCGGCTTCCACCAAGAACTCCAATGTGGCTTCCACCAAGGCTCCAAAGGCGAATTCCACCAAGGCTTCCACCAAAGCTTCCCACGCGTAGAACCGTTGTCCGGTCGCGGCGTGGATAGATTGGCCCCTCGGGCTTGTTGGTCTTGATCGGGAGGTCGCATCAGCGTGGATGCAGACGTGTTGGATGCAGACGTGATTGTCGTGGGGGCCGGGCTCGCCGGTCTGGTCGCCACCGCTGAGCTGCTCGACGCCGGCAAGAGGGTCATCGTCGTCGAGCAGGAGTCGGCGCAGAACCTCGGTGGTCAGGCGTTCTGGTCCTTCGGTGGCATCTTCCTGGTGGACTCTCCCGAGCAACGGCGGATGGGCATCAAGGACAACGTCGACCTGGCCTGGCAGGACTGGGAGGGGACGGCAGGCTTCGACCGCGCGGGCGAGGACTACTGGGCCCGGCAGTGGGCCCGCGCCTACGTCGACTTTGCGGCCGGCGAGAAGCGTGACTGGCTGCGTGAGCGCGGCGTGCGGTTCTTCCCCGTCGTCGGATGGGCCGAGCGTGGCGACGGCCGGGCGATGGGCCACGGCAACTCGGTCCCACGGTTCCACGTCACGTGGGGGACCGGACCGGGCATCCTCGAGCCGTTCGTTCGCCGGGTCCGCACCGGTGTGGCCGACGGCCTGGTCAAGCTGGCCTTCCGGCACCAGGTCGATGAGCTGACCCTGACCGCCGGTGCCGTCGATGGAGTACGCGGTAGCGTTCTGGCGCCTGCGGACTCGCCGCGAGGAGTGGCCACCTCCCGCGAGGTCGTCGGCGAGTTCGAGCTACGGGCCCAGGCGGTGATCGTGACCTCGGGAGGCATCGGCGCCAACCACGACCTCGTTCGTGAGAGCTGGCCCGAGCGCCTCGGCACCGCGCCGGCCAAGATGCTCACCGGCGTCCCGGCATACGTCGACGGCCGGATGATCGCCATCTCCGAGGACGCTGGCGCCGCAATGGTCAACCGCGACCGTATGTGGCACTACGTCGAGGGCATCCAGAACTGGGACCCGATCTGGCCCGGACACGGCATCCGCATCCTGCCCGGTCCGTCGTCGATGTGGTTCGACGGGGCGGGGCAGCGGCTACCCGCGCCATTCTTCCCTGGCTTCGACACCCTCGGCACCCTCGCGCACCTGCGCACCACCGGCCACGACCACTCGTGGTTCGTCCTGACCCAGAAGATCATCGAGAAGGAGTTCGCGCTCTCGGGCTCGGAGCAGAACCCCGACCTGACCGGCAAGAGCATCAGGGCGGTGCTGAGCCGGGTGCTCCCGGGAGCGCCGGGGCCGGTCGAGGCGTTCAAGAACAACGGCGCCGACTTCGTGGTGGCAGACACGCTCGCCGAGTTGGTGGAGGGCATGAATCGCCTTACGCCAGAAGCACTTCTGGACCTGGGCAACCTCGAGCGGCAGATCGTCGCGCGGGACCGCGAGCTCGGCAACACGTTCAACAAGGACGCGCAGATCACGGCAATCCACGGCGCGCGCGCCTACCGTGGCGACAAGCTGATCCGCACCGCTGCACCCCACCGGATCCTCGACCCGAAGGCTGGTCCTCTCATCGCCGTCAAACTGCACATCCTGACCCGCAAGACCCTCGGCGGGCTACAGACCGACCTGTCCTCCAGGGTGATGCGTGCCGACGGGTCGTCACTGCCAGGGCTGTATGCCGCGGGCGAGGTTGCCGGGTTCGGCGGCGGCGGGATGCATGGGTACCGCTCGCTCGAAGGCACCTTCCTGGGCGGTGCCCTGTTCTCAGGACGGGCTGCAGGACGGGCCGCGGCAGGGGCGCTGGTATGAGCCCGCGCCACGAACGTCCGAGCGATACCGTCAGCTGGGGCTTTCAGGTCGCCGCCGCGTGGGCGCTGTGCTTCCTGATTGTCGTGGCAGCCCTGTTCGTGCTGCTCAACCTGCTCAACGCGGTCAGCCTGGTCACCATCACGGTGATCGTCGCGGTCATGATCAGCGCGCTCCTGCAGCCGGCGGTCGGGCTGCTGACACGCCACCGGGTACCCAGGATCCTGGCGGCCATCCTGGTGTTCGTGCTCGGTATGACGGCCCTGGTCGGTGCTGCGTGGTTCGTCGTCCTGCAGATCTCGGCGAACTCCTCGGCGTTGGGTGGCCAGCTGCTGGACGCCGTGGGGACGATCCGGACCTGGCTGGTCACGGGGCCGCCGCGAATGTCCGAGACCCAGGTCAACCAGTTGATAGACGACCTGACGAAAACCGTCACCGAGAATCGCGCCGGCCTGGCCCAAGGCGCTTTTGCCACCGCCAACAGCGCGCTCGTCGTCGTCGGCGGGGCGGTCTTCACCCTGTTCGCGACCTTGTTCCTGTTGGTCGACGACGGTGGCATCTGGCGGTGGGTCGTGCGGCTCTTCCCGGGCCAGGCCCGGGCCAAGGTGGCCCACGCCGGTAACGTGGCCTGGCGGACGCTGATCGCCTATATGCGCAGCACTGTGCTGCTGGCAATGATCAACGCGCTCACCATGGTGGTGATCATGCTCATCGCCGGGATGCCGTTGGTGGTCCCCTTGGGTGTGCTGCTGTTCCTGGGCTCGATGATCCCGCTGATCGGCATGCTGGTGGCCGGTGTCGTGGTCGTCCTGGTGGCGTTGGTGACCAAGAGCCTGGTCATGGCCCTGATCATGGCGCTCGCGCTGTTTCTCACGGTGCAGCTCGAGGGCAACCTCCTCAATCCCTACATCCTGGGCAAGGCCGTCCAGATCCATCCGCTGGGCATCCTGATGGCGGTCACCGCCGGCACCATCCTGGGCGGAATCTTCGGCGCGTTCATCGCCGTGCCGCTGGTCGCCGTCCTGAACAACGTGGCCAACGACGTTCACGGTCGCGCGATCGGGGAACCCCCTCCCGATCCGCCCTCGCCTGATCCACAAACCTAGGGTTGGCTGGGATCGAGCGACACGGCCCCTGGGTTTGGCTGGGAGCGTCGCGCTGACAGCACGACGGCCAATGGCCACACCGCCTGCGCTCCGGCAGCGACACGTTCGGCCAGCCCCACCCTCTGGCCGCTGACGAGCAGCTCGGCAAAGAACCACGCGAGGGTCAGCAACAGCGCGCAGGTCGCCGCCGCGGATACCCGGGGCCCAAGGAAGACGGCGACGGTCCGCCCGGGGACCCGCTGGCGCCTCCACGCGAACGCGGGCCACACTGCGAGCGAAACGAAGGCGACTGTCGCCGCGGCGGTGTGCGCCGACGAGTTACGGCCACCAGTGGGCAGGGGGAACGCGGCAACCAGCAGCGTGGCCAGCCCGCCGAGTCCATGAACCAGTCGTCCGGCTGTAGCTGCTGGGCGAAGCGCACAGGCCGTCGCGAGGTGCGAGAGGCCGACGCCCACCAGGGCGCTTGTCATCAGCCAGCGGTGAGGGGTGTCGCGTGCGGCGAGCTCGCTGATCGTCCGTACGAAGGCGTCAAAGGACACCGGCTGAACGGCGGCGGCCACCGTCCATCCACCAATGAGCAATACCGGTGCGGCAAGGGATGAGACCACAGCCCACCACGGCACGCGACGCATGAATGGACCGTACGTCATTTGGCCCCCGCCAGGAGGCTGCGCGGGCTAACGTGGGAGCGTGGCCGTCTCTTCGCACAGATCTGCTTCCGCAGCCGTTTCGGCGACGGCAGGCTGTGCCGAGTTTGCGGCCGAATACGACTGGTCCGAAAGTGAATTCGGTCCCCAAGAGCAGTGGGCGCCGGCTGTTGAGGCCGTTGTCCGCACCCTGCTCGAGGCCACTGTCCCGATGGCCTACTGTCACGGCGCGGGCTACGCGATGGTCTACAACGACCGGTTCGCCGACATGCTGGGCCCAAAGCACCCGCGCGCATGGGGTCAGCGCGTTGCCGTCGTGGTACCCGAGAGCTGGTCACGTCCTGGGCTCGCCGAGGTGTTCGACAGGGTCTTCGCCGGAGGACCGTCCGTCCATGACGAAGGAGAGATGCTGGGCCTGAACCAGCGGCGGCTCGTGGGCCCTGAGGGGGCGTACTTCGTCCGCAGCTTCTCGGCCGTCCGGGACAGCGACGGATCGGTCCTCGGGGTCCTGGTTGTGGCGGTCGAGATCACCGCTGCGGTGCGTCGGGTCGAGGCCGTCAGCGACCTTGCGACGGCTTTGGGTTCCGCGGTCACCGTGGACGACGTCGCCAAGGTGGCACTGCAGCACGCGGTCAGCAGCCTCGACTGCGAAGCGGCGTCGGTCTGTCTGGGGGCAGGTGAGCAGGGTGGTTGGCGCGTGGCGAGGTGGCGTGGGACCGAGGTGTGGGACGAGACGGCCGGCCGCCTGCCGCTGATCTGGTCGGGCTTCCGGGAGGGCGCCAAGGTGCCTGAGGTGGCAGTCGCCGAGACTGGCCAACGGTTCGTCGCCGAGGACGGCGGTGAGCTGATCCTGCCGATTGGCGGGCCTGACGTCGAGGGCTCCATCGGCTACCTGGGGATGCGCCGCGAGTTTCCGGACGCCCAGATGGTGGTCCTGGAGGCGTGTGCCCAGCTGGTTGCCGACGCCATGGTCCGGGCCCGGTTGTACGAAGCCCAGCGCGGCACGGCCGAGCTGTTGCAGCGGACGCTGCTGCCTCAGGTCCTACCCTCGGTGCCGGGTGTGACCCTGGCTGCGCGCTACCAGCCCGTGACAACAGGGACCGCCGCGGGTGGCGACTTCTACGACGCCTTCACCCTGCCCGACGGCAGACTCGCGGTCACGATCGGCGACGTGATGGGCCGCGGTGTCGCTGCGGCCACGGTCATGGGGCAGGTCCGGTCGGGCCTGCGAGGAGCGGCACTGACCAACTCCGACCCCAACGCCATCTTCACCGCGCTCGACGAGCTCGTCATCAGCCTGGACCTGAGCTGGCCGGCCGCGGCGGCCTACGGCCAGGGCTCCGCCTATGCCGGTATCGCCGGCTTCGGCGGCGAGCTGTTCGTCACTGCGCTGCTCGGCGTCTTCGACCCCGCCACCGGCGAGCTGTTGCTCGCCAGCGCCGGCCACGTTGCACCGGCGGTTGTGCGTCGCCAGGTGGCGTCGAGCGCCCAGGCCGATCCTGGGCGCTTGGCCGAGTTCGCCAAGGTCGAGCCCGGCCCTCCGCTAGGAATCCCTGGGAACCGTCCGGTTCTGCGGCTCGTCCTCGAGGAGGGCGATGCCCTCGTCGCGTTCACCGGCGGGCTGCTCGAACGCCACGAACGAAGTCTGACGCAGGGGCAGGCGACCCTGTTGCGGACCTTGAGCACGATGGCCTCGACCGATCCGCGCAGCATCTGTCAGAACCTGGTCGACGAGCTGATCGGGCGTGAGGGGCTCGAGGACGACTGCGCCCTGCTGACCCTGTTCCGTGACAGCCGGGCCCACCACATGGCCTCGGTCCTGGTACCGCCGCACGCCGGCGCCGTTCGTTGGGCCCGACGGTGGGTTCGAGGCCAGATGGAGTCATGGGGACTGGACGAGGAGATCGTGGCCGCTGCGGTCATCGGCGTCTCGGAGCTGGTCACCAACGTGGTGCTGCACGCCGGCACACCAGCGAGGGTCAGC
>JAYSQM010000282.1:0-1331 GCA_043721575.1 Phycicoccus sp.
GCGCACGGCCAGATCGTCACCGATGAGGGTGATGGCGGCACCAAGCTCGCAGAGTTCCTGTCCGCGCAGAAGTTTCTCTGATCCGACCAGACTGCTCACCCGAACAGATAGACGCAAGGAGCAACGCAGATGGCTGAAGTTCTCGTTCTGGTCGACCACGTCGACGGTGCGGTACGCAAGACCACCTCCGAGCTGCTGACGATCGCCCGCCGCCTCGGCGAGCCGTCCGCGGTCCTGATCGGTGCAGGGTTCGAGGTTGCCAAGGAGACCCTGGCGCGGTACGGCGCGGAGAAGGTCTACCGGGTGGAGTCCGCCGATGTCAGTGACTACCTCGTGGCGCCCAAGGCCGAGGTGCTGGCGCAGCTCGTCGCCTCCGCAACGCCCGCGGCAGTCCTGATCTCCTCGTCCGCCGAGGGCAAGGAGATCGCTGCCCGCCTGGCGATCAAGACCGGCTCCGGCCTGATCACCGACGCGGTCGACGTGCGGGCCGGTGAGGGCGGCACGGTGCACACGACACAGTCCGTATTCGCGGGTGGCTACACCGTGCAGGCGACGGTCATCAAGGGCACCCCGATCGTTACGGTCAAGCCGAACTCGGCTGCACCGGAAGCGGTTGCGGGCGCTGCGGTCGAGCAGGTCGTCGAGGTCTCGATCTCCGAGAGCGCCAAGGCGGCCCGGATCACCGACCGTAAGCCCAGGGCTGCCACCGGCCGTCCCGAGCTGAGCGAGGCCGCGATCGTGGTCTCCGGTGGTCGTGGCACCGGCGGTGACTTCGGCCCGGTCGAGGAGTTCGCCGACGCTCTCGGCGCCGCTGTCGGAGCCTCGCGCGCCGCGGTCGATGCCGGGTGGTACCCGCACGCCAACCAGGTCGGCCAGACCGGCAAGCAGGTCTCGCCACAGCTCTACGTCGCGGCGGGCATCTCCGGTGCGATCCAGCACCGCGCCGGGATGCAGACGTCCAAGACGATCATCGCGATCAACAAGGACGAAGAGGCCCCCATCTTCGAGCTGGTCGACTTCGGCGTCGTTGGTGACCTGTTCACCGTCCTGCCGCAGGCCACCGCAGCAGTCAAGGCCGCCAAGGGCTGACGGCTCAGCCGTAGCCGACAGACACGGCATACTAAAGTTTTCAGGCTGACGGCTCCGCGAACGAAGCCTGGGGGCTACGGCGACCTGTGCACGTTTGACGGCTGTAGATCGTGCGTGGGCGCGAGGTCGAACTCCCACGAGACGCCGTCCGGCAGCGGCGGCATCGTCCAGCTCGGATCCGGTCGCCAGTCCTCCCAGCCGTCGGAGAATGGGGACTGCCACGATGCGACGACCGCTTCCGC
>JAYSQM010000283.1:0-2849 GCA_043721575.1 Phycicoccus sp.
GGCGAATCCGTCGAGCACCGCCTTCAGGGTCAGCTGGTCGATGCCTTTGCCCATCCCGTCCGACAGCGAGCCAAGGATGGTCAGCGGTCCGACGCAGAACAGCAGTGAGGCGCTGAGCCAGCCCTCGATGAAGCGTTCGCGGGCTTCGTGCCCCTGGCCGGTCTCCTGGGCCCCGACCAGCTTGGGGCGGCGCGCGAGTCGGGCCTGGATGACGCCGGCAAGATTCTCCAGACGGCTCTCGATCCGCATCAGCGAACCTGCGATGCCGCCGATCAGCAGGCTGCCGAGCACGATGAGCACCGGGACGCCCGATCCGACGGCGGACGCCAGGGAAGGGTCGGTCACCTTGATCGCGGAGAGTCCCGCCACGAGCAGGGTCGTCAGCCCCAGAGCGTCGGTGACCACCGACCGGGTGCGTTCGGGGAGTCGGTGACCCACCGCCATACCGAGCAGGGACCCAATGACCACAGTGGCCACATTGATCACAGTCCCGAGACCGGGGAAGGCGCCTTCCATGCGCGCCACTGTAGGGGGCGGTCGCAATCAGTTCTGCCACCCCCTTCACGTCGTACGACAGATGGCCCTAGTCTGCTCTCGGTGGCTCGTCCTTGACCGGACTGTGACCTCGGGTCGGGGCCCGATGACGTTGTCCATGTCTGCGATGGAGGAGATAGTGTCCCGTCCCCAGATCGGCGTTCGCCGGGTGACCCCCGAGCTCGAGCGTGACTTCGCGGCGCTGTGGTCCACCGCCCGTCTGGAGGCCGGTGCCGGCTCGACGGTGCGCACCACCTCGGAAAGACGGGTCGCTGTGGCTCTGGCCCGCGATGACGTGCGGGCCTACCTTGCCGTCATGGACGACCAGCCGGTCGGTTACATCGTGCTGACCCGCAGCCCGCTGTCCTTCCTGACCGACTCGCCGTGTGTCTCCATCGAGCAGATCTTCGTTGCCCCGAATGCCCGTCGAGGCGGTGCCGCGCACGCCCTGCTCAGCGCCGCCGCGATGTATGCCGACCGGCTCGGTGCCGACAAGATCGCCAGCTCGGTGCCCGCCCAGGGCCGCGAGGCAAACCGCTTCTTTGCCCGCCTGGGCTTCTCGTCCTACGTGGTGCGGCGGGTGACCACGACGTCCGCCCTGCGCCGCAAGCTCACCGGCGAGGAGCCGCGTCCGGCGCTCGACCAGCTGTTGCAGCGACGTCGCTCACTTCGGGCGCGAGCGACGCGCTCGGCCGCGCTCGTTCGCAGCTGAGCCCCACGGCTGAGCCCCACGGCTGAGCCGCACAGCTGAGGTCCGCCGCGGCGGGTGCTGCTCAGGCGCCGGGAGCCTTCGACCGGATCAGACAGGTGATCCGCGCGGTGCACACCCGGTTGCCGTCCTCGTCGGTGATGATGACGTCGTAGGACGCCAGGGTGTTGCCCAGCGCCAGCGCGGTAGCGGTGCCGGTGACGAACCCGGACCGGGCTGCCCGGTGGTGAGTGGCGTTGATGTCCAGGCCGACCGCGATCCGCCCCTCGCCGGCATGCATCGCGGCCCCGATCGAGCCCAGGGTCTCGGCGAGCACCACGCTCGCGCCTCCGTGCAGCAGCCCGTACGGCTGGGTGTTACCGGCGACCGGCATCCGGCCGACGACCCGCTCCGGTGTCGCCTCGAGGAACTCGATCCCCATCCTCTCCCCGAGCGTGCCGCCGTTCATGAGGCCGAGTCCGGCCAGAACCTGCTCGTGCTTGTCGTCCATCAACGTGTCTCCGGTCAACCCGTCGTCCACCTGCTTGTCGTCCATCAACCTGCCCGTCTGTGTGTCGGTTCCTGGGCCTAGGCTGCCATGCGTGAGTCGACTCCTGCTTATCGACGGTCATTCGATGGCTTATCGGGCCTTCTTCGCGCTGCCGGTGGCCAACTTCGCCACAAGCACCGGCCAGCCGACCAACGCGGTCTACGGCTTCACCTCGATGCTGATCAACCTCCTGCGCGACGAGGCCCCGACCCACGTCGCGGTGGCCTTCGACATCAGCCGGCAGACCTTCCGCCTGGCCGAGTACTCCGAGTACAAAGCCGGCCGATCAGCGACACCGGACGAGTTCAAGGGCCAGGTCTCGCTGCTGCACGAGGTGCTCGACGCGCTGCGGATCCCCTACGTCGAGGCCGAGGGTTTCGAGGCCGATGACGTGATCGCGACCCTGACCAAGGCGGCCATCGGGGCGGCCGGCATCGACGAGGTGCTCATCTGTTCGGGCGACCGCGATGCGTTTCAGCTGGTCAACGACCAGGTGACCGTTCTCTACCCGGTCAAGGGCGTCTCCGAGCTGGCCCGGATGACCCCGGCCGCAGTGGAGGCCAAGTACGGGGTCGCACCCCAGCGCTACAGCGATCTCGCGGCGCTGGTCGGAGAGTCCTCCGACAATCTGCCCGGTGTCCCGGGGGTCGGCCCCAAGACCGCAGCCAAGTGGATCCAGCAGTATGGCGATCTCACCGGTGTCGTCGCGCACGTCACCGAGATCACGGGCAAGGCGGGTGAGTCGCTGCGCGACAACCTCGACGGCGTCCTGCGCAACCGCCGGCTCAACCAGCTCGTCCACGACGTCGCCCTCGACGTCAGGGTCGAGGACCTTGAACGCAGGACGTGGGACCGCGAGGAGGTGCACAAGGTCTTCGACGGGCTGGAGTTCCGGGTCCTGCGCGACCGTCTCTTTGCGACTCTCGAGTCCGTTGAGGTTGAAGCAGACTCGGGCTTTGACCTCCAGGGCTGCGTGTTGTCAGCTGCCGAGGTGCCGGCCTGGCTGGCTGAGCACACAGCCCCCGGGGCGCGGGTCGGTGTCCATGTCGACGGCACGTGGGCGCGGGGGACCGGCGA
>JAYSQM010000284.1:0-1390 GCA_043721575.1 Phycicoccus sp.
CCGACGTCGTTTCCTCTTGGGGGGAGCCGGTGTCGCAGCCGCTGCCGCCGCGGCTGCCGCGTTCGGCCAGTCGCTCGGACAACGGGCCGCCCAGGCAGCCCAAGCCCGTTCTGCTGTAACCGTTCCCAAGGCTGCCGAGCCGGTTGTCGTCCGCACCGGCGCGCAGCTGGACGTCAAGGGGATCACGCCGTACATCATGGACAACGCGGACTTCTACCGCATCGACACTGCCCTGGTCGTGCCCCAGCTCGACACCGCCGGCTGGTCGCTGAAGGTCCACGGAATGGTCGACCGGGAGGTCACCATCGACTGGGCGACCCTGCTCACCAAACCGATGCAGGACGCGCTCGTCACCTTGATGTGTGTCTCGAACGAGGTGGGAGGCGACCTGACCGGCAACGCGCTCTGGACCGGGTGGCCGGTGCGTGAGCTGCTCAAGATGGCAGGGCCCAGGCCCGGTGCCGACATGGTGTTGTCGACCAGCAGTGACGGGTGGACCGCCGGTACCCCGCTGTCGGTGCTGACCGATGACCGCAACGCCCTGATCGCGATCGCGATGAATGGCCAGCCGCTGCCCCTCGAGCACGGGTTCCCGGTGCGGCTGGTGGTCCCTGGGCTGTATGGCTATGTGTCGGCGACCAAATGGGTGACCGAGCTGAAGGTGACCCGCTTTGCCGATGACCAGGGCTACTGGACCCCTCGCGGTTGGTCCGAACGCGGTCCGGTCAAGACCGAGTCCCGCATCGACGTCCCGCGCGCTGGTGAACGGGTCAGTGCCGGGAAGGTGGCCGTCGCGGGGATCGCCTGGGCGCAGCATCGCGGGATCAGGGCCGTCGAGGTTCGGGTGGACGACGGCCCATGGCAGGCAGCGCGCTTGGCGGACGAGCCCACGATCGACTCGTGGCGTCAGTGGGTGCTGCCGTGGCAGGCCGTGAAGGGCAGCCACACGATCACCGTGCGGGCCACCGACGCCGAGGGCGTGGTGCAGACCCAGACGCACGCGCCGCCGGCACCAGATGGCGCCACCGGTTGGCACACGATCGCGGTCAACGTCGACTGACCCGGACCGGCCTGGTCGCGTGGGCGCGGCGACCTACGCGTCGTGGTTGCGGACCTGGCCTCGGCCGGACTTGGTTGAGCCCCGCTGCTTCTTGGCCTCGAGCCGTCGCCGTTGGGACCCACGGGTCGGCTTGGTGGGCTGACGGCCCGGAGGCGGGGGAGCGAGGGCCTTTCGCAGGATCGCGATCAGCCGTTCGCGGGCTGCGGTGCGGTTCTGTCGCTGGGACCTCTGCTCGGACGCCGCGATGATCAGATCGCCGTCGACGAGACGCTGGCTCAGAGAAGTGGACAGTCGGGACCTCTGTTCGTCACTGAAGGCGCCCGACCCGAG
>JAYSQM010000285.1:0-2709 GCA_043721575.1 Phycicoccus sp.
CGAGGTGGTCTTCACCAAGCTGCACGCCGGCGGCAAGTTCGGTGGCGGCTCCTACACCGCCTCCGGTGGTCTGCACGGCGTGGGCGCCTCGGTCGTCAACGCGTTGTCCGCCCGCCTCGACGTCGAGGTCGACCGCGGGATGAAGACATACGCAATGAGCTTTCGTCGTGGTGAGCCCGGTGTCTTCGACGACGTCCTGGACGGCAAGGGCGTGGGCGCCAAGACGCCCGACGCGAGCTTCACGGCATACGTGGACAACAGCGAGCTGCGCATCATCGGCAAGGCGGCCCGCGGTCGGACTGGCTGCAGGATCCGCTACTGGGCCGATCACCAGATCTTCATCAAGGACGCGGAGTTCATCTATGACGACCTGATCTCGCGAGCCCGCCAGACGTCGTACCTTATTCCGGGTCTGACCCTGGTGATCCGTGACGAGCGCGGTGTGCCTGGCACGCCGGGCGAGCACGGTCCCCACGAGGAGACGTTTCTGCACGACGGTGGCATCGGCGAGTTCGCCGAGTTCCTGGCGATCGACCCGGCGCTGACCGACGTGTGGCGTCTGCAGGGATCCGGGACGTTCCACGAGAACGTCCCTGTGCTCGACGAGCGCGGACACATGACACCCACCGACGTCGAACGCGAGTGCGGGGTCGACATCGCGTTGAGGTGGGGCACCGGTTACGACACCAAGGTCGTCTCGTTCGTCAACATCATTGCCACGCCCAAGGGCGGCACCCACATGACAGGCTTCGAGCAGTCCCTGCTCAAGGTGTTCCGCAGGCAGCTGGAGGTCAACGCCCGCCGGCTCAAGGTCGGATCGGACAAGGTCGACAAGGAAGACGTCCTGGCCGGACTCACGGCGGTGGTGACCGTGCGACTCGCCGAGCCGCAGTTCGAGGGTCAGACCAAGGAGGTGCTGGGCACCTCCGCGGTCCGCGCCATCGTGGCCAAGGTTATCGAGAAGGAGCTGACCGCGATGCTGACCTCGACCAGGCGCGGCGAGAAGGCCCAGTCGGCACTGCTTCTGGAGAAGGTCGTCGCCGAGATGAAGTCGCGGATCAGCGCGCGGCTGCACAAGGAGACGCAACGGCGCAAGAACGCCCTCGAGACCTCTTCCCTGCCGGCCAAGCTGGCCGACTGCCGCAGCAGCGACGTCGAGCGGACCGAGCTGTTCATCGTCGAGGGTGACAGCGCGCTCGGCACCGCCAAGCTCGCTCGGTCCTCGGACCACCAGGCACTGCTGCCCATTCGCGGCAAGATCCTCAACGTCCAGAAGGCCTCCGTGGCCGACATGCTCAAGAACACCGAGTGCGCCGCGATCCTGCAGGTCATCGGCGCAGGCTCGGGCCGCTCGTTCGACCTCGATGCCGCGCGCTACGGCAAGGTCATCATCATGACCGACGCCGACGTCGACGGTGCCCACATCCGCACCCTGCTGCTGACCCTGTTCTTTCGTTACATGCGGCCGCTGGTCGAGGCCGGGCGGGTCTATGCCGCAGTGCCCCCTCTGCACCGCATCGAGGTGATCAACGCGGGCGGTAAGAAGAACGACCTCGTCTACACCTACAGCGAGGGCGAGATGCGCACGATGATGTCCTCGCTGGAGAAGAAGGGCCGTAAGGTCAAACAGCCACTGCAGCGCTACAAGGGTCTTGGCGAGATGGACGCGGACCAGCTGGCCGAGACGACCATGGACCCTCGCCACCGGACGTTACGGCGGGTGACACTCACGGACACCGAGATCGCGGAGGGGGTGTTCGACCTGCTGATGGGTAACGATGTCGCGCCACGCAAGGACTTCATCATCGACTCCGCGGCTGAGCTGGACCGCCGGCGCATCGACGCCTGACGGCCCTGGTCGGCAACCGGCGCCACTTCGCGCAGGCTGAGGGCAGATCGCTCATGCCAAGCCCTCGGCCAGGTGCCCGCCAGGCCAGCGAAGTGACCGGGTAGGGCTGAGGGCGGAGTCGACCGGAGAATGGTCTACGAGGTGATCGCCGGAAATGTCAGGGCCTCTCCACCAGATGGCGTAGTTACCGATCTCGTCCGGCGACGGCAGGTCCGGCGACGGCAGGTCCGGCGGAAAGTTGCTGGGGCGAATGGGTCTCGTCAGTTGACGACGCAGTCCCAGGTCCAGGTCGGAACCGCCGCTTTCCCGCAGGACTCGGGGCGATCGTCTCCGTGAGAGCCGCGCACCACGACAACGTCCCAGTAACGACTATCGACATGACTGACCCGACACTGCCAGGTGTTCTCCTGGCCCGGCTGCGGCGCAGCCGTGGTCGAGAGTGCAAGCAGGCTGGGCTCCTGAATCTGATGTCGCACAGAGGACTCGGCTACCTGTGCCGGAGCCTCGAGGTGGCTGCGCCCTCGGTCGTATGCCGCGCCCAGCAACTCCGCCGGCACCTCGCCGCGCGTCGCGGCATCGACCGCGGCGACGGCTGACGTGGGGGAGAGCCGGGCGAAGGTCTGGCCGTGGGGCAGCAGCACGCCGGTCGGGGCGAACCGGTGGCCGCCGGTGTGCGAGCACTCCCACACCTGGCCGGGACGCATGGATGATGACTCGAGGGCAACCGGCCGACCCCGCACCGCGCAGCAGACGTCCCGTCTGGAGTTGGTGCAGATCATCAGAACCGCAGTGGGGGACTGCTTGAACTCGGGCAGGGTGGCCCGCGTCGCGTCGATGTCACCGTCGCCCAGAGCGGCCCA
>JAYSQM010000286.1:0-9890 GCA_043721575.1 Phycicoccus sp.
GCCCGCTCTGAGACATCCAACGCCTCACTCGCCGCTGTAGTAGTCACGCCCTGGGCGATCAACTGCCAGAACTGCCTCTGTACCGACCTCAACGGTTTAGGACGACCCATGTCTGAACACCTCGAAATGTCGGGTGTTGCCACGACGACCTGACTACGCGGGTGGTTTCGCCGCAACAAGGGCGTTTGACTGCGACACGATCGGCAAGTCTCGCCATATCTCACGAAAAGGCGATACGGGTGGATAACCTGCAATCGTGGACCCGATCCGTAATCCTTATGCCCCCGGCGCAGGCCAGCGCCCACCCGAGCTCGCCGGTCGAGACGACCAGCTGCGAGCCTTCAGCGTGGTGCTCGAGCGCGTTGCCAGATCCAAGCCGGAGCGTTCCATCGTCCTGACCGGACTGCGTGGTGTGGGCAAGACCGTGCTGCTCAATGCGTTGCGGTCAGCGGCAGTTCGCGCGCACTGGGGCACCGGCAAGCTCGAGGCGCGTCCCGGCCAACGGCTGCGGCGACCCATCAGCGCAGCCCTGCACGTCGCGGTTCGCGAGCTCGGCCATCCGCTGGGCGAGGAGGTCGACCACGTCCTCGGCGTCATCAAGGCCTTCGCCCAGCGCGAGGCGACGCCCACCGCGAGGGTCCGCGATCGCTGGAACCCCGGAATCGACGTGGCCGCAGTGACCGGGCGAGCCGACTCGGGGGACATCGAGATCGACCTGGTCGAGCTGCTGACCGATGTCGGCGGGCTCGCCGCAGACGTCGGCAAGGGCGTGGCGATCTTCATCGACGAGATGCAGGACCTGGGGCCCGAGGACATCTCCGCCTTGTGTGCGGCGTGCCACGAGATCAGCCAGAACGGCCTGCCAGTCATCATCGTCGGGGCCGGACTGCCCCACCTGCCAGCGGTTCTGAGCGCCAGCAAGTCCTACAGCGAGCGGCTGTTCAAGTACTCGCGGATCGACCGGCTCGACCGCTCGGCTGCCGACCTGGCGCTACAGTCGCCGGCGCGGTGCGAGGGCGCAGAGTTCCACCAGGATGCCCTCGAAGCGATGTATGCCGCGACCGGGGGCTACCCGTACTTCATCCAGGCCTACGGCAAGGTCGCCTGGGACAGTGCGCCAGCATCACTAATCACCGGTGAGGACATCAGGGTGGCAGCACCGGAGGCCGAGGCCGAGCTCGCCGTGGGCTTCTTCGGATCGCGTTACGAACGGGCGACACCCGGCGAGCGCGAGTATCTGCGTGCGATGGCCGATGCGGCCCAGATCGCCGCGCAGGATCCGCAGGGGCCCGGGCTGGACGACATCGAGTCGGTGACGACCGCGTCGGTGGCAGCGGTGCTCGACCGCAAGCCGCAGTCATTGTCAGTGGCCCGCGACGCCCTGCTCAAGAAGGGCCTGATCTACAGCGGTGAGCGTGGGCGGATCGCCTTCACCGTCCCGCACTTCGGCCGGTACCTGCGCGCGAACGGGTGACCCCCGGTCAGCTATGGACTAAGAGGGCTGCGGGCCGCAAACTGCAGGGGTGGCCACAATCGCGGGAGGCGCGCGGACTGGACCTGATGCCGAGTCTGACGCTCAGGACCTCACTGAGGTGCGTCGTCGTCGGGCCGAGCTGCTCGGGTCCATCACCGCACTCGAGCAGGCACTTGCGGCGCCGGCGCCGGGTCGGCAGATGCGTTGGGCCGAAAGGGTTTCCGCCGCGCTGATGGAGTTGTCCGGCGACCTCCGCGACCACGTCGAGCTCACCGAGGGACCGACCGGTCTCAACAGCCGGGTGGTCCGCTCGTCGCCTCGGCTGGCCTACGCCGTCGACCGGCTTACCCAGGAGCATGCGACGCTGACCAAGCTCATCGCAGAGCTCCTCACCGTGGTGGGTAAGGCGGACGGGTCGTCCGCCGAAGGTGACCCGGTGCTGGGCGACCCGGACGAGGTGCGTGAGCTCGGCACCACACTGCTCGGCGCCCTGCTTCGCCACCGGCAGCGTGGCGCCGACCTGGTCTACGAGGCATACTCGGTGGACATCGGCGGCCAGGACTGAGCACGATTCAGCGCTCGGTGGTGTCTCGCCGGCAGGCAATGTGCCACGGGTGTCCCTTTGATCCTCTAGACTGATGACAGCGGTCCGCACAGTTCTGCCTCGGACCTGCTTCTTTATGTCGATAGCCACGCGCCGCAACCGCATGGGTCTGCGCCGGGCAGAACGACCCTTTTACGTACGGAGTACTCACCCGTGTCTTCTGACACCACTTTCGCCAGCCTTGGCGTGCCCGCTGCCCTGACCACCGTTCTTGCGGCGGCAGGCATCACCTCCCCGACCCCGATCCAGGCTGCGACGCTGCCCGACTCCCTCGCGGGACGCGACGTCCTCGGCCGCGGCCGCACCGGCTCGGGCAAGACCTACGCCTTCCTGCTTCCCCTGCTCACCCGACTGGCCACCAGCAAGTCCCTGCGCCAGTCCCGCAAGCCACGGGCGCTCATCCTGGCACCGACCCGCGAGCTGGTCAGCCAGATCGAGGCCGCCATGACCCCACTGGCAAAGCCGCTCGGGATCAAGAGCCTCACCATCTTCGGTGGCGTCGGCCAGAACCCCCAGGTCAGCGGCCTTCGTGCCGGTGTCGACGTCGTCGTCGCCTGCCCCGGACGGCTCGAGGATCTCATCAGCCAGGGCGCACTGACTCTGGATGCCATCGAGATCACCATCCTGGACGAGGCCGACCACATGGCCGACCTCGGCTTCCTGCCCGGCGTGCGACGGATCATGGACCGCACCCCCCGGGTCGGCCAGCGGATGCTGTTCTCGGCCACGCTGGACGCCGGCGTCGACGTGATCGTCAAACGCTTCCTTACCAACCCCGTGACGCACAGCGCGGACTCGGTCCAGTCGCCGGTCTCGACGATGGCGCACCACGTCTTCCATGTGCACCACGACGCTCGTCTTCCGGTACTGGTCGACCTTACGTCTGCTCCTGGCCGCACGATGGTCTTCACTCGCACCAAGCACGGCGCCAAGAAGCTCTCCAGGCAGCTCAATGCCTCCGGGGTCCCGGCCGTCGAGCTCCACGGCAACCTCTCGCAGAACGCCCGCACCCGCAACATGGACGCGTTCCACGCGGGCGCAGCGAGGACCCTTGTCGCCACCGACATCGCGGCTCGCGGCATCCACGTCGACGACGTCGCTCTGGTCATCCACGCCGACCCGCCGGTCGAGCACAAGGCGTACCTGCACCGTTCCGGTCGCACCGCCCGCGCCGGCGCCGAGGGAACCGTCATCACGCTGATGACCGACGACCAGGTGGCTGACGTCCGTGACCTCACGCGCAAGGCCGGCATCAAGGCGACCACCACGCGCCTGGACGCCACCCACCCCCTGCTCAAGCAGCTCGCCCCCGGCGAGCGCACCTTCACCGAGCCCCTAGTACTCACCACGGAAGAGGGAAACGCTCCCCGGCGCAACGGTGGTGGCGGTGGCGCCCGTTCCGGTGGTGCCCGTTCCGGTGGTGGCCGGGCAGCTGGTGGCCGGGGTACCGCGCCCCGCAACGGCTCTGGAGACAATAAGGCCGCCGCCGGTGGATCGTCGCGCGGCGGCGCAACTGGTGGCACGGGACAGCGCTCCTCGGGTGCCAAGCGCTCGTCGTCGCAGGCTGGCGGCCGTTCCGGTGGCCAGGGCGGTTCGTCCGCGGTCTACTCGACATCCTCGTCGCGTGGTGGCGCTGCTGCGTTCTCCGCCGGCTCCAGCTTCGGGCGCCGCTGACCCGAACCAGCGGTTGCCACAGCCCCGTGGCGACCGCTGGTGAACATCCGCGCCAGCCTGGTCGACATCCCCGGTCGAAGTGAACATTGGTGGCCTGAGCACTCAAGGCGAAGTTGATCGGCTCGGTCTGGCTGACCACGGCGCAACGGGCGAGTCTCGTTGGGAACAAACAGTTCCGGACAAAGGTGCAGACCCCGGAGAGTATGAGTCGCCGGGGCCTGCGGTTGATCATCGACGATGAAGGCCGACGATCTCACGGTGGTTCGTTGGCCCTCTCCGCACGCTTCACCTGGCGGTTCCAGCAGGCAAGCCCACTGGTCAAGAACCTGATTTCCATCCGATCCCGCTCCCGTTTCCGGGGGCGTAGTGAGATGTCTACGCAATGTGGTGGCGGCCCGCAAGGGGTCTGGCATCAGAAGTTTTGGATGCATCGGCGTGTCGGGCTCGCCACGCCGATGCGATCCAAAAATGGCGCGTTGTCTCGCGGGCAGACCGGTGAGTCCCATGGGGTGGTTCGACTCGGGTCCGTCCGGCTGAACCGTCCTGGTTGACCGCCTGCAGTGCCGGGACGTCGCTCACGACGGGAGACGGCCAGGCTAGGAGCCGGAGGTACAGGCGCGCTCCTGTCATGTCTTGGTCAGGCTCGTTTGGGGTGTTTGGGCCCCGTTCAGGGGCGGGACTCCAGCGCGAGGAGGTACTCCTTGGCTGCCAGCCCACCGGCATACCCCGTGAGGGCGCCCGAGACGGCGACCACACGGTGACAGGGCAGGACGACACACAGCGGGTTCGCGCCCAGGGCAGCACCCACTGCCCGCGAGGCGCTGGGTCGCTCGATGTCCTTGGCCAGTTCGCCGTATGTCGTCCGGTGGCCGTAGGCGACCGCGGCCGCCAGGTGCCCGAGGACGATGCGTTGGAACGGCGTGGCCAGGACCAGAGCAGTGGGCAGGTCGAAGGTTTTACGCTCGCCGCACAGGTAGGCATCCAGCTCACGTCGGGCGTCGTCCAGGGCCCGTGGCTGACGCAGCACCCGGGGCGAGACCTGGCGGGCAAGACGTTGCAGCCAGGCGTCCTCAGCGCCCGCGTCGGAGACGAATGCCGACGCGACAAGGACTCCAGAATCACTGCAGGCCAACAGCATTCGCCCGATGGCGGTGTCCTCGACGAGGTACGAGACGTCAGAAACGGGCAGGTCGGGCGGCATAATCGGCGGGGCGAACGCCGAAAGCTGCGCAGTCAGGGTGTGTTCGGACATGTCAGGTCTCGTTTCTAAGGATGGCGAGTCTCAAGGCGGCGAGGCCGTCACTGACCAGGCGCCGGCTCATGGCCGGCGTCGTGCCCAGTGCTTTGGCGATGCTGGGATGGTCGAGGTCGACCACGTACTTCAGGACAACGGCGTGGCGTTGGCGCTGCGGCAGGTCCGCGACGTGGGACCACAGGGTCCCGTCGGGACAGTCCGTCTCGGGTCCCTTCACCACCGCCCGCCCCGATGCCTCACCGATCATGGCGATGTCCTGTGCTGGCACCGCGCGTCGACTCCGCGAGCGATGGACGTCCAGCGCACAGCGCGACGTGATGGTCAGCAACCAGCCCCGCAGGTTCGAGGTCGAGCGCACTCTCGGATAGGCCGCAAGTGCCTGGGTCCACGCCTGCTGGGCCACGTCGTCACCGTCAACCGGCCCTGCCAGGGCATGGGCCAGACGAGCGACGTCGCGCCAGTGGGCGTCGACCAGATGTTGAAAGGGAGGCAGTGTCACAGGAGTTCAACGTTTCGGGGGGCTGGGGTGTGAGCTGGGACGATACTTATCACCGTATCCATCCACGGGGAAGGTCTGCCCATGCTGCGGCAACTCTTCGGGCGGCTCCGGGTTGCGTGAGGCCCGACGCCAAGAGTTGATGCCCGGTCCCGAGGGTGTCGCTAGCCAGATCTGAGCCTGGGGTGCCACGATGGTTTGGTGCACGAAGCAGTCATGCCCGCCGCCGGACGGACTCCTCAGATCATCGCCCATCGAGGATCCAGCCAGGATCTGCCGGAGCACACGCTCAAGGCCTACCTGCGCGCCATCGACGAAGGCGCCGACGCCCTCGAGTGCGACGTGCGCCTCACCGCCGACTCGCACCTGGTGTGTGTCCATGACCGTAAGGTCAACCGGACCTCCAACGGCAGTGGTCTGGTCTCCACGCTGGAGCTGGCCACCCTGGAGGGTCTGGACTTCGGCTCCTGGAAGCTGGCTCACGGCACCGAGGTCGAGATGCCCGACGCGGACCCCGAGCGCGACATGCTTCTGACGCTGCGCCACCTGATCGACATGGTGTTGAACTGTGGCCGCGAGGTCGGGTTGGCGATCGAGACCAAGCACCCCACGCGGTATGCCGGTCAGGTCGAGCGCGAGCTGGCCAAGGTCCTTACCGAGTTCGGGCTGCACCGAGCCCATGTCCCGGGGCGGCCATTCGTGCGCGTGATGTCCTTTTCGCAGCGGGCGATCGCACGGATGCGACAGTTGTGTCCGCAGGTGCCGCTGGTCTACCTGATAGAGGACTCCGTGCCCCTGCGGTTCCGCGACGGGTCGCTGCCCAAGGGGGCGCGGATCGCGGGGCTGGACAAGGAGATCATCCGGCGCTGGCCTGCGACTGTGAAGAAACTGCATGATCGCGGTCACCAGGTCTATGTGTGGCCGGTGGACGACGAGTCCGACATCGACCGGTGTCTCGAGCTGGGGGTGGACGCGATCATCACGAACCGTCCGGCCTTTGTCCGCGACCATGTCTTCGGCAACAGCTGACATCAGGAACGGGACGGGAACCGAGCAACGCGTTGAGCAGCAAGCCCGCTTCTCGAGCCGGTCCCACTCCAGACGGGGTGAGGATGTCAACGTAGACCCTGGGGGTGTCGTGGAAGATGAGCTCCGCGGTGGACGTCGTGCGTGATCCCGTCCCGGCGCACTAGGGTTGGCGACCATGGGCAAGGCATCCAGGCGTCGTCATGCTGGCAGCGACAACCTGCGCGGGACCCGTACCAGCGATCTTTCGGCACCACCCGCTCCGTTCGTGGCCAGGCCCTTTGAGGGGCTGACCGGCGAGACCGACTGGGTGGCGATGCGCGAGGTTGTCCCTGCCGCCACCGCGACCGTGACGTTTGCGGTCGGCGCGGTGGCTGCCGATGGCCCCCAAACGGCAACAGTGGCAACGATATTGCCGCTTGCTTGGTCAGGTTTGCGGCGGGCTGACGGTGCGATCATGGTGGGGCTCCAGTCCGGCTCGACCACCGGAGACGCCAGCCGCGACGTCGCCCAGGTGCTCCTGGCCACAGCGGCCGCAGTCGCCGGTATGCCGCTGCCGTCCGTGCCGCTCGCCACCGAGGCGACGCCGCGACTGCAGGATGTCCTCGATCCGGCGCCCCTGTTCGAGGTCACGGTGCACGAGGGATTCGACTTCTGGGTGCCGGACACCAGCGACCTCGATGACGCCGGCAAGGAGTCTCTCGAGCGCGCGAACGCCGCGGCGATCCCGACGACCAAGCTGGAGTCCGCGCCCTCGGCGTACTGGTGCCGGGTCGGCGAACGCACCCACCTGCGTTGGGTGCTACCCCACAACGAGGATGCGGCCACCGACGCCCTCGCCCGGTTGCACGCCGCGTCGGCCACGTCTCTGGGCGAGGGCACCCGGCTGCTCGGCGCCTTCCGGGCGTGCGGACTGCTGGTCCCGGTCTGGGACCTCGACCCGAGTCTGGCCGGTATCGACTACGAGAACGCCGTGGCGCAGATGGCCGGCCGCCTCGATGAGGCCCTGGCTCAGAGCGGTGCCCTGAGCGCCGAGGAACGGCGGGCCCGCTCGGGTCTGTTGAGTCGCCAGGTCACCCTGCGCTGAGACCGGTGGTCATGAACTCCACGACGACGATCGCTTCGGTCGCGGCGATCATCGCGGCCAAGGACGAAGCCGTCCGGATCGTGTCGACGATCTCTGCCGTGCGCCAGATCGTCGGGGTGGACCTGGTGATCGTGGTGGATGACGGCAGCTCCGATGCGACCGGACCTCTGGCGCGTGAAGCCGGCGCCATCGTGGTCGGCCATGCCCGCAACCGGGGCAAGGCGGCGGCCATGGCCACCGGGGCCCGGGTTGCCGCCGATCGGGACGTCAGTGACCCGGGGGCGTCCGGGCGCGCTCGTCAGCTGCTGTTCATCGACGCCGACCTGGAGGGCAGTGCCGCCAACACGGCCGTTCTGGTTGCGCCGGTAGCGTCCGGCGAGGCGGACATGACCATCGCGATCCTGCCACCGCAGAAGACTTCAGGCGGCGGGCACGGGTTCGTGGTTCGGTTGGCGCGCAACGGTATTGAGAGTCTTACCGGCAGGACGTCGACCCAGCCGCTGTCGGGCATGCGGTGTCTGTCCCGCGACGCGTTTGAGGCAGCATCGCCGTTGGCGCGGCGCTGGGGCGTCGAGGTCGGACTCACCATCGACGTCCTCGGCGCCGGCCTACGAGTGCTCGAGGTGCCGTGCGAGCTACAGCACAGGGTCTCCGGCTCAGACTGGCGGGGCCAGGTCCACCGCGCCAGGCAGTATCGCGACGTCTGGCTTACGCTCGCCGCTCGCCGGTTCCGCCGACTCCTCAGAACCAGCGGCCTTGTCAGAAGCAGAGGCCGAGATTAGCGCCTCTGCTTCTGACAAGTCTTTGGGGTGGCTGCGCACAGTGGCATTGACCCTCTCGTTCGCCATGCTCCTGCTGGTGGCGGTGGCCGGTCCGTCGGCCGCGAAACCCGGTCTCGGCCCTCGTGGTTGGGCTCCGGGCGACCTGCCGATCTCGTTGTCCTCGGCCGTGGTCACGGCGGTCCTGTGGACGGCATACCTGCTGGGGGCCTTGGCGGTGGCGTTGGGCCTGTTGTGCGGCTCGGGCAGCGATCACCGTCGGCCCCGGCCCTGGCCCCGGCCCTGGCCCCGGTCCCGGACCTGGCTCTGGCCGCTGGCGCTGGGTGCTATCGCCCTGGTGACCGCTCCGATCGGCTCGGCCGACCACACCAACTACGCGGCCTATGGGCGGATCGCGGCGCAGGGCGGCGACCCGTACCTCGTCGCGCCGATCACCTGGGCAGGGGGGACCGACCCCGTCACCAGCGCCGTCGAGCCCCCCTGGACCATGACGCCGAGCGTCTACGGCCCCTTCGGGACGGCGTTGCAGACACTGAGCTCCCTGGTCGGACAGGACAATTTGCGTCAGACCGTCTGGGTGTGGCAGCTACTCATCGTGGCTTCCTGGCTGTTCGTGCGCTTCTTGTTGCGCCGCGCGGCCGTCGATGACTTGGGTCGGGCACGGGTCGACCTGCTGTGGACGGCCAACCCGCTCGTGTTCGGCGTGGCGGTGCTCGGTGCTCACGTCGATCTCATCGCCACGGCGCTGGCTCTGGCCGCGCTCTTCCTCGCTGCGCGCCGGCCCTGGATCGCCGGTCTGGTGCTCGGCGCGGCCGTCAGTACCAAGATCACGTACGGCATCGTGGGCCTGGCGATCTTATGGTCCTGGCGTTTCCTGGCCCGAAAACCCCTGGTCCGCAACGTGATCGCGCTTGCACTGTCGTCGTTGGCAGTGTTCGTGTCGTTGCATCTCTGGGCGGGGCCCCACGTCTTCGAGCAGCTGCTGAAGGCCGGTAAGGGGGTGTCTTTGGCCACAGCCTGGCGGCCGGTCGTCAACCTGCTGTCGGCGTTCATGCCGCTTGACGCAGCCCGCACCGTGGTATCGGCGGCCTCCGTCGTCGCGGTGGTCGTGCTGGCCTGGGTGCTGTCGCGTCTGGTGCGTTTGCGCCCGACCACGCGCCAGACCTCACCCACGCGGCAGACGCAGTCGGCCATGACCGCAATGTTCGTGCTCGCGACGGCATATGCCCTCGGCGCCCCCTATGCCCTGCCCTGGTATGACGTGCTCACCTGGGCCACCCTCCCGCTGCTGCTTGCCACAACCCTGGACGGGATCCTGTTGGCGCGGTTGACGGTGATGGCCTTGGCCTACGTCCCGGGTCGGGTGGTCGCCATGAGCCCTGAGGTCGAGTCGCTGACCTTGGGCTTCCGCAAGATCGTGGGTCCGCTGGCCGCGTGGCTGGTGTGGCTGGCTATCGCAGCCGTCGCGAGGCGCGGGTGGTCGCGGGTCCAGCGA
>JAYSQM010000287.1:0-4107 GCA_043721575.1 Phycicoccus sp.
GCCACGACCGCCGCAGCGGCCGTCAGCGAGGAGTACTCGCCCTGGTGGTCATTGACCAGTCGTACCGCTCTGGCCTTGAGCTCATCATCGATCTTCTTCGGCATGCTGCTCATCCTCCTGGACTCAAACAGGAGCGGCATCAAACCCAGGGCGCTTCAGTGTGGGTGACCCCGGTGCACCTGGTGGCCGGGGTGGTGGCTGCGGTGGGGTGAGGGGTGGTGAAGGTGGGTCCGGGTCTGATGGGGAATCCGCCGTTGGTGGTGAAGGTGAGTCCGTCGGGGTCGTTGGCGTTGCCGGCGACGGTGAACGTGCCGTTGTGGTGGCTGTCGTGGTGGCTGTCGTGGTGGTAGGGGCACGGGCAGGCCAGGTTCGCGGTGTCGGTGGGTCCGCCGTCGGCCCAGTGGGTCAGGTGGTGGCACTGGAGGTGGGCGGTGGCGTTGCAGCCGGGGAAGCGGCAGCCGCGGTCGCGGTCCTCGACCAGGCGCCGGGTCCGGGCCGGGACGATGCGCTGGGCCCGTCCGACGTTGACCGGGGCGCCGGCGGTCAGCCTGAGGGGTTGCGGGATCCCGTCGCGGGTCAGCTTGTCGGCGAGGTGTTTGGGTAGCCGGGGGCGGCCGGTCAGCCAGCCGCCGGCGGTGTCGAGGTGGTTGTGGGTGCGGAACGCGTCTTGGTCGGCCGGTGCGGTGAACCGCAGCGAGAGCCGGCCCCACTGGTCATGGGAGATGGACAGCTGCGCGGGTGCGCTGGCGCGGTCCTCGACCAGGGCGAAGCCGTTCCAGCTGGGGGTGTCGCCAGCCTCGGTGTCGCCGGCCGTGTTGTCGCCCGTGGCGGCGTTGTCCTGGCCGGTTGCGGCGGGCGGGTCGAAGGAGTACTTGGTCAGGGAACGGCGCAGCTGGGGGACTGAGGCGTTGACCGCGAACTCGGCCACCGACGGGCCACCACCATGACCTGGTCGAGGCAGAGCTGACCGTCGGCAAACTGGTCCATCACCGACGGCAGCTCGCTGCGTCGTCGGGCGAGCGCCACGATCGCCTTGGCCCGAAACGGGCAGAGCCCGGCCGGCATCGTCAGCCAGTGCTCGGGGCAGCGGACCCCGCCGATCGCCCACGACACATCCGCCAGTGCCCGGGCGACCCAAGGCGACCAGGGCGACCATCCGCGCATACGACTGGTTGAGCGCGCCGCACAGCCGCGAGCTCGTGCTCGACGCAGACCCGCGCGGCGTCGACCTGCTCGGCGGTGATCATGCAGTTGTTGAACACTAGTTCTAATGAATTACCAAGGGGTGATCAGACGTAAATTCGAAAATTGTTGCTGTGCAACACGATTCGGGTTCTGGTCAGTTCTGTTCGCCGTGGTTCGACGTTCACCGAACACTCAGCGAACGCAGCGCACTGACCTTCAAGGAACCAACCGCCTAGACTCACCACGGCGTCTAGGAGGCAGTGTGGCGGGTCTGATCAAGGCCGACGATGTGGCTCAGGTCAAGGAGCGATCGTCGATCGAGGATGTCGTGCGCGAGCACGTCACCTTGCGCGCCGCCGGGCCGGGCTCACTGAAGGGGCTGTGCCCGTTCCATGACGAGAAGAGCCCGTCATTCAACATCCGTCCGGCCGTCGGGGCCTGGCACTGCTTCGGCTGCGGCGAGGGCGGTGACGTCATCTCCTTCGTGCAGAAGGTCGAGCACCTCACCTTCGCTGAGGCGGTCGAACGCCTGGCCACCAAGCTCGGCATGGAGCTCCTATACGAAGAGGGCGGTCCGCCCCGCAGCGGTGAGGGCCTGGGCAGGCGGTCGCGCCTGGTCGAGGCCCACCGCGTGGCTGGTGAGTACTACAGCGCCGCGCTGGTCAACCTGCCCGAGGCCCGCGCCGGTCGGGACTTCCTGCGCGAACGTGGATTCGACCGTATGGCGGCCGACAAGTTTGGCGTCGGGTTCTCACCTCGTGGGGGCGAGGAGCTCACCAAACACTTGCGCGCCAAGGGTTTCAGCGACGACGAGATCGTTGCGGGCGGGCTGGCGGGTCGCAGTCGCGGACTCTATGACCGCTTCCGTGGTCGCCTGATGTGGCCCATCCGCGACATCACCGGCGATGTGGTGGGCTTTGGCGCACGACGCCTGTTCGACGATGACCGGATCGAGGCCAAGTACCTCAACACCAGCGAGACGGCAATCTACAAGAAGTCGAACGTGCTCTATGGCCTCGACGTCGCCAAGAAGCCGATCGCCAGGGATCGTCAGGCGGTCGTGGTCGAGGGCTACACGGACGTGATGGCCTGCCACCTGGCTGGCGTCGAGACCGCTGTGGCCACGTGTGGCACCGCCTTCGGCGTCGAGCACATCAAGGTGCTGCGTCGCATCATGCGCGACGAGAACGACCTGTCCCCGGCCAAGGTGGTCTTCACGTTCGACGGCGACGCTGCCGGCCAGAAAGCCGCCATGCGTGCGTTCGGGGAGGACCAGCGCTGGGCCTCACAGTCCTTCGTGGCCGTGGAGGCATCCGGCAAGGACCCCTGCGAGCTGCGCCAGGCCGGGGGAGACGCCGCCGTCCGCGCCCTCGTTGAGGACGCCGTGCCGATGTTCGAGTTCGCGGTGCGAACCACCATCGCACGGTTCGACCTGGCTACCGCCGAGGGTCGGGTCCGGGCTCTGGGAGCTGTCGCCCCCATCGTTGCCGAGATCCGCGATCGTTCCCTGCGTCCGGAGTACACCCGCACCGTGGCCGGATGGCTGGGCGTCGAGGTCGAGCAGGTCGCCACCGAGGTCGGTCGAGCCACTCGCATGGCCGCTCGTGCGTCCACCGCGGCGACCCACTCCGTGACCGACTCGGGGCCCCCGAAAGAGGTCGAGCCGGACCATGGCGACGAGCACGCCTTCGAGCTGGCGCGCCCGGACCTGCGCGACCCGCTGGTCTCCGCTGAGCGGCAGCTGCTGCAGGCGGCGCTGCAGTTCCCGAGCCTGCTCGACCCAGCTGGCTTCGAGTCCATCGCTCCCGACTCCTTCAGTGCCCCGGCCCATCGTGCGGTCCACGACGCCATCCGTGCGGCCGGTGGCATCGAGGCCGCCAACGGGCCCGGTCAGTGGGCTGACCGGGTGAGCGAGGCCGCAGCCCTGACGGTTCGGCCCTTGGTCAACGAGCTCGCGGTGGCGTCTGTGCCGGCCCGGTTCGACCCGCTCACGGGGCTTCCCGAGCGCCGCTATGTCGACGGGCTCCTCATCCGGATCCAGGAGGTCGCGCTGACCCGCCAGATCGGCGATGCCATCAGCGCGATGCGTCGTGTCCCGCCCGATGACACCGCCACCGGCCGTGAGCTCGGCATCCAGCTGCAGATCCTTCAGCGTGAGCTCGCCGACCTGCGGTCCACACTGGGTTGATGGGACGCTGTAGAGGATGGGACGCGGTACCTGATGGGACTGTTCAACCGCAAGACCTCGCGCGCAGAGCTGGTCCCAGCCATCGCGGCGGCCCTTGAGCTGGCCAAGGGCGAGCGGGTCCTGGCGTTCGCGGTCGACGACTTCACCGGTGCCCACGTCGTCGCGACGACCTACGCCCTGGCGGTCGTGACATCGACCCCTGTGACGTCGACCGCCGAGCGCACCGCTCGGCGTCGCTGGCTGTCCGTGGACACCGGGTCCTGGGAGCCCGAGACGTCGACGTTGACGGTGACCTGGGCCGACGGCGGACGCCCCGGGCAATGGTCCTTTCGTGATCAGCAGACCCTTTTGCCCGAGACTCTGCGTGAGCGGGTCCAGGCCAGTGTCGTCCTCTCGACGCGCCTCACCCTGGGCGACCGGCGCTCGGGCCGCGTCGCGATACGGCAGGATTTTGCGACCCGCGAGCTCATCGCCCAGACGATCCTGGGACGTGACGCGCGCGCCGACGACCCCGAGGTCCGGGCGCACGTTCAGGCCGCTTTGGCGCATCTGAGGGACCAGGTCGGCCTGCCGGCCTGACTGGATTTCCACCGGGGAGCCGGTTTCAGGACTGGCGAAATGCTTTGCTACAGTTCCACCCGCAGCATTCCCCTGTAGCTCAATTGGCAGAGCAGCCGACTGTTAATCGGCAGGTTACTGGTTCGAGTCCAGTCGGGGGAGCAAACCCGCAGGTC
>JAYSQM010000288.1:0-1502 GCA_043721575.1 Phycicoccus sp.
GCCCGGGTGCTCGGCGGTCTCCCCGCCGATCAGGGCGACGCCCGCCCTCTCGCAACCGGCCGCGATACCGGACACGATCGCGGCGATCCGCTCGGGCACGACCTTGCCGGTGGCGATGTAGTCGGTCATGAACAGCGGCTCGGCGCCACAGACGACGATGTCATCGACGACCATGCCAACCAGGTCGAACCCGATCGTGTCGTGCTTGTCCATGGCCTGGGCGATGGCGACCTTGGTGCCCACGCCGTCAGTGCTGGTGGCCAGCACCGGCCGGGTCATCCTCGCCAGCACACTTGCGTCGAACATGCCCGCGAAGCCGCCCAGTCCGCCCAGGACCTCGGGGCGCTGCGCCCGCCTGACCGAGGCCTTCATTAGCTCGACGGCCCTGTCGCCCGCCTCGACGTCCACGCCCGCGCCGGCGTAGGTGATGGGGGTGGGGGTGGTCTGCGACATCACGGACGGGTGAGCGCGTCAGCCGCGCCCCCGGAGATACCGGTCCCGACACCCTCGGCGTCCAGGCGCTCGGGCGTCGGGTGCTCGAGCCCCGGGAGCGCCTCGAGGAAATGCTTGCCCAGCAGGGTCGAGTCGGGCAGCGCGATCGGGTAGTCGCCGGTGAAACAGGCCGCGCACAGACGCGAGCGCGGCTGGTCTGTCGCCTCGATCATCGCGTCCGTGCTGAGGTAGCCCAGGCTGTCGGCGCCGATACTGGCGCGGATCTCCTCGACCTTGAGACCGGTGGCGATCAGCTCGGCGCGAGTGGCGAAGTCGATCCCGTAGAAGCAGGGCCACTGCACCGGCGGGCTGGAGATGCGGACATGGATCTCGGCCGCCCCCGCCTCTCGGAGCAGTCGGATCTGGGCGCGCTGAGTGTTGCCGCGGACGATCGAGTCGTCGACCACAATCAGCCGCTTGCCGCGGATGACGGACTCCAGGGCGTTGAGCTTCAGCCGGATGCCGAGCTGACGCAGCGTCTGGCTCGGCTGGATGAAGGTCCGCCCGACGTAGGCGTTCTTGACGAAACCCTGCCCGTAGGGGATGCCGCTGGCCTCGGCGTAGCCGATTGCGGCAGGAGTGCCGGACTCGGGCACGGGGATGACGAGGTCGGCCTCGACCGGGTGCTCCGTTGCAAGGCGGCGCCCCATCTCGACCCGGGCCTCGTGGACCGACCGCCCGGCGATGGTGGCGTCGGGGCGGGCCAGATAGACGTACTCGAACACACAGCCCTTGGGATCGGCCTCGGCGAAGAGGTGCGAACGCAGACCGTCCTGGTCGATGACGATGAGCTCACCCGGCTCCACCTCGCGGATCACGCTCGCACCGACAGTTGCCAGCGCCGCGGCCTCGCTAGCCACGACCCAGCCGCGCTCGAGGCGACCGAGGACCAGGGGACGGATGCCCTGAGGGTCGCGGGCGGCATACAGCGTCGTCTCGTCCATGAAGACGAAGCTGAAGGCCCCCTTGAGCCTGGGCAGCACGTCGAGCGCGGTGTTCTCGAGGCTTCG
>JAYSQM010000289.1:0-1673 GCA_043721575.1 Phycicoccus sp.
GAATGGCACTTCCAAGCGTGATCCTACCCCGCGAGGCGCACCCCGGACGCAATCGCACTCCCAATTCCCTGGAAGAGCGGATTTCCTTCCGCTCGGGTAGTCGTGTACGGCTTCCTCGCCTACACTAATCCTTCGTGGGGCCTTCCTCAACGCTTTCCTGCAAACAAAAGCGAGGAAGGCCCCATGCCATTCTATCCACCACCCCCTACTCCTGTCTCCTTCCAACCTACACTCCACTCCTTCCTCCAGGGCGACGGACTTCCCTTGCGCGATGTCCTCACCGAGGACCAGATCGCCCAGGTCGCCGACGATGAGGGCATGGCCTTCGCTGCCGGACCCTTCCACATCTGGTCCGTCTCGCTGACCGTGTGGACCTTCCTCACCCAGGTCTCCTCCGCCCAGAAGTCGTGCGTCGCTGCCGTGGCCCGCGCCCTGACCCTGCTCACCGTCCTCGGCCGCCCTCCCTGCCACTCCGGGTCCGGTGCCTACTGCAAGGCACGCGCCAAGCTGTCCGAGCCGTTCCTGCGCCGGCTGACCGTCGAGGTCGGCAGCCGAGCCGAGGACGCTGCACCCCTCGACTGGCGCTGGCACGGACGCCGCGTCCTCCTCGTCGATGGCTCGACGCTGTCGATGCCCGACACGGAGGCCAACCAGGCTGCCTACCCGCAGTCGCGGAAGCAGAAGCCGGGCGTCGGCTTCCCCCAGATGCGCTGGGTGGCGCTGATCGCCCTGACGACCGGGTGCGCCCTCGATTCGGCGTTCGGCCCTTGTCGCGGCAAGGAGACCGGCGAGACGGCTTTGTTCCGCCAAATGCTGGGCACCCTGCGGGCGAAGGATGTGCTGGTGGCGGATCGCTACTACTGCTCCTACTGGACCGTCGCGCTGGCCATGAAACTCGGCGTCGATGTCGTCTTCCGCCAGCACCAGAGCCGGCACACCGACTTCCGCCGCGGTCGGCGATTGGGCAAGAAGGACCATGTCGTCGATTGGGACAAACCAAAGCGTCCCGACTGGATGGACGAGGAGACCTACGCCTCCCTACCGGACACGCTGACGCTCCGCGAGATGCGCGGTTGTATCGGCGCGGCGGGCTGTCGGGTCCGGGAGCTGACCGTGGTGACGACCCTCACCGATCCCGCGACCTGGGCCAAGGACGAGATCATGAATCTCTACGGCGAGCGCTGGAATGTGGAAGTCGATCTGCGCTCGATCAAAACCCACATGGGCATGGATATTCTGACGTGCCAGACGCCGGAGATGGTGCGGAAGGAAATCTGGGCGCATCTGCTGGCCTACAACCTGGTCCGCGAGGTGATGGCACAGGCGGCGCGGGAGCACGGAGTGACGCCGCGAAAGCTGAGTTTCCTGGGGGCCATGCAAACGCTCGAGGCGTTTCGGCCACTGCTGTTGGCGGTCACGGAGGAGGGCATGCCGGGGCTGATCCGACTCATACTAAAGGCGATCGCCGAGCATCGTGTGGGCAACCGACCGAATCGCTATGAGCCACGCAAGGTGAAGCGACGGCCGAAGGGCTATACCCGTCTGACACGTCCGCGAGCGGTGGAACGAGCGGAGTTGGAGAACCGATGAGGCAGGCCAAGACGCGCCGTTGGGGAGGGTAGAGTTCGGAGGTGACAAAGGCATGACAACGCTCGGGCGGGGAGGGTGCGCGC
>JAYSQM010000290.1:0-1223 GCA_043721575.1 Phycicoccus sp.
TCGTTGACGAGCATGAGCGGGATGAACGTGATGGCCCCGTTGAAGGAGGCCGTCAGCAGGAACCGGCTGCTCATCACCGCGGGTAGTCCACGGGACATGCGCAGCGTGCCGGGTGGGACGAGCCGCGGGGCGGTCACCGCGACACCGACGAACCCCAACGCGGCGAGGGTGACGGGGAGCGCATGCGCCGGGACGAGCTGGTCGGAGCCCCACTGCATTGCGCCGGCGGAGACGGCGACGCCGAGACCGAGCAGCGCCAGACGGCGGTGCCCAGACCGGTCGGACGCCGCTGTGGCGTCGACTGCCGTGCCCATGGTGATGCGGTCGCGTTGTGTGCTCACCACGATGAACGTCACGGCGATTGGAGCGAGCACGATCAGGAAGACCCAGCGCCAGGACCACGTCGAGGCCAGCCAGCCGGCGATCGGCGGGCCGATCAGTGAGGGGAGCACCCACGCGGCGGAGACCCAGCTGAAGACCTTGGGACGCAGCGCATCTGGGTAGGCTCGACCGATCACGACGTAGAGCGCGACCACGATCAGCCCGGCGCCCAAGCCGGCGACCAGCCGTCCGGCCAACAGCATGGTGAACGTCGGGGCCAGCCCTGCCAGCGCCGAACCGGCAGCCATCAGCACCTGGCCGGCGAACAGCGGGGGGAGCGGGCCGCGGCGGTCCGACCAGACGCCGGCCAGGACGATGCCGAGCATCTCGGCGGTGAGCATGACCGAGAACGCCAGCCCGTATGACCGGACCGCGTCCAGGTCTCTTGCGATGCTGGGCATGGCTGTCGAGATGGCCATCGCCTCGAAGGCGATGATGGTGACCAGCGCCAGCAGTGCGAGCGTCAACAGCCGGTATGCCGGCCCCATGGGTCCCCGAGGTCGCTCGCGCAGCTGGCCTGCGTGCGTAGCGGTCGTCACTGGGTCAAGGGTAGCCACGCAGCCACCAGAACACGTCAGGGGCACGTGAGGTCAACGCCAGCGTGAGCTACCAGGTGAGCCAGGCGGTCGTGTCGGTCGGGACCGCGCCACCATCGCCGAGGGGGCCACTGGACAGCAGTACCTGCGCACCCTCGGGCAGCGTGACCGGCGCGTCGCCCAGGTTGGCGAGGACCGCGATACGGCCAGATCGGTCTGGCGCGGTGTTGACGAACGCCACCACGTCCTCGCCGCAGCCCTCGAGCCAGGTCAGCGAACCGCTGCCCAGCGCGTGCTCGCGGCGAG
>JAYSQM010000291.1:0-1249 GCA_043721575.1 Phycicoccus sp.
GCGCAGCTTGTCGAAGGTGGAGACCGGGACGCGGCAGCGCTCCGCGGCCTCGACACGGTTCAGGTACTCGACCCGCAAGGCGGTCTCGGCCATACTGCGCTCCTTCGGACCCGATCCACTGCCTCACCCACACTCACAATGAGCGCAGATATTTGCAGCTATCTGAGTATAGCACTGTGTCGCAGATTCCAGCAACTATCTGAGATAAACGCTCGGGATGGCTAGACTCGGGACATGCCCGCTCGCACTCCGCGCCCCGGCGACCAGTCCTACGACGGCCTGCTCGTCCAGAACGACCTGCCCGAAGGTTGGCATCTACCCAGCCGGTTCCCCGGCGAGCGCGACGACGATGCCAGCGGCGACATCGACCGCATCCTCGGCTACAACGACCAGCTCGTAAGCGACGAGCACCGGCAGGCCGAGCAGGACTTCGAGCAGAACGAGACGGTCGACGGCCGCTGGCGCTACATCGAGCACGCGGCGACCGCGACGCGGGTTTTCATCCGGCTCCAGCGGCAGACCTTCTCCGTGCCGGAGGAGGTGCGCATCACCGGAGTCGTCTACCTGCCGTGGCGACCGGGCGACCCGATCACCAGCCAGCTCCTGCGCGAACTACCGACCGCCCGCATCGAGGCTGCGATCAACCAGCGCCTGTTCGCCATGAAGCGCGTCGAGGCGATCACCGGCGGCAAGATCGTCCTGCTCTCCGGCCGGAAGGTCTCCGAACGCGACCTGCTCAAGCCCCTGGCCGACCCGAAGCGCACCCCCGACTTCTACGAACTCGTCGCCCTCCAGCACGGTCGGCTCACCCAGCAGGGCGACAAGAACCCGAGCGCGACGATGGCCCAGATCAGCAGCGTCGCCCTCAGCACCGCCCAGGGCTGGATCACCAAAGCCCGCGACCGCGGACTCCTGCCACCCGGCCGACGAGGCCGGGCAGGGTAGCAACGCAAGGGGAGTCGAACTGTTCAGTTCCCCTTCACGTGCAGAATCACGAATCGGGATTCTGGTCCGCAAACAAAGGGAACGCTGCGGGTCGCCCTGTGGACAACTGCATCGAGATACCCGCACCTACACAACCCTTAGCACCTGAGTTGGCACTTTTTGCAGCGCTGATTTCCCCGGCTTTAGCTGCGTGCAGCACGCCTGAACGAAGGAGGCCATCGAGGCAGTTCCGACCGTACCCACCTCGTGCGTATAACGCCCGCGCATCGGGCTTAATGTCGGGACACCTATACGCGTATCTTTG
>JAYSQM010000292.1:0-1438 GCA_043721575.1 Phycicoccus sp.
TAGTCGGCCAGTTCTGCTGAGTTGAGAGTAGTCAAACTGGGAGGCCGCACATGGAACCTGGAGAATACATTCCCGACGCCACCGAGGGGATCACCCGAGTTGCCGATTTGCCCGCTCCCTTCGTGCAGCGGCGCTCGCGCCGCTACCGCCGACGTCGCTGTCCTCGCTGTAGCCGGTCCTGCTACCGCGACAGTCTCGGACGCCGTATCCTCCATGACATCGGGGACTTGCGCTCGGGACGCCCGCGCGACCTTTCAGTCGGCTACTCCAAGCATTACTGCCTCGACTGCCGCCACTACTTCAACGCCGGGCTCTCGGACCTGGCCCCGCCGGGCAGTCGCTACACCCACCGGGTCATCTCCGTGGCGGTCCGGCTCGCTGTGGAGGACGGCCTGCCATACCGCCTGGCCTCCTGGCACCTCTGGCGTGATCAACGTGTCTTCGTGCCATACGCCACCATCCAGAACTGGGTGGAGGCGGCGGGAAAAAAAGGCGGACTCATGTCTTGAGACGGACTACCTGGACTGGGCGTTGGCCGACTTCTCCGGCTACCTGGCGCTGGACGAGATGTACGACGGCCCCTTCTGCGTGCTCTCCGCCGTGGATGGCCCCAGGCAGCGCCGCCTGCTTTACGAGGTACTTGGGCACGACCCGACCCACAAGGACATTCGCCGCTTCCTGCGCCGCCTCAAGGCGGCCATCGGTGCCCGCGCCGGCTTGGTGCGCGGCGTGACCACCGACGGCTCGGCGCTCTACCCCGACCCGCTGGCCCTCATCCTACCCGGCGTCCCGCATCAGGTCTGCGAGTTCCACATCCTCAAGGATCTGACCAAGGTGGTCCTCCGAGTCGTCGCCCGGTTGCGCAAGCGTCTGGCGGAGCAAGCGCCTCAGTTGCCTCGAGGGCGGCCGTCTGGCGATCCAGAAGCTAAGCGCAACACCCGTCTGGCCAAGAGGATCGGGCGACGGGTGGCGGAACTGTTCGAGTACCGGCACCTGTTCGTCCGTCACCACCTCAGTGCCACGGGACGCCAGCGGCTCCAGCGGTTGTGCCGGGGGCAGCCACAGTTGCGGGCGATTCGCCAGATCATGGACGAGGTGTACCGCTTGTTCGACCGTCGCTGCCGCACCGAGACGGCCTTGGAGAAGCTGGCGCGGTTGCGGCAGAAGGTAAAGCGCTACCGCAGCCTGGGTCGGAGCCTGGACAAGCTGAAGTCGCCCAACCTGGAGAAGGCGCTCGTGTTCCTGGACGACAAGTTGATGGAGGCGACGAGCAACGCCGTGGAACGCGGCAACCGCAGGGTTCGCAAGATGCAGAAGACGGTGTACCGAGTGCGAACCAAGGACTCGCTCGAGGGCCGCTTGGCCCTGGACCTTCAACGCGATCAGCAACGGGAGCCTCGGGCAGCAACGCTTCATACCCTGCACCAGAACCGGAAAA
>JAYSQM010000293.1:0-16425 GCA_043721575.1 Phycicoccus sp.
GTTTCCGGGATCGTCGCCTACGAGGCGATCCGGCGGCTCGTCGACCCGCCATCGGTCGAGGGTGGCCCGCTTCTGGTGGTCGCTCTGGTCGGAGTTGCCGTGAACTTCGCGGCCGCGTGGGTTCTGGCCAAGGCAAACCGGTCCAGCCTCAACGTCGAGGGCGCTTACCAGCACATCCTCACCGACCTCTTCGCGTTCATCGGAACCGTCATCGCCGGCGTCGTCATCTTGACCACCGGCTACTCCCGAGCCGACGCGATCGCCTCCCTGTTCGTGGTCGCGCTCATGGTCAGGTCCGCCTGGGGACTGCTGCGCGACTCCGGCCGGGTGCTGCTCGAGGCGGCTCCCGAGGGCATCGACCTGGCTGAAGTTCGAACCCACCTGATGGAGAACGACCACGTCCATGACGTGCACGACCTCCACGTGTGGACGGTCACCTCAAACCTGCCCACCCTGTCCGCTCACATTGTGATCGACGACACCTGCTTCGGTGACGGACACGCACCCCGGCTCCTCGACGAGCTACAGGGGTGTCTCGTCGGCCACTTCGACGTCGAACACTCAACCTTTCAACTCGAACCCGCCGGCCACGCTCAACACGAGGCGGGCACCCACTAGCTAGTCGCCACGGTCGTGGCGGAGCCCGGCAAGGCTGAGCGCGGCCACCGTTGCGGCGCCAGCCAGAGCGTGGTCCGCGGCGGCATCCAGGGCGGTCAGCAACAGGCGGCGTTGCTCGGCGGCCGCGCCGGTCAGCACCTGTGACTGTGCCTGGACGCTCAGGCCGAGTTCGATGGCCACGCCGACCAGCGCGGCCATCGTGATGACATTGGTTGCTCGGCGTGGCAGCCCGGCCGGCAGGCCCCATCGGCTGATGCTGCGTTCGTCCGCCATGGAACGAAGCTGGTTCCCCGCCCATAACGTGGCATCGAGGGCCTCGATCGCGAGCGTGCGCTCCATCAGCTCCCGTCGAAGCCCCAGCTCGATCTCGTTCAGGGACAACGCTTCCAGTGTGTGCGCCGGGACCGGGTCGCTGTCGTATGCCGTCCACGTCACCTGGTTGCCCTGGTCGCCAGCGGGGCCGAATTGCTCGATCGTCGGGACCAGTGCTCCTCCGACGCTGGGCACGAAGACGCACTCGCCGGCTTCGGTGGCCGCGGCGATCAGCTCGGCGGAACCACGCGGCATACCGGAGAGGTTTCCCGGGCGGGGGAGGGCAACGAGGACTACCCGCTCACCCAGGTCAAGCCACAGGGACAGGCGGCCCAGGTCGCTGGCGACGTGGTCGAGATCCGGGTGTGCGCGGCCCGCCACCTCCTCGACGGGCAGCTGTCCGGAATACGCTGCCGTGGCCCACAGGGCGAGCCGGACGCACACGGGGAGAGCGGACATCGCCTCATGGTAGGTGTCGTAACGCATGGTGGTGGGGTCGTGGCCTAGGGTCAGGCATCATGAGCGACGTCCTCGAATTCGCCGGCGTCAGCGTGGTCCGTGGTGACAACACGCTGCTCGACGACATCACCTGGGAGGTCGAGGAGGGCCAGCGGTGGGTCATCCTCGGACCGAACGGGGCCGGAAAGACCACCTTGCTGCAGCTGGCTGCTGGCCGGATCCACCCCACGACAGGTGTCGCAGGGGTTCTCGGTGAGGTCCTGGGTGCGGTCGACGTCTTCGAGCTGCGCCCGCGAATCGGCTTGGCCAGCGCCGCGATCGCAGAACGGCTTTCTGCGGACGAGCTGGTCCACGATGTCGTCGTGACCGCTTCCTACGGCATCGTGGGACGTTGGCGCGAGAGCTACGACACCCTCGACCATGCCCGCGCCGCAGACCTGCTCGACGCCCTCGGTGTGGCCCACCTGAGCGACCGGACGTTCGGCACCCTGAGCGAGGGCGAGCGCAAGCGGGTGCAGATTGCCCGGGCGCTGATGACCGACCCCGAGCTGATGCTGCTGGACGAGCCGGCTGCTGGACTCGACCTCGGTGGCCGGGAGGACCTGGTGGCGCGCCTTGGTGCACTGGCCGCTGATGTCCGAGCCCCCGCGCTGGTCCTCGTGACCCATCACGTGGAGGAGATCCCGCCCTCCTTCACCGACGTGCTGCTGATGCGAGGAGGTCGCATCGTCGCCGCCGGGCCGGTAGAGATCACGCTGACTGCCTCGAACCTGTCCGAGACGTTCGGCCTGCCGTTGGTGGTCGAACGTCACGGGGGGCGTTGGTCGGCGCGGGCCGCAGTTGACATCGATCGGGGAACCCCGGCGCCATCCCCGTCGTCCTAATGAGCAGTACGGTATTGGTTGACTGAGTATGGGAGGGAACAGCATGTCGTGGTTCAGCGATAATGGCTGGCTGGCGTGGGTGGGACTGGCTCTTGCTCTGGGGGCGATCGAGGCGGCCAGTGTGAACTTCGTCTTCGTGATGCTGGCCGGTGGCGCACTGGCTGGGGCCGTTGCGGCGGCGGTCGGCGCCCCGTTCCCAGGTCAGGTGATTGCTGCGGTCGGTGTGGCGGCTGCACTGCTCCTGATGGTGCGTCCGATCATCAAGCGCCATTTCCTGGTGCCGGAAGGCGACGCCGGCATCGGTGCGTTTGCTCAAGTCGGTCGCTCGGCGCTGGTGCTGCAGACCGTCACCGAGCACGAGGGACGAGTCAAGCTCGGCGGTGAGACCTGGTCGGCACGCACGGCCCCGGATACCGCGGCATGTCTGCCTGGACAAGAGGTCCGGGTAGTTTCCATCGAGGGGGCCACGGCGATCGTGAGTAACGTCGTCGATGGTCGGAAGTCGGAGTAGCTCATGTCATCTGGATCCGGAGTGCCCGCAGGGCTGATCGTCCTGTTGCTGCTCGTTGTGTTCGTGGTCATCGTCATCGTCCGGACGGTGCGAATCGTTCAGCAGCAGACATCGCTGATCATCGAAAGGCTCGGCAAGTTCTCACGAACCCTCGAGGGCGGCCTGCACTTCCTCGTGCCGTTCGTCGACAAGGTGCGGGCCAACGTCGACCTGCGCGAGCAGGTCGTGTCCTTCCCGCCGCAGCCGGTGATCACGTCCGACAACCTCGTGGTCAACATCGACACAGTCATCTACTACTCGGTCATCGACGCCAAGTCGGCGGTGTACGAGATCGCCAACTTCATCCAGGGCATCGAGCAGCTCACGGTCACCACGCTGCGTAACGTCATCGGCTCCCTCGATCTCGAGCAGACCCTGACCAGCCGCGACCAGATCAACGCGCAGCTGCGCGGCGTTCTCGACGAGGCCACGGGCAAGTGGGGCATCCGGGTCAACCGCGTCGAGCTCAAGGCCATCGACCCGCCGCACTCGGTGCAGGACTCGATGGAGAAGCAGATGCGCGCAGAGCGTGACCGCCGTGCAGCCATCCTCACGGCAGAGGGTGTCAAGCAGTCGGCCATCCTGACTGCCGAGGGCGACAAGCAGAGCCAGATCCTTCGCGCTGAGGGTTCGGCCCAGGCCCGCATCCTGGAGGCTCAGGGGCAGTCCCGCGCGATCACCCAGGTGTTCGAGGCCATTCACCGCGGGAAGCCGGACCAGAAGCTCCTCGCCTACCAGTACCTCCAGGTACTCCCGCAGCTTGCCCGTGGTGACTCCAACAAGCTGTGGATCATCCCCAGCGAGCTCACGGAGGCTCTGAAGGGCATCGGCAGCGCGCTCGGCGGCAAGGACGTCGAGGACCTGACCGACAAGTGGGTCGACACCGGCGAGGTCATGCCCACCGTTTTTGAGGAGACGGCACTGGAGGACCCGGCCCAGGCTCTGGCCGAGGCCCGCGATCAGGCGGCCGGCGCGTCCGCCGAGGCCGAGGGTCACTCGTCCAAGAGCCAGCGTCGGATCCAGACGTCCGGTCGGCCGGCGGCGGACTCCCTGGAGGACCAGGCGTCCGCCCTGCATGACTCACAGCTGCACACATCCGGCGATGTCGGTCGGGTCGACCAGAGCTCGCAGGACCAGAGCTCGCAGGACCAAGGGGAGCCGGGTGGGACCGCCCCCCGCTAGCACCCGCGCCATGAGGCACCCGGTCACTCTCGCCTAAGGTGACCGGGTGCCTTGGTATGAAGTCGTTGCGCTGCTCGCGGCGGGAATGGCTGCAGGGACCATCAATACCATCGTCGGATCTGGCACGCTGATCACGTTTCCCACGTTGTTGTTCTTCGGGTTTGCGCCGTTGGTCGCCAACGTCTCGAACACCGTGGGCCTGGTCGCCGGTGGAATCACGGGTATTCATGGCTACCGTTCGGAGCTGGCCGGTCAGGGCCGCACCCTGCGCCGGTTGGTGCCTGCGTCGTTCCTCGGCGCGGCGACCGGGGCCATCCTTCTGCTCGAGCTCCCCGAGTCCGCGTTCGACGCCATCGTGCCGGTCCTGATCGGGGCCGCCGTGTTGCTGGTTCTGCTCGGACCGCGGCTGCAGGCGTGGACCGCCAATCGCCATCCGGACCATGACAGCCTGGGCCGGCAGCTGCTGATGACCGTGGGAGTCTTCGCCGCAGGGGTCTACGGCGGCTATTTCGGGGCGGCGCAGGGCGTCCTGCTCGTGGGCATCATGAGCGTCCTGATGACGGTCAGCCTGCAACGGATCAACGGGCTCAAGAACGTGCTGGGCACGGTGGTCAACGCCGTGGCCGCAGTGGTCTTCATGCTCGTGGCCTGGGAGCGGATCAACTGGTCCGTTGCCGCCCTGATCGCAGTCGGCTCCCTCGCCGGCGGGTATGCCGGAGCCAGGGTCGGGCGTCGCTTGTCACCTTCGGTGCTTCGTGGGGTGATCGTCACGATCGGCGTGGTGGCGATCGTCAAGATCGTCTTCCTCGACTAGCCGGCGGGGATGACGGTGTCGGCTCACCTGCGCCGCCAGCCTGCCACCGCCGTTCGGGAGGCGCGGGTCGTCGACGTCGCTGGCGTCGAGGACGTCAATGGTCGTGTGCGAGACGAAAAGTGCGATTCCGGTCAACATGGACCTCCTGACGCGGACGTGTCGGCTGGTTTGTAGCCTTGTCTGACATGCCGATCGAGATCATCGACCCAGCCGACGAACGCGTCCGTGACTACTTCTCGCTGACCGACGTCGCCCTGCGCAGGAAGCTCGAGCCCGAGCGCGGCTTGTATCTCGCGGAGAGCGAGAAGGTCATCCGTCGCGCGCTCGATGCCGGACATCGGCCGCGGTCCTTCCTGATGGGCCAGCGCTGGCTCACGGACCTGTCCGACCTGGTGGCTCAGGCGGAGTCGGATGGCGTGCCGGTTTTCGTCGCCGAGGCCGCAGTGATCGAGGCCATGACCGGGTTCCACCTGCACCGTGGCGCGTTGGCGTCGATGAACCGGCCACCGCTGGTCCCGCCGGAAGCATTGCTCCAGAACGCGGTGCTTCAGAACACGTTGTTACACGGTGCCTCCCAACAGAAGCATTCTCGCGTCGTCATCCTCGAGGACATCGTCGACCACACCAATGTGGGTGCGGTCTTCAGGTCTGCCGCGGCGCTCGGTGTCGACGCCGTCCTGATCACACCAAAATGTGCTGACCCGTTGTACCGACGTGCGGTGAGGGTCTCGATGGGCACGGTGTTCCAGGTTCCCTGGACGCGAATCGACCCCTGGCCCGAGGGACTGAAAGTGTTGCAGGACAACGGGTTCACGGTGGCAGCCTTCGCCCTGACCGACGAGGCAGTCAGCCTGGATGACCTCGCGGCGGACCAGCCGGAGCGCCTTGCGGTGATCTTTGGAACCGAGGGCGACGGGCTCTCGCACCGGGCCGTCGAGGGCGCCGACCTGGTCGTCAAGATCCCGATGGCCGGGGGGGTGGACTCGCTTAACGTGGCCGCGGCAAGCGCCGTCGCCATGTGGGCCCTGCGCCCACCCGCATCGCATCCGATGGCTCTTCGAAGCGGTCAATGACGGACGCGGCCAGCTCATCCGAGTCGGCGGCGATGTAGTCGAACATGACCCCCATGCGGAGCATCCTCCCCCATGGGCTACGACAGTCGCTTCGTAGGGACGTATCGCTCAACGCCAACGCGCTCGACGAGGCCACGATGGAGAAGGTTCATGCTCTCACCGCCGTTGCCGAGGCTCGCGGGCAGTCTCTTGCCCAGCTCGCGGTCGCGTGGATCCTGCGCCTCGACGTCATGACGCTGACCGGGCGCCACTTCGCGCAGGTTGAGGGCACTTCGGTGGATCCATGCCCTCAGCGAAGTGCCCATCAGGCCAGCGAAGTCGCAGGGGTGGCTGCGCCGCGACGCTCAGGCGGTGTAGTGGGCCGAGATGACGCCGCGGGCGAGGGTGTGTCCGACCATCGTGAAGGCGGTCACCGCGGCGCTGGCCGTGTCGTCCAGGCCGAGGTCGTCGGTGTCGAGGGCGTGAACAGCGAACAGGTAGCGGTGGCTCTGGTCACCAGCGGGCGGTGCGGCTCCGTCATACCTCTTGTTTCCGAAGTCGTTAGCCACGTGGAAGCCGCCCTCGGGGGCCTTCTCAGGCGTGCCGGCGCCGGCGTCCAGGCTGGTGACGCAAGCGGGGACGCCGACCATTAGCCAGTGCCAGAAGCCCGACGGGGTCGGCGCGTCGGGGTCGAAGCAGGTAACCGCGTAGCCCCTGGTGCCCTCGGGCGCGCCGGACCAGGACAGCTGGGGCGAGATGTTGGCGCCGGAGAAGCCCCAGCCGTCGAAGACGTGCTCCTCGGGCAGGCGGCGCTCGTTCAGGATCGACGTGCTCGACACCTCAAGCGTCGGCACCCGAGGCAACAGGGAGTAGGGATCTGGGGACACCGGACGGTCGAGCTTCACAGCGTCAAGAGTAGCGATGCCATTGGCCATTGTGCGACCCCTTACGGTGGAGCAATGGAGCCGGTCTACACCCCCGTTATCGGGGTCGCCAGGGCATTGTTCGCAGCGCAGGGTCTGAAGTTCACCATCACCGGCGCGGAGAACATCCCGACCTCCGGTGGCGCAGTGCTGATGATCAACCACCTGAGCTACTTCGACTTCGCGTATGCCGGTCTGGCGGCGATCCCCAGCAAGCGTCTGGTGCGCTTCATGGCCAAGGACGACGTGTTCCGCCACAAGATCAGCGGCCCGCTGATGCGCGGCATGCACCACATCCCGGTGGACCGAACCGCAGGCGCCGCGTCGTTCCGCGCGGCGGTCGATGCGCTCAGGGCAGGTGAGATCGTCGGGGTGTTCCCCGAGGCAACTATCTCGCGTTCGTTCGAGCTCAAGGAGTTCAAGAGCGGCGCGGTCCGGATGGCTCAGGCGGCCGGGGTGCCGGTGCTGCCGATGATCATCTGGGGATCCCAGAGAGTGTGGACCAAAGGTCACCCCAAACGGCTGGGCCGCACCAACGTGCCGATCACGCTCAGCGTCGGCGAGCCGATCCTGGCTGGACGCAAGGACAACGCCGACGACATCAGCGCGCGGATCCGGGCCCGGATGACCGACCTGTTGCATGCGGCGCAGGAGGCCTATCCAGCTGTTCCGACCGATGAGCTGAAGTACCTGCCGGCCCGACTCGGTGGCTCAGCTCCGACCCTCGAGCAGGCGACCGCACTGGACGAAGGCGAAGCTGTACGCCGTGCTGCGCGGCGCGCCGCGGCTGGCTGACCTCCCCGGTGCTCCTCCCACTCCTGCGCGCGTACCTGCGTCCCTACCGACGACCGATCGCCCTGGTCGTGGTGTTCCAGCTCGTCTCGACGATCGCCAGTCTCTATCTGCCCGGTCTGAACGCGCAGATCATCGACGAGGGCGTTGTCACCGGGGACACGAGCTACATCGTCCGCACCGGTGGCGTCATGCTGGGTGTGACCGCGGTTCAGATCGTGTGCTCCATCGCAGCGGTCTACTTCGGCGCCCGCACGGCGATGGCGCTGGGCCGGGACCTGCGCGAGTCGGTCTTCGTCAAGGTCGAGTCCTTCGCCGCCCAAGAGGTCGGCCGGTTCGGCGCTGCGTCCCTGATCACGAGATCCACCAACGACATCCAGCAGGTCCAGATGGTGGTCCTGCTGACGTTCACGATGATGATTGCCGCGCCGATCATGAGCTTCGGCGGCATCATCATGGCCCTGCGCCAGGACGTGGCGCTGTCCTCCTTGCTGGTGGTGATCATCCCGGCCCTGTTGGTGTGCGTCGGGCTGATCATCTCGCGGATGCGGCCGTTGTTCCGTTCGATGCAGGACAAGATCGACCTGATCACCCGGATCCTGCGTGAGCAGATCGGCGGGGTCCGTGTCATCCGAGCCTTCGTCAAGGACACCCACGAACAGCAGCGGTTCGACGGCGCCAGCACCGACCTGATGGCCGTGTCCGTTCGTGTCGGCCGCCTGATGGCGCTGATGTTCCCCACCGTGATGCTGGTCGTGAACGTCTCCAGCGTCGCCGTGATGTGGGTCGGCGGACATCGAATTGCCAACGGCGACATGAAGATCGGCACTCTGACGGCGTTTCTCAGCTATCTCATGCTGATCCTGATGTCCGTGATGATGGCGACCTTCATGGTCATGATGGTGCCTCGGGCCGAGGTCAGCGCCGAACGGATCACCGAGGTGCTCGACACGGTTCCGAGCGTGCGGGCGCCGGAGGCACCGCAGGTGCGCACCCGGCATACCGGCATCGTGGAGCTGCGTGAGGTGTCGTTCAGCTACCCAGGAGCGCAGGAGCCGGTTCTCCACGGCGCCAGCCTCGTGGCCCGACCGGGGGAGACGACCGCGATCGTGGGGTCGACCGGCAGCGGGAAGTCGACCTTGCTCAACCTGATCCCGCGACTGGTGGACGTCACCGGCGGGGTGGTGCTGGTCGATGACCACGATGTCCGCTCCCTGGACCCGAAGGATCTCTGGTCGTCCATCGGGCTGGTCCCGCAGCGCCCGTACCTGTTCGGAGGCACGGTCGCGACGAACCTTCGCTACGGCAAGGTCGACGCCACCGACGAGGAGCTGTGGGCCGCACTTGAGATCGCCCAGGCGCGTGACTTCGTCGAGGCGATGCCCGAGGGGTTGAACTCCTTCATCGCCCAGGGTGGCACCAACGTGTCCGGTGGACAAAGACAGCGCCTGGCCATTGCCCGAGCCGTGGCCAAGGCTCCTGACATCTATCTGTTCGACGACTCGTTCTCGGCGCTGGACTACGACACGGACGCACGGCTGCGGGCTGCGTTGTCCACCGTCACCGCTGACAGCGCAGTGATCATCGTGGCGCAACGGATCAGCACGATCCGTGGCGCCGACCGCATTGTGGTCCTGGACGAGGGCGCGGTCGTCGGAACAGGTACGCACGCTGCGTTGATGTCATCGTGCGAGACCTACCGCCAGATCGTGCTGTCGCAGCTGAGCGAGGAGGAGGCCGCGTGAGCACCCCCGGCCCGAGGCCCTCCCCGCCGATGCGTGGTCCGATGGCCGCCATGATGGGAGGCCCGGCGGCAAAGGCCCTGAACTTCAGGGGGTCCATGCGCCGGCTGGTCTCCAGCCTGCGCAGCGAGCGCCGGCTGGTCGCGGCTGTGGCGGGGCTCGGCATCGTCAGCGTGACGTTGTCGGTCATCGGTCCCAAGCTCTTGGGTAACGCCACTGACCTGATCTTCACGGGTCTGATCGGTGGGCGTCTGCCGGTCGGTGCGACCAAGGCCCAAGCCGTCGCCCAGCTACGGGCCACCGGGCAGGGCCGCATTGCCGACATGGTCTCAGCCATGGACATCGTGCCGGGGCGCGGCGTCGATTTCAACGCCGTCGGTCGCGTCCTGCTGGCCGTCCTCGTGCTGTATGTCGCAGCCTCGGTCTTCTCCTGGTTCCAGGGTCGGGTCACAACGGTTATCGTGCAGCGCACCGTCTATCAGATGAGGGCCGACGTCGAGGCGAAGTTCAGCCGAATGCCGTTGTCCTACTTTGACTCCAAGCCGCGAGGTGAGCTGCTCAGCCGGGTCACTAACGACATCGACAACATCGCCCAGTCCCTGCAACAGACGATGAGCCAGCTGCTCACGTCCCTGCTCACCGTCGTCGGCGTCCTGGCGATGATGGTCTACGTCTCGCCGGTCCTGGCCGTGGTGGCTTTGGTGACGGTGCCACTTTCCACCGTCATCACGATGACCATCGCCAAGCGCTCCCAGCCGCAGTTCGTTCGCCAGTGGTCGACCACGGGCAAGCTCAACGGTCACGTCGAGGAGGCCTACACAGGGCATGAGCTGGTCAAGGTCTTCGGTCGCACGGACGAGTCGGTGGCGGTGTTCCGTGAGCTCAACGAGCAGCTCTACGCCTCGAGCTTCAAGGCGCAGTTCATCTCGGGCCTGATCCAGCCGGCCATGATGTTCGTCGCCAACCTCAACTACGTTGCCATTGCTGTGATCGGGGGCCTGCGTGTGGCTTCTGGCGCGATCAGTCTCGGCGATGTCCAGGCGTTCATCCAGTACTCCAGACAGTTCACCCAACCGCTGACGCAGGTCGCCTCGATGGCCAACCTGCTGCAGAGCGGGGTTGCCTCGGCCGAACGGGTCTTCGAGGTGCTCGACGCCCTGGAGCAGCCTGCCGATGCCAGCCCGGCCGTGACTCCGGCGGAGGTGCGTGGTCGTATCGCCTTCGAGGACGTGTCATTCTCCTACGACCGGTCGCGGCCGCTGATCGAGCACCTTGACCTGGTGGCCGAGCCCGGCCAGACCATCGCCATCGTCGGACCGACCGGTGCCGGCAAGACCACCCTGGCCAACCTTCTGCTGCGCTTCTACGACGTGGACGCCGGGCGGATCACTCTCGATGGTGTCGACGTCCGGGACATGCGCCGCGAGGACCTACGAGCCAAGTTCGGCATGGTCCTGCAGGACACCTGGCTCTTCGGCGGGTCCATCCTGGAGAACATCGCCTATGGGGCAGGGGGTGCGTCCGTGGCACAGATCAAGGTGGCGGCCGAGGCGGCATACGTGGACCACTTCGTGCGGACCCTGCCGGAGGGCTACGACACGGTGATCGACGACGAGGGCTCGAGCGTCAGCGCCGGGCAGCGACAGCTGCTCACGATCGCGCGGGCGTTCCTGGCCGATCCGGCGATCCTGATCCTGGACGAGGCGACGAGCTCGGTGGACACCCGCACCGAGGCTCTCGTGCAGCAGGCCATGGCTGCACTGCGGACGGGTCGCACCAGCTTCGTGATCGCCCACCGGCTGTCCACCATCCGCGACGCGGACCGAATCGTCGTCATGGTTGAGGGGGGTATCGTCGAGCAGGGAACGCATGCGCAGCTTCTCGCAGCCGGGGGCCCCTACTACCGGCTGTATGCCGCGCAGTTCAGCGGCGCTGTGGTGGACGAGGACCTCGTGGCGGCCCAACCCGTCGGCTGACCTCGCTGACATGCAGGCACGCGGCACGCGGCACGCGGCCTGTGGTCCGTGGTCTGTGGTCCGTGGCCTGTTGTCCGTGGCCTGTGGACGGCTGACGAGGGCATGCGCAGTGACGCCTAGGGTCGTTCCCATGTCAGCAACCCTGAACGGCGAACGATCCCTCATCGCCGCCCGTGTGATTGCCGCGATCGCCGGCGACGGCGCCGTCCTGCGCGAGGACCAGGCCCTGGCCGTGGCGGCGTTGTGTGAGCCCGCCGCCAGGGTTCTCGTGGTCCAGGCCACCGGCTGGGGCAAGTCGGCCGTCTACTGGGCGGCGACGGCAATCCGACGTGCCGAGGGCGCCGGCCCGGCGCTGGTCGTCTCACCGCTGCTGTCGCTGATGCGCGACCAGGTTGGCGCGGCGGGCCGGGCCGGGCTTCGAGCGGCAACGCTGAACTCCTCCAACATCGAGGCCTGGTCCCAGGTCGAGGCCGCCTTGCGCGCTGACGGGCTCGACGTCCTGCTGGTCTCTCCCGAGAGGTTGGCCAACCCTGGATTCGGTCGGCGGGTGCTCGACGAGCTGGCCGGCCGGCTCGGGCTTCTGGTCATCGACGAGGCCCACGCCGTCTCCGACTGGGGGCACGACTTCCGACCCGACTACCGACGGGTTGCCGACGTCCTGCAGACGCTCAACCCGGCCACACCGGTGCTGGCGACTACGGCGACCGCCAATGCGCGCGTGACCCTGGATGTGGCGGCCCAGCTCGGCCAGGCCACGCTGGTCCTGCGTGGTCCGTTGGCTCGGCGCAGCCTGCAGCTGACCGTCGTGGATGCGCTCTCGCCGATCGAACGGTTCGCCTGGGTCGTCGATCACCTGCCGCGGCTCCAAGGCTCCGGAATCGTCTACACCCTGACCGTCGCTGATGCCGAACGTCTAGCTGCCGCAGTGCAGTTCGTCCACGGGGACAGTCTCAAAGTGGCGGCATACACCGGCGGTCTGGAGTCCGGCGAACGTGAGCGGCTCGAGGACGCGCTGCGTGGCAACCAGCTCAAGGCGCTGATTGCCACGTCCGCGTTGGGCATGGGGTACGACAAACCGGACCTTGGTTTCGTCGTACACGTAGGCTCGCCTCCGTCGCCGGTCTCGTACTACCAACAGGTGGGACGTGCGGGTCGCGGTATCGACCACGCGCTGGTGGCTCTGCTGCCCTCCGACGCCGATGCCGGCGTGTGGGACTACTTCGCGACGGCGACGATCCCGGATCGAGCACAGGTCGAGCGCTTGCTCGCCGGGCTCTCCGCCTATGCCGGCGGCCACCCCGCGACGGTCCCGGCGCTCGAGGCCGAGACCGGACTCCGACGCGGACGCGTCGAGCTGATGCTCAAGCAACTTGCCGTCGACGGCGCGGTCGAGCGGGTCGAGGGTGGGTGGCTGTCAACCGGGGTCGAGTGGGCCTACGACCAGGAGCACTACGACGCCATCATCGCCACCCGGCGTCGTGAAGCGGACATCATGCGCGCCTACACGCGCGGCCAGAGCTGTCTCATGCAGTTGTTGCAGGAGTCCCTGGACGACGACAGTGCCCAGCGATGCGGACGGTGCTCGGTCTGTCTTGGGCACCTGCCGCAGCCATTGCAGGGCCGCCCCGACCCAGCCACGGTCGAGGCGGTGACCCGCCGGCTGAGGGGTGAAGTCACCATCCTGGAGCCCCGCAAGATGTGGCCCGGGGGAGCGTTCGGCAGCAGGGGCCGGATCCCGCCAGGGCTGATGGCCGAGCAAGGTCGGGCCATTGTCTACGCCGACGCGCCCGAATGGCGCGAGCTCGTGGCGTCCACGTTTGCCCGGGACGGAGCACCCGTGCAGGAGCTACTCGACGCGGGGGTGGCTACGCTCGGTCGCTGGCGTGACTCGTGGCCGGCGCGCCCCGAGGTCGTCGTGGCCCTTCCAGCGGCCGGCTTCCCTCTGTTGACCGGTGGACTGGCCGACCATCTGGCTGCGGTGGGCCGGCTGGGCCGCGCCGACCTCACGCTCACCGTTGATCCGACGGCACCCGGAGACCTGTCCTCGCCACAGGAGGCGGCGCTGTGGCGGGACGCCATTCGCGTCAACGACGAGCTGCTGACCGCCGTCAGTGGCAAGGTGGTGCTGCTCCTGGTCGATGCATCGTCGTCGCAGTGGCCGATCACCGTGGCTGCAGCGCATCTGCGTCAGGCCCAGGCGTCGATGGTGCTGCCTCTGTTGGTTCACCGCCGACCATGAGCGGCGCGTACCCAAAGATGGGAGGCAGGATGAGTGTCATGCCCAACGTGCCGGAAGCGTCTTCCCCGTCAACTGCGACAACAACAACCCGATTCGGTGGCCGAGCCTTCGTGGCGGCCGCGGCGCTGGCTCTTGTGGCGGTCCCCTTTGCGCTGATCCTGCTGCTGGTGGAGGGCAAGTGGGCGCCGCTGTTGGCGGCCGACACCGGCGCGCGCGACAGCTTGCACGGTTTCGCGGTGACGCACGCGGGGTTCGTCACGGCGATGCAGCTGATCAGCGACTCAGGTTCGGCACTGGCATGGCAGGTCGTACTGGGCGTCGTCGTGCTCTGGTTGCTCTGGCGCCGACTGCCCCGACTGGCCCTGTTCGTGGTGATCACGGCGGCCGGATCATCGCTGCTGAACACCGTTGTCAAGACGGCGGTCCATCGACTACGTCCGGTCCTGACGGACCCGGTCGTTCGCGAGTCCGGGCTGAGCTTCCCCAGCGGGCATGCCCAGGCGGCGATAGTGGGGTATGCCGTGCTGCTGCTCGTATTCCTACCGGTCCTGCATGGAGCGTGGCGCAGAGCCGCCATCACGCTGGCGTTGTTCATGGTCTTGGCGATCGGCTTCTCCCGGATTGCCCTTGGTGTCCATTACGTGTCCGACGTAGTGGGCGGCTTCGTCTTGGGTGCGGCGTGGGTTGCGGCCATGGCGGCTGCGTTCAACGCGATGCGCGTCGAGCGTGGGCGCCGTGCCGTGGATCCGAGGGAAGGGCTCGAGCCCGAGCAGGCACCGCGCATTGCGGGCCACAAAGCCGCAGACGAGGAGATCGACCGCTCCCGGTAGAGCCGACAGCGGCTCAGTCCCCGATAAGCCGCAGGCCGTTGAACCAGCAGACCGCGCGAAGCCAGTCGTCGTCGAGGCGGGGTTCCCGCTCACGCAGCCGCTCGAGAGCCTCGAGCTGATGGGCATAGGGGTAGGGGATGTTCGGGAAATCGCTACCCAGCATGACCCGATCGGGCAGGGCCGCCAGCCGGGGCAACAGATCGGCTGGGAAGGGGGCGCCCTCCTCGAAGAAGTCGGTGAACACCATCGTCGTGTCCAGGTGCACTCGCGGGTACCGCTCGGCCAGCGTCAGGAACTCGGCATACTCCGGCGCCCCCAGGTGCGCGACCACGGCGGTCAGATCCGGATGCCGGCGCAGCACGCCCTCGAGCTTGTCCGGTCCGGTGAAACCGGTCCGCGGGACCGGGCCACTGCCCACGTGCACAACCACTGGGACGGCAACGTCTGCCAGCAGCCCCCACACCTCGTCCAGTGCGTGCTCTCGCAGGTCGAATCCGCCTACCTGCGCGTGGATCTTGAACACCCGCGCGCCCCGCTCGAGTGCCGACCGCACCTGGTCGAGGACGCCGTCCTCGGGGAAGAACGTCGCGCTGGGGACGCAGTCCGGCTCTGTCGCCGACAGGTCCAACGCGAAGTCGGTGAGATCGGCCGCCATGCCGGGCCGGTGCGCGTAGGTCAGGGCGGTGAAGCGACGCACCCCCATCTGCCGCAGGTGCGCCAACCGTCTGTCCTGGTCCCAGCGATACTCGATCGGCCATGGGCGTCCGATCAGGGGCCCGACCTCGTCGAAGTGCGCCCAGACCCGCCGCATCATCCGCTTGGGCAGGAAGTGGGTGTGGATGTCGACCACCCCCGGCAGTCCGAGTCGCTGCCACCACCTGGGCACGTCGGAATCGGTGAGCAGATCCACGCAGTCTCCTTCCAACGGATCAGCATCCCATTGGCACCACTGTCGATGCGGGGGGGCGGGCAGGCAACTCGGTGTGGGCACTGAGCGTGGGTTCAGGTCGGGAAATGAGCTCGCCCACCAGCAACAGCTGTACGGGCTCAGGCCGCTGCCCCAACCGGCCGCCGCCCCCCATGCCTACCTGATCTGACCACTACCCAACCCAAGGAGACCGCAATGCCGCACGCCTGAGCGAACGCTGCTGGTGGCCGTCTCTGGGCAGCTCCTATTGGCCCTTGACAGTGGGGGTCGCGCTAGGCGCTGGGGAACTCGGGGTCGCCGTGGGCGAGGGCGTACTTCCGGTCCCAGTGGGGGTAGTCGTACTTCCGGCCCCCGATGGCGCAGGTGACGTCGTTGCCGGAGTGCACTGGCACGGCTGGCTGACCGAGGGTGTTGGTTCGACACTCGGCGTTGATGGCTGTGGACTCGGACTGTTCGCCGGGGGTGGCGTCGGGACCTGCGGTGCTGGCGCCGGGACCTGCGGTGCTGGCGTCAGGACTGCCGGGTGGATAGCTGGTGGGACACCTGGATTCACCGGCGGCAGGGATGCGCTGAGAATGGGCGTCGCAGGGGCTGGCTCCACGATGATCGGTGTTCCTGCGTAGGTCGCTTCCAAGTCCAGCACGCTCGCGACATAACTGTCGGAGTGGTTGTAGGCGAGGACCGCCCGAATTTTGCCGGCCCGGGTGCGAAGGTCGGTACCCGCGTTGCAGAGGTACTTTCCAGCGGCCGCGGCAGCGTCGTAGATATTGAACGGATCGGCGACGCCGTCGCCGTTTCCGTCTGTGGCGTACTGGGCCCAGGTGGAGGGAATGAACTGCATGGGTCCTACCGCGTGGTCGTAGACGGCATCACCGTCGAGCAGGCCGTGGTCGCTGTCCAGGACCAGTCCTGTGCCGACGCCGTTTAGCGCAATGCCGATGATCCGCGGGGTGGACAGCCCGTTGGCCAGCAGTAGCGAGCCAGCGAAGCGGCCATGATCGGATTCGACGCGTCCGATCGCGGCCAACAGGGTCCACGGGATACCGCAGCTGACGGTCCGCTGGTTGGCCAGATCCGCGGCGTGCTGGTACGCCAGCGAGGCGACGACCGGAATACCGTCGCTG
>JAYSQM010000294.1:0-3951 GCA_043721575.1 Phycicoccus sp.
GGCGTCGTTGTCGACACGGCCCTCAACGTCGAGCACCCCACAGTGACCATGGTCGGTGAACTCGTCCAGACACAGGTCGGCCATGAGGACGAGCGAGTCGCCACAGGCCTCGCGGACCCGGCGCAGGGCGACGTTGAGGATGCCCTGAGAGTCGTCAGCGCCCGAGCCGATGGCGTCGCGCGTGGTCGGCACGCCGAACACCATGAGGCCGCCGAGGCCCGCTTCGACCGCCTGATGTGCAACCGCGACAAGGGAATCCAGCGAGTGTTGTACGACACCCGGCATTGACGTAATCGGTTGCGCCTGCGTGGCGCCCTCGCGGACGAACACCGGCAGCACGAGCTCGGCCGGATGCAGCCGCGTCTGTGCCACCAGAGCCCGCAGTGCGGGGGTCTGGCGCAGTCGACGCGGCCGCTGGGTCGGGAACCCCACTACTTGGCCTTGCGCCGGGCCGATGCCTTGCGGGCGCTGGGTCGCACGACGCTCTCACCGGCCTCGGCTGCGGCGATCGCCAGACCCACGCCGTAGTCGGCCAGGGCATCGACCAGCGCGTCGGCGGACGCCTCAGGAGCCAGCACGTCGACCCGCAGGCCGTGCTCCTCGGCGGTCTTGGCGGTGGCCGGGCCGATGCAGGCGACGACGGTCGAGGGGTGCGGCTTGCCGGCGATGCCGACCAGGTTGCGGACCGTCGAGGACGAGGTGAACACGACCGCGTCGAACTTGCCGGTCTTGATCGCCTCACGGACCGCCGCCGCTGGCGGAGCTGCTCGAACCGTGCGGTATGCCGTGACGTCGTCCACCTCCCAGCCCATGTCCTGCAGGCCCGCGACGAGAGTGTCTGTGGCGATGTCAGCGCGCGGGAGGAAGACGCGGTTGATGGGGTCCAGGACCTCGTCGAAGGGCGGCCACTCCTCGAGCAGGCCACGTGCCGACTGCTCACCGGACGGGACCAGGTCGGGCTCAAGGCCCCATTCACGCAGGGCGCCGGCGGTCGCGCCACCCACGGCAGCGATCCGCAGCCCGGCGAACGCGCGGGCATCCAGACCGAACTCCTCGAACTTCTCACGAACAGCCCGAACGGCGTTGACGGAGGTGAAGCCGATCCACTCGTAGCGTCCGGTGACCAGACCCTTGATCGCGCGTTCCATCTGCTGCGGCGTGCGCGGCGGCTCGACACTGATCGTGGGGACGACGTCGCTCGTCGCGCCGTAGGAGGCGAGGCGGGCGGTCATCGAACCGGCCTGGTCCTGGGTGCGCGGGACGAGGACGTTCCAGCCGAACAGCGGCTTGGTCTCGAACCACGAGAGCTGCTCGCGCAGTTCCACGGTCGACCCGACCACGGCCAGCGAGGGGAACTCGACCTTGGCCGAGGCCATCAGGGCAACCACCTGACCCAGCGTGGTGGTGTGGGTGCGCTGGGCGATGGTCGTGCCACGCTCGGTCAGCGCCACAGGCGTGGCCCGGTCACGTCCCGCCGCAAGCAGGTCTCCGAGCGCCTTGCTGAGCGACTCGGGCGTGCCGAGCACGACCACGGTGACGTTGTCGGCGGTCGATCGGGCCCAGTCGACCTTGGTGCCACCACTGATGACGTGCAGCGACGGTGAGGTCGCAGACGTCAGCGGCACTCCGGCATACGTCGGGACAGCGGTGACGGCGCTGACGCCGGGCACGACCTCGAACCTGATCCCGGCCTTGCGGCACGCGAGCGCTTCTTCGGAGAGACCGTTGAATGTGGCCGGGTCACCGTCCATGAGCCTGACGACCAGTCCGTTGCCGTTGGCGCCACCGGCCGCCTTGGCCGCCTTGACCAGCAGCTTCGCGCGAAACGCGTGTGTCAGCGGCTGACCGTGCTCGCCATGGCCGGCATCGATGATCTCGACGTCGGGGCGGGCGTGACGGGCCACGAACTCCTCGCGGCTGACCTGGTCGATGACGACCACGTCGGCTTCGGCGAGGTACTCCGCGGCGCGGACGGTCAACAGACCGGGGTCACCAGGACCGGCGCCGACGAACGCGACGCGGCCGGGCTGCCGGGCAACCCTCCCGGACGGTGACCGGGTTGACTGGAGTGACTGGGTTGTGATGTTCGAGGGCGTGGGGCTCACGAGGCACGCTCCGTAGCGGTTTGGTCTGGACGGGAGGCATCAGGCTGGGGGGCATCAGGCTGGGAGGTCTCGGCGGCGAGCGAACCCTCAGATCCACTCGCCTCCGGTTGGTCGGGCGGACGGGCGCCGCCCGCCGGCGCCTCTGATCGGGGGGCGGTGACGTCGGGTGCGGTGACGTCGGCGGCGCCGTCCTCAAGGAGAACGGCCGCCAGGTCACGGCCAAGGCGCTCGGGCTCGTCGAGCCGGCCGAGGCTGGAGCGGCGCAGCGCGATGCTGGCATCCACGCTGCCGGCGAAAGCGCGCAGAAAGAGCTCCGTGCCGTGTTCACCCTCGACCACCTCGGCCAGAGCGCCGATGGGCGCGGTGCAGCCGGCTTCGAGTGCGGCGAGCAGTGCCCGCTCTGCGCTCACGCAGGCGCGAGTGTCCGGGTCGTCCAGTGGCGCCAGAGCCTCGATCAGGTCGGGGCGATCCTCGCGGCACTCGACGGCGAGCGCGCCCTGCCCAGGGGCCGGGAGCATCTGCAGGGGATCAAGGGACTCGGTGACCTCGTCCAGCCGGCCCAGGCGGATGAGCCCGGCGCGAGCCAGCAGAACACCATCCAAGGAACCGTTGTGCACCAATGAGATTCGGGTGTCGACGTTGCCACGGATGTCAGCCACGCGCAGGCCCAGCCCGAGGGCTGCCAGCTGGGCCGCCCGTCGCGGGGAGCCGGTGCCGACCACCGAACCGGCGGGAAGCTCCCCCATGGTCAGGCCGTCCCGCGCCACGAGAGCGTCGCGGGCGTCCTCGCGAACCGGGATCGCGGCGATCAACAGACCGGGCTCAGGTGCCACCGGCAGGTCCTTGAGCGAGTGGACGGCGACGTCGATCTCGCCGGTGAGCAGGGCCTTTCGGATGGCGGTGGCAAAGACGCCGGTGCCGCCGATGCTGGACAGCGAGGCCGTGGAGGTGTCACCGAAGGTCGTGATCTCGACCATCTCCACCACGTGTCCCAGCTCGCGCAGCCGGTCGGCCACCAACTCGGCCTGTGTCGTGGCAAGGGCGCTTCGTCGAGTGCCCAGCCGGATGGTGAGAGTGCTCACGACAGGACTCCGGTCTCGGGGGGTACCGACACTGCGGCGACGTCGTGCGGGTCGAGGTCGAAGAGCTCGCGCAGGGCGAGAGCGTAGTCGCCGACCTGCCCGTCCCCTGCAAGCTCCTTGACGCGGATGGTCGGGGTGTGAAGAAGCTTCTCGACGACCCGGTGCACCGCGAGCTGGATCTCGGCGCGGGTGTTCGCGGACAGGTCATCGGGCAGACGCTGGTCCAGGCGGCTCAGCTCTGCGGCCACCACATCCGCTGCCCGGGACCGCAGCGCCGCGACCGTCGGGGCGACCTCTTGGGCTCGGCGGCCGGTGAGATACCCGGCGACCTCGGCGACCACGAGATCATGGACCGCTTTGACGTGCGGTTGGTACTGGCCGTCGGCGGTCAGTACCTCACCGAGCTCCACGAGGCCGACGACGTGTTCGCCCGGGAGGTCTGCGACGTCCGGGGCGACATCGCGTGGCAGCGCCAGATCGATGAACACCCTGGGCCCGCCGGAGCGGGAGTCAGCAGCAGCAGTAAGGGTTTGCGCCGTGATGACGTGACCAACAGCACCGGTGCACGAGATGACGAGGTCTGCCTTGGACAGGGCAACCTCAAGATCGGCCAGGGAAAGGGCACGACCCCCCGTTGCGGCCACCAGATGCTCGGCCTTGACCAGCGTCCGGTTGATGATGACCAGCTCAGCGGAGCCCAGCCTCGAGATCGTCGTGGCGGCCAGGCTGCTCATCGATCCGGCACCAACGACCAGCACGCGGGT
>JAYSQM010000295.1:0-2461 GCA_043721575.1 Phycicoccus sp.
GTCGCGGACGAGGCCGGTCAACGGCTCGCTGCCGCGCTCGACTCCCTCACGCCCGCACCCTCAGACAGTTGACCGACCACACCCATTTCACGACCACACCCATTTCACGACAACGCACCTTCGAAGGAGCCACCATGGTTGAGCTCAACCCCGACGAGATGGGCGCCGTCATCAACCGGCTGCGCCGAGCCCAAGGACAGATCGGCGGCATCCTGCGCATGATCGACGAAGGCCGCGACTGCAAGGACGTCGTCACCCAGCTCGCCGCAGTCAACCGCGCCCTGGACCGGGCCGGCTTCGCCATCATCGCCACCGGCCTTAAGCAATGCCTGACCGAGTCCGGCGGGCAAGAGTCCGTAGACATTCAGGCCATGGAGAAGCTCTTCCTCTCCCTCGCCTGATCCGGCGCAGCGACCCCGGGTCAGCGCATCACGGGCGGCCGCGCTGCGCGACGAGATCGCGGATCTCGAGGCCGCCGGGATCCGCATAGTGCAGGTGAACGAGCCTGCCCTGCGCGAGTTGCTGCCGCTCAAGCGCAAAGATCACGCGGGCTACCTCGACTGGTCGGTCGGCTCATTCCGCCTGGCACCTCGGGTGTGCGTGACGAGACTCAGATCCACGCCCACCTGTGCTATTCCGAGTTCGGCGTCGTCATCGACGCGATCCGCAACCTGGATGCGGACGTTACGAGCATCGAGGCCGCCCGATCGCGCATGAAGGTCATCGCAGACATTCGGGCAAGCGGCTTCGACCACGGCATTGGACCGGGTGTTTACGACATCCACTCGCCGCGCATGCCAAGCGTCGTCGAAGTCACCGGGCTTCTGGAGACGGCGCTCGAGTCGATCCCCGCACGCCAGCTCTGGGTCAACCCTGACTGCGGTCTGAAGGCCCGCGGCTACGCCGAGACCGTACGCGTGGTGACATGCGAGTCGCGTTCAAAAGGGCCCGTCCGACCGAGATGAGGCTGGCCCTGGCGGCCGAAGGACGCACGGTCAAGCGTGCGTTCCTATGCCGGCGGGCTTGGACCACTGACGCCCCGGCAGCGACAACCGCGTGACAGCCGCGGATGACACGCCGTACACCGCTGTGGCAACACTGAACAACCTGCGACAGCGGGAGCATTCATCCGATGAGCGTGCCCGTGTCCAGCCTTGGGAGATCCCATTCGAGAGGATGAGCAGCGCCAGGAAGCAGATGCCTAGGCTGACCGGCACGCAACGAACCAGGAGACGACACCAATGGGCGAGCAGACGAGCACCCACACGCCGGTCACCTACGACCGCTGCACCCACATCGAGGGGCCGTTCTACCACGGCACGAAGTCCGCGTTTGAGGCCGGCGCCGAGCTCGTTCCCGGCTACGGCTCCAACTTCCAGCAGGGCCGGGTGTCCAACAACATCTATTTCACCGCGCTCGTGGAGACAGCCGCCTGGGGAGCGGAGCTGGCCACGGCGCTGGCCGGGAGCGGGGAGCGGGGGCACATCTACGTCGTCGAACCCATGGGCCCGTTCGAGGACGACCCCAACGTGACCAACAAGCGATTCCCTGGCAATCCCACACAGTCCTACCGGACCCGCCACCCGCTGCGCGTCGTCGCCGAGCTGGAGAGCTGGCAAGGCCATGCCCCCGAGGTGCTGAAAAGCATGCTGGACCACCTGGCCCAGCTCCGGGAGCAGGGTCTGGACGTCATCGAGGACTAGGGCGGTCATACCGCCGTCAGGATGGTCGACTGGCGGCGATGTGGCGCAGTTCCGTGCGAGCTGATCGCTGATCTGCGGATGTGGCCTGCTGACTCACCAACCGAGCTCGCGCAGCCGCGCGTCGCCGATCCCGAAGTGATGACCCACCTCGTGAATGACCGTCCGCCGAACCTGCTCGACGACCTCGGAATCGCTGTTGCACACCGCGCAGATGGCACGCCGGTAGATCGTGATCCGGTCAGGCAGGGCGCCGGCATAGGACGTCGACCGACGCGTCAATGGCACTCCCTGGTAGAGCCCCAAGAGGCCAGCCGGGCCACTGTCGTGTTGCACAGTGACGGCCACGTTGCGAGGCGTAGAGATCAGCGAAATCCGGGACTTCGGCGGCGGCGTCAAGGGAGCAGACTTCTCCGATCCTGACGGCAACACGTTTGAACTGCAGGAGATGTCGTGGCGCAAGGGCGCGACGTACTAGGAGCTTGCTGACTCCGCGCCGGTTGGGTGCGGGATGAACGTGCCGGCGGTCGACTTCAATCGGTAATGCGCTGACCCAGCCAGATCGGTCGTGACGGGTCGCACGATTCGAGGGCGATCCACACCCCGTCGCCGACGGTGGGGCTCTCCTGGATTTCGGGTACCGGTAGGCATGCCGCGGCCCACACCGGTTCGTCTCCGCTGACGTCGGGAACCCGAACCAGCAGACGCCGGTGCATGAGCGGGTCTGTATTGTCGAGCACGGTGGCCCGGTAGACCCCGCA
>JAYSQM010000296.1:0-4896 GCA_043721575.1 Phycicoccus sp.
GCGCCGCGGCATACCGCACGTGGTGCAGTGGGCCGGAAGCATGTTCAGCGTCTTCTTCCGTGAGGGAGCCGTGACCAACTACGACCAGGCCAGAGCGCAACAGACACAAGCTTTCTCGGCGTTCTTCCAGTCCATGCTCAGCCAGGGTGTGCACCTGCCCCCGAGTGCCTTCGAGGCATGGTTCGTCAGCGCCTCGCACGACGACGAAGCGGTCGACCGGGTGCTGGCTGCACTACCCATGGCGGCGCAAGCCGTCTCAGACTCGTTTGCGACAATCTCCTCATGAGCAACGCTGCCGGGGCCGCCATCCGGACCGTCGTGCACCTGCTGCGCCACGGGGAGGTGCACAACCCCACCGGCGTGCTCTACGGCCGGCTCTCTGACTTCCATCTCTCGGACCTCGGTCGCGAGATGGCCGAGACGGTCGGTGCTCATCTTGTCGACCACGACGTGACCGTGGTCGTGGCCTCATCGTTGGACCGGGCGCAGGAGACGGCGGCGCCGATCGCCTCCGCCCATGGACTCTCTATCACCACCGACGACAGGGTGATCGAGGCCGGCAACTACTTCGAGGGCAAGACGTTCGGGGTCGGTGACGGATCCCTGAGGTACCCCAAGCACTGGCCCATGCTGATCAACCCGTTCAAGCCCTCCTGGGGCGAGCCCTACGACGAGATCGCCGACCGGATGCTTGCGGCCATCGCCGACGCACGCCGTTCGGCCCGGGGTCACGAGGCCGTGATCGTCTCCCACCAGCTGCCGGTGTGGACCGCGCGCTCCAAGCTCGAGGGGCGCCGCCTGTGGCATGACCCCCGCAAGCGCGAGTGCTCACTGGCCTCCTTGACCTCCTTGACATTCCTGGGTGACGAGCTCGAGTCGATCACCTACAGCGAGCCCGCCGTGGCGTTGCTGCCCGGAGCACACAAGACGGCCGGCGGATGAGTTCGGCCGCGTCGGTGGTCCGCAAGTCGGTGGTCCGCAAGTCGGTGGTCCGGAAGCTCACGGTTGTCATCGCTGTTGGGGCACTGTCCCTGGTCGTCTCGGCGTGCAGCACCGACGCCAACTCCATTGCGGCGCAGGCCAAGTCCGGCGATGGCAAGGGTTTCATCTCCGGAGACGGCAGCATCGAGCGCGTGGCCCTGGATCTGCGCTCGGCCCCGTTGAACTTGAGCGGCACCACCCTTGAGGGCACGTCGTGGAGGGTCGCCGACGCCAAGGACAAGGTCCTCGTCCTGAATGTGTGGGGCACGTGGTGTGGTCCGTGCGTGGCCGAGAGCCCACACCTGCAACGGGTGTGGTCGGAGCTGTCCGCGGCCGGCAAGCCGGTGCAGTTCATGGGGATCAACTACCGCGACAGCGTCGAGACGGCCGCGGCCTTCCTGCGCGCCAACAAGGTCACGTACCCCTCGCTCGAGGACGACGGTGGACGCACCCTGCTGGCCCTGCGCGGCAAGGCGAACGCCACGCCCACGACGCTGATTCTGGATCGCCGGGGCCGTATTGCCGCTCGGGTCTCGGGGCCGGTCACGGTTACCATCTTGACCGGGCTGGTCGACGACGTGCTCGGCGAGAGCGCGTGATCGCTGACGCCGGCAGCACCATTGCCTCCGGGGCGCTGCCGCTGGCCATCCTCGTGGCCCTTGCGGCGGGCTTCATCTCCTTCGCCTCCCCATGCGTCCTGCCTCTGGTGCCGGGCTTCCTTGGCTATGTGACCGGCCTTTCCGGTGTCACGCTCGAGCAGCGCAGCCGAGGGCGACTCATGCTCGGGGCGCTGCTGTTCGTCCTGGGGTTCAGCGTCGTGTTCCTTTCTGTTGCGGTTACCGTCTCGGCGGTCGGTACGCTGCTGAAGGAGCACCAGAGCCTGCTGATGCGCCTCGGCGGCGTCATCGTGATCCTGATGGCGCTGGTGTTTCTGGGCATCGGCAGCCAGCGCAGCTTCGCGCTTCGGTGGAAGCCGGCCGCCGGCCTGGGCGGAGCGCCTCTGCTCGGCATGGTGTTCGGGTTGGGGTGGGCTCCGTGCATCGGGCCGACCTTCGGTGCGATCATGGCGCTCTCGACCTCGCTGTCGGGAGACCAGGACGCCATCGCCCGTGGCGTCGGGCTCGCCACGGCCTACTCGGTCGGCCTGGGCCTTCCGTTCCTGCTGATCGCCGGCGGCTACTCCCGCGCCGGACGCGCCTCACGTTGGCTGCAAGCCCACCACCGCGGCATCCAGATCGCCGGCGGCGTCATGCTGCTGGTCGTCGGGCTCCTGCTCGTGACCGGCTTGTGGGAGATCGTGACCATGGCGATGCAGACCCGCCTGGTCAATCAGTTCCGGACGGTTTTGTGATGACGAGGGTGTTTCGATGACCCAGAACCGCATGGACACTCGTCCCGACGAGAGCGACGTCACCCAGCCGACGATTGGTGTCATCGGCATGTTGCGATGGGCCTGGCGGCAGGTCACGAGCATGCGGACGGCGCTGTTCTTGTTGCTGTTGCTGGCGATCGGAGCGGTTCCGGGCTCGATCTGGCCCCAGCGCAATATCGATGCCGGGCGGGTGGCGGACTACCTGGCGCGCCACAAGAGCACCGGTCCGTGGCTCGACCGCCTCGGCTTCTTCGACGTCTACTCCTCGCCGTGGTTCGCCGCCATCTACCTGCTGCTGTTCGTCTCGCTGGTGGGCTGTGTCGTTCCTCGCTCAAAGCTGCACTGGAGGGCGATGCGGGCACAGCCCCCGAGGGCGCCGCGCAGGCTCGAGCGGCTCCCCGCGCATGGCCAGATCGAGGTCGACGCATCGCCCGAAGACGTGCTTCAGGTGGCACGAACCGTATTGCGAGGCAAGCACTTTCGCGTCCGTTCGACCGACCAGGATGAAACGCCAGGCACCAGCGACGGTCTGTCTCTGAGTGCCGAGAGCGGCTACCTGCGAGAGACCGGCAACCTGGTCTTCCACACCGCGCTCATCGTCGTCATCGCGGCCGTGGCGATCGGGCACCTGTTCGGATGGCGTGGCGACCGCATCCTCGTCGAGGGCAAGAGCTTCTCGAACACGATCTCCGGCTATGACACCTTCGACCCCGGTCCCTGGGTCGACATCGACGGACTGTCGCCCTTCACGGTCGCGGTCGACAAGCTCGATGTCGTCTTCGAGGAGCGGGCCAGCGGGGCGCAGCGAGGCGCCGCACGCGACTTCACCGCATACACGCGCACGCAGACCAGCCCGGATGCCCCCCAGATCAAGCAGACTTTGAAGGTCAACGGGCCGTTGTCCTTTGGTGGTGCGTCGGTGTTCCTGCTGGGCAACGGCTATGCGCCGGTCATCACCGTGCGCGACGGCGACGGTCAGGTGGTCCTTCACGAGGCGACGCCGTTCCTGCCCCAGGACGCCAACTACAAGTCGGTCGGTGCGGTCAAGGTCTCTGCAGCCAGCCCGAAACAGCTGGGCTTCTTCGGGTTCTTCCTGCCCTCGGAGTTCATCGACAAGGATGCCGGGCCGTCGTCGTTCTTTCCCGGCCTGAAGAATCCCGCACTGGCGCTCGGTGTCTACGAGGGCGAGCTGTATCCTCAGGGCCGCCCGCAGTCGGTCTACACCCTGAGCACCGAGAGGATGACGCAGCTCAAGAACGCCAAGGGTGAGCCGTTGCGGCTGCTGCTCAAACCGGGCGACACGATGCAACTGCCTGATGGCCGGGGGAGCATCACCTTCGACTCGGTCCAGCGCTGGGCTGGGCTCTCGATTCGCTACGACCCGGGCAAGATTCTGGCGCTCAGCGGCTCCATGGCCGCGCTGGCCGGGTTGATCGCCTCGCTGGTGATCCGCCGTCGCCGGGTGTTCGTGCGCGTCCGGCCGGCAGGGGGTCGTACCGTTGTCTCCATCGGCGGCCTTGCCAAGGGTGAGGACCCCGGCCTGGGCTCGACTATCCAGGACCTGCTCAAAACCATCGCAGAACGGACAGGCACCAAGGTATGACGAACGAGACCCTCGCGCAGTACGCCAACCTCGGCGTCTACTCGGCCATGGCGGTGCTCACCATCGCCATGATCGCCTTCGCCATCGACCTCGCCGGGGCTGTCCCCAAGGTGTCGGTGTCGGCGCTCGGGGCCCAGAAGGAGCCGGCGCTGGTCGGCGCGGGGTCCTCCGCCAACGCCCCGAGCTCCCCATTCCCCACTGCCGAACCGGACCTGCCGCGGAGGCGCAAGTCCGCCGGCGTGGCGATGATGCTCACCCGGCTGGGTGGTCTCCTGCTGATCGCCGCTACGGCCATGCGAGGCCTGTCGGTCAACCGTCCACCGCTGGGCAACATGTTCGAGTTCGCCCTCGTTGGCTGCATGTTCGTCGTCGTGGCTTTTGTTGCGATCAGCCTGCGTCGGGACATCCGCTGGCTGGGGCTCTTTGTCGTCGGCCCGGTGCTGCTGACCCTCGGACTCGCGATCACGGTCTTCTACACCGATGCCAGTGAGCTGCTGCCCTCTCTCAAGAGCGTCTGGCTCGTCATCCACGTAACGGTGGCCACGTTCTCGGTCGCGCTGTTCACGATCGCGTTCAGCGTGACGATCCTGCATCTGGTCAAGACGTGGCTGGAGTCGCAAGATCCCGCGGAGATGTCACGGATCAGAACCATCGTCAACACGGCACTGCCCCCAGCGAAGTCATTGGACCGGACGGCATACGGGATTCACGTCGTGGCGTTCCCGCTGTGGACCTTCACGCTCATCGCCGGCGCCATCTGGGCCGAACAGGCGTGGGGTTCGTACTGGCAATGGGACCCCAAAGAGGTGTGGACGTTCGTCATCTGGGTCGTCTACGCCGCCTATCTGCATGCCCGTGCCACCAGTGGCTGGTCGCCCCGTTCGGCCAACTATCTGGCGCTCGCGGGCTACGGCGCCATCCTGGTCAACTACATGGTCGT
>JAYSQM010000297.1:0-5072 GCA_043721575.1 Phycicoccus sp.
CCTGGGGGGACTCCGAGGACGTCTCCGGCTGGTCCTGGACCGAGTTCACGGTCGGCCCGGCGACCATGGAGTGGTCGCCGGATGACGCGGTTGACGTGCTCGCTCGGGTCCTGCTCGGCTGATCTGGGCATGGGACAGCCCGTGAGTCCAGGGCGGGTGCCCCGGAGTGCGATGGACGAATCGCACCTGCTCACGGGCTGCGGCGACTGCGTGGATTGCGGTCACCCATGCCGCCCATGCCCCGGCGCCGAAAGAGGGCCGGAGCATCGACCGGGCTAACGCTCAGCCACCTCACGCGTCCGATTGGTATTCACTAGGCCAACCACCTCCCTTCTCGTGTCCTCACACGGTAGGTCGGCGGATGGGCGCTGGCAACGGGTTTGTCACAGCTGTGACCGGCGCGACCGGGTGGGGGCCACCAGCTCAGAGCGGGCGAACCGTCGCGGCGTCCACGCAGATCCACACCGCGTCGGCCCGGGCGAGCAGGCGACCGTCGGCGGCAAACAGGGCGGTTCCGCTGTAGTACTTGCGACCGTCCTGCCCGCGCGGCCAGGCCATCACGACATGGGGCTGCCCGACCACCGGCAGGTCACGGACGGCGGCCGTCATCGTCCCGAGCACTATCTCGCGCCCGGCGACGCCAGCGGCCCAGGCGCCGGGGCAGTCCAGTGCCGCCCAGACCAGCTCGGGGGTCGACTCGCGCGGTGCCCAGGCGGCTGCGCGCAGCGTCCTGTGCCCGGCGAGCAGGCCCGTGTGCAGGCACAGCGCGTCGGAGGGGTCGCGGCCAGTTCCGCAGGTGAAGCAGGTGGGGAACGGATGCGAACGCAGACCCTCGTATGCCGGTCCGGCCGCCTGCGCCTGCGCGTAGGTCACCGGTGTCGCAATCTCGGCGACGTCCAGCGGCTCCGCCGCGAAGGCCTGGGCCACGAGGGTCTGACCGTCCCAGACCTCGACCGTGCCGTCGTCGCCGCGGGAGATCGCCATCTCGGTGTCCAGCGGTGGGGGTGTGCGCAGCCGAACCGTGACCGCACCGCCGTCCAGAGCCCCGTCGACGAGCAGGGCCAGGTGACCGCTCGTCCAGCCGCCGTTGCCCGACATCGGCGGACCGCAGAACCGGGCGGGGACGACAAAGGACTCGCTCATGACAGCGAACGCTAGCCCCTGGCTTCCGAGTAGGTCAGTGCGTCGGCCAACAATGAGAGGCTATGTCCGTGACGGAACTGATTGACACCACTGAGATGTACCTCCGGACGATCTACGAGCTGGAGGAAGAGGGGATTGTCCCTCTGCGGGCCCGCATCGCCGAGCGTCTGGGCCACTCGGGTCCCACCGTCTCCCAGACCGTGGCACGGATGGAGCGTGACGGTCTGCTCTCGCTCGCCGGCGACCGGCACCTCGAGCTGTCAGTGCACGGACGCCAGATCGCGGTACGTGTCATGCGCAAGCACCGACTGGCCGAACGGCTGCTGGCCGATGTCATAGGCCTCGAATGGGCGTACGTCCACGAGGAGGCGTGTCGGTGGGAGCACGTCATGAGCGAGCGCGTCGAGCGCAAGATCCTGGGGCTGCTCGGCGAGCACCGTGAGAGCCCCTATGGCAACCCGATCCCGGGGCTCGACGAGTTGGGGGAGACGGCGAACGAGGACTTCCGTCGGGGTGTGACCAACCTGGTCGAGCTGGTCGCCGAAGGGCCCAGCGTCGTGACGGTGCGCCGGATAGGCGAGCCAGCCCAGGTCGAGCCCGAAGCGCTGAATCTGCTGACCCAAGCCGGCCTGATGCCCGGGCAGCGCGTCCGCGTCCGCCGGGAAGGTGCCCGGATCGTGGTCGTGCGTGAAGGCGCCGAGGAGGCGACTGGGGTCTCGTTGCCCGAGGACCTCGCCGTCCACGTGTTCGCCGACACGCCGCTCTAGCCAGAACAGCTGCACGGGCTGCCCTTTCTTGACGAGTTCTAGGGCTCCCCGTGACCGGAACGTGACATTTGAACGCTCCGTGTGTACGGTGATCGGACTCCGTCTTCCCTGATGGAGTTCTTGATGCGGTTCGCCTAGTCCTGTCACCGCAATCGAGACTTTCAACATCCGCTTGGCAGGAGCGGGGGACCCACTTTTGGGGCGTCGAGAGACGTTCCTTGGGGTGAAGCCCTCTCGGTGGTGGTCGACTTCGGTCGATTCGCCGTACGTGAGGGCCGGGTGATCTCCCACCCGAACCCGACAGCTGACCTCGTAGGCGTTTGGAGAGGCTTGCTAACTGTGTCGAACCACATTTCGGGACGCCATCGCGACCCAGCTCGTTTGAACCCGGCATCATCCCTGTCAGCGGCGATCTCGCGTTCAGCGAAGCCCGCAACCAAGGCCTCCGCTGTGCTCGCCCTCTCCGGTGGGCTGGTGGCTTCCTTCGCCCTTCCGGCCTCCGCGGCCACGCTGACCACCGAGGTCAAGACCACACGGACTGTTTCGACCGAGGCGCTGGCGATTGCCGCTCCGTCGGCTGCGCAGGCACCGCTGGTCTCCCCGTCCTTCGGGAGCATCGGTTTCAGTGGTGTCGTCAAGCCCCCACCGGTCGCGGCACCCGTTGTCGTTGCGCGCACGACCGACCGCGCCAGCCGCTCGGCCACCCGCGCTTCGGCCTCGCCCGTGCCCACCGTTTCGGCCTCGCCCACGTCAACGCAGACGCAGGCGGCTCCTGTCGCGGCGCCGGCTCCCCGCTCGGGCGGCGTGCTCGGCATCGCTGCCAGCCTGGCCGGCATCTGGTACGTCTACGGCGGCACCACACCGGCCGGTTTCGACTGCTCCGGCTTCACGGGGTACGTCTTCGCCAAGATCGGTATCAGCCTGCCTCGCACGGCCGAGCAGCAACGGCAGTTCGCAACGCCCGTGTCAAACCCTCAGCCGGGCGACCTGGTCTTCTTCGGCGCGCCGGCCTACCACGACGGCATCTACGCCGGTAACGGCATGATGTGGGACTCCCCGCGGACCGGCAAGGCCGTCGCGCTGCGCCCCATCTGGACTGCCGCCGTGTCCTACGGCCGCGTCGGATAGACCCGCTCGCCTGCTGGCGCGGCATACCCCGCCGTACAGTCTCTGGCCCTTCACCGCTTCGGCGCCGAGGGGCCAGACACGTTTGGGGTATGCCGCGTCGAGAGGCCAGGCCCTCCCTGTGAGACCTGGCAACGGGATATCGTGCCCAGCGTGCACTCCCTGGACCCCGTGGACCCTGACGTCGATCTGCATGTCCCACTGGACCGCAGTGAGCTCGTCCGCCACCACGTGTCGGTCCTGGCTGCCATCGCCGCCGGTGGCGCGGCGGGTTCGCTGGCCCGCCAGCTCGTCGGAGACCTACTGCCCACCCCGCCCGGAGCCTTCCCGTGGGGCATCTTCCTGATCAACGTGAGCGGATCTCTGCTGATCGGCATACTCATGGCGGTCCTGGGTCTGCTGCCCGCACCCAACCGGCTGGCGCGGCCGTTCCTGGGCGTCGGCATCCTCGGTGGTTTCACCACCTTCTCCACGTATGCCGTGCAGTCCCACGAGCTCGTCAGGTCGGGTCATCCGGTGGTCGCCATGGTCTATCTGGGCGGCACGGTGCTGGCCGCGCTTCTGGCGGTCGTGGGTGGGGTCTTCCTCGTTCGTCGCGTTGCCACGGACCGGGACCGGTCCAGCGACGGGGCCCTTCGATGACGCTGCTGATGGTTGCGCTGGGCGCCGCGGTGGGGGCACCGGCCCGGTATCTCACCGACCGGGCCGTTCAGAGCCGTCACGAGAGCGTGATGCCCTGGGGGACGCTCAGTGTCAACGTGATCGGGTCGTTGGTGCTGGGCGCGCTGACGGGCGCCGGGACCGCGGTGTCGCCGACCGTCATGGCGCTGATCGGGACCGGGTTCTGCGGTGCCCTGACGACCTACAGCACCTTCAGCTTCGAGACCTGGCGGCTGATCGAGGAGGAGTCGTACGGCTCCGCGGTGGCCAATGTCGTGGTGAGCGTGGTGGCCGGTCTGGCCGCGGCGTTCGTCGGCTATGGCGCATCGGCGGCGCTGACTGGTTGAGCGCCCGACCGGCTGACCGGCTGACCTCTGCCTTGCTCAGGACGAACGGGACCAGAGCCTCGGCCAGAGCCTGACGGGCACGAGGCGGGCGGCCTTCATCAGCACGGCCATCCGGGCAGGAAAGACGATCTCGAAGCGGTCGCGCTCCAAGCCGTCACAGATTGCCCGGGCGGCATGGTCGGCCTCGATGATGAACGGCATCGGGAAGTCGTTGTCCTGCGTCATCTCGGTGCGCACGAAGCCTGGGCAGATGGTGGTGATCTGCACGCCCTTGCCGGCCACCTGGCTGCCGGCCACCTGGCTGCGCAATGCCTCGAGCAGGTTGATCTGCCCGGCCTTGGTCGCACCGTAGGCCTCCGACTTGGCGAAACCGCGGTATCCCGCGACCGAGGCGACGCCGGCGATGACACCGCTGCCGCGGGCCATCATCTCGGGCAGGACGGCGCCGATGCCGTTGCTCATGCCGACCAGGTTGACCTCGACGTGGCGACGGAACACCTCGGTGTCCCAGCTCGTGGCGTGCATCTGCTGCCAGTACCCGGCGTTGAGGACGACCAGGTCGATCGGGCCGAGCTCGGTGCGCACGCGGTCGGCCGCCGCGCGTAGTCCCTGGGCGTCGGTCACGTCGGCCGGAACAACGAGCATCAGGCCACCTGCGACCTGGGCGAGCTCGTCCTCGCGGCGAGCCGAGATCGCGACCCTGGCCCCGCGCGATACGAGCTCGCGGGCGGTGGCGGCACCGATGCCGCTGGAGGCGCCGACCACCCAGGCCGTCCTGTCCTTCAGGTCCATGTGGGCTCCCGGGTCAGCTGTAGCTGGCTGACCCCAAGGTAGCCGGTGCGGAAGCCGGCCTCGCAGTACGCGAGATAGAACTCCCACATCCGGCGGAAGGTCTCGTCGAACCCGAGCGCCTGCACCTGCGGCCAGTTCTCCAGGAATCGGGCGCGCCACTGCTTGAGGGTCTCGGCGTAGTGCGGACCGAGCTCGCGACGATGGGAGACGCGCAGCGTCGTGTGCTCTGCCAGGGACT
>JAYSQM010000298.1:0-6228 GCA_043721575.1 Phycicoccus sp.
GGGCGTCCTTGAGCTGGGCGCTGCCCTGCCCAACCTGTCAGCGCTGTCGAGCGAGCTCGACGTCGACCCACATCTGTTGAACACCCCCGCCGGCACGCTCGACCTGTCGACCGGCCGGACTCACCCGTGCTCGCCCACTGACTTGCTGACCAAGGTCACCGGCTGCCCCTACGAGCCTTGCGCGGGCAGCTCGGAGTGGGACACCTTCCTCGCAGCAACCCTTCCCGACGCCGACGTTCGCGCCTTCCTGCGACGGGTCGTCGGCCCCGCACCGGTCGGCGAGGTCATCGAGCACGTCCTGCCGATCGTCACGGCCACCGGTCGCAACGGCAAGGGCACGTACGTTCGCACAGTGGCAGCGGCTCTTGGCTCGTACGCGATCGAGGCCGAGCCAGACCTGTTCATGGCCCGCGAACGGGCCCACCCCACCGGCCAGCTCGACCTACGTGGGGTCCGGCTCGCTACCTGCCAGGAGACCGACGACGGTCGGCACCTGGACGTGGCAGCGGTCAAGCGCCTGACCGGCGGCGACACCATCCGGGGCGCAAGATGCGCCAGGACTTTATCGAGTTCACGCCGTCGCATCTGCCGTTCCTGATCACGAACCACCTGCCCAAGGTCCCGGCCGGCGACCCCGCACTCTGGGCGCGGCTGCTCGTCATACCGTTTGACCAGTCGTTCCTGGGCAGGGAGGAGCGGAACTTCGAGGACCGCCTCGGTGCTGAGCTTCCGGCCGTGCTGGCGTGGGCCGTGGCCGGCTGGGACGACTACCAAGGGCGCGGCCGGCTCGACCCGCCCGCCGCGGTGAGTGACGCGACGTCGACGTACCGGATCAGCAACGACAACATCGCCCAGTTCGTCGACGACCGTTGCCTGCTCAACCCGCACCTGCACGTCGTCTCGGCCGACCTGTGGAGTGCGTGGGAGACCTGGTGCCACGCGAACTCGCAACGGCCAGGCACCAACCGGATGCTCAAGGCAGCCATGGAGTCGCGAGGGGTCTAATGCTCCCGATCGAACGGCCGGTCGCGGTTCCAGGGCATCGGCCTTGTGCGGGCCGAGGGCTGAGCATCAGTGCAGCAAGTGCAGCAACTCACCACCGACCCACACGACCAACAAGAAGACTCCGTGCAGGAGCCCTGCACTTGCTGGACTGATCCACCCGCCCGGTGATCCTCGGGCAGCAGACTCATTCAGCGGGTATCCGATGGTGTACCTGCCCCCGGGTAGGCCGGACATGTCTCCCTCCCTGCCCATGGCTGCTGCCGGCATCGGCGCAGCGTTGATGACGGGGCTGACCGGGTTGCTGCTTCTGATCGGCGGCGTAGGCGACCCCACCGCCCACACCGGTCTGCTCTCTGAGTCGGTCTGCGCGACGTCCGGGCCGATCGCGGGGATCTCGGATGTCTCAGCCGCCAACGGCCGCATCGTGGTCGCAGTATCCGTGGCACGCGGCGGTGACCAGGCCGCGCTGATCGCGCTCATGACTGCGCTCACGGAGTCCGGGCTGCGGGTGCTCAGCAGTCCCAATGACCCGGCCGGCACCGCCTACGCCTACGACGAGGTGGGCGCTGATCATGACTCCCTCGGGATCTTCCAACAGCAGCCAAGCTGGGCACGGCGGCTCAACGCATGGAGCCAGTCGCCTCGACCAACCTCGTCCTCGATCGACTGCTGTCGTTGCCCAACTGGCAAGCCGCTCCTGCATGGCAGGCGGCGCAGTCGGTTCAGGCGTCGGCGTTTGCCGACGGGTCCAACTACCGCGCGCAGATGGATCGTGCGATCAGCATCCTGAATGTGGTCAAGGCTGACTCGGCGGCGCTGGACTGCGGCGGGAGTGGGATCGGCCAATCCCCTCCCGGCCCGGTAGGCCAGGATGGGCTTCCCGTCGGCTACACCGTCCCCACGAGGACGTCGCCGGCCGCAGTGGCGGCTTTGACCTTCGCCCTGGGTGAGCGGGGGAAGCCATACGTCTTCGGCGCGAATGGTCCTGCGGAATATGACTGTTCGAGCCTGATGGTCGCTTGCCTGGGCCGCCGGTGGACATGCTCTGACGCGAACGACGTACACGTAGATGCGCGACGGGACGGCGACCAGCGAGTCGCTGCTCTTGCCGGGTGACCTGGTTCTGACTCCAGGCTCAGACGGCACCCTCGCCTCACCTGGACATGTAGGGATGTTCATCGGCCGCGGACTGGTCGTGGTGGCGCCACACACCGGCGACGTCGTCAAGATCGTGACCTGCGCGTCGCTCACCAGTGGCGGGGTGTCAGCGCTGCGGCACGTCGCCTGATCGACGACATCGGGCAGGGCGCTCGCAACCCGGGCGGTCGGCCAGTTCTCTTGACTTGCGGGAACGTCGCTAGTGGCCTGTCTCGTCGGCGTGGTGGCTGCATCCACAGGCGGTTGACCTGGTGTTCCACGACCCAGGGTCCCAATCTCTTGACACAATAGACCTAAACCGGTTTATTAAATCTATGGCAACCTCTCGCCCCACCATCACCGACGTCGCCCGGGTCGCGGGCGTCTCAAAGGGGGCGGTGTCCTTCGCGCTGAACGGCAAACCCGGGGTCGCCCCGGACACACGCGAACGCATCCTCGCAGTGGCCCGCGACCTGGGCTGGACACCCAGTCTGCGTGGCAGGGCGCTGTCGGTGTCCCGCGCGCTTGCTGTGGGGCTGGTCATCGCCCGCCCGCCCGAGACGCTCGGCGCAGACCCGTTCTTCTCCGCTTTCATCGCTGGCATCGAGACCGTGTTGTCCGTGCGGGGCTACGCCCTGACGCTTCAGGTCGTCGGCGACGAGCGCAGCGAGCACGAGAGCTACCGTCGGCTGGCCGCCATCGGCCGCGTCGACGGCGTCTTCCTCACCGACATGCGGGTCAACGACCTGCGGCCACAGCTGCTCGACGACCTCGGACTGCCCACCGTCGTGATCGGAGAGGCCCTGGGCAACGGGCCCTGGCCGGCCGTGGGAATCGACGACCGGCCCGGGATCGCCGCAGCCGTCGAGCACCTGGTCGCACTCGGCCACCGGCACATCGGACACGTGGGCGGCCCGGCCGAGTTCGTCCACGGCGTCTCTCGACGAGCGGCGTGGGCCTTGGCCCTCACGAACGCCGGGCTGGTGCCGGGCCCGTGCATCGCCGCTGACTTCTCCGCCCAGGGCGGCGCAGACGCGACCAAGCAGCTGCTCGACCTCCCCGAGCCACCCACCGCGATCGTGTACGCCAACGACCTGATGGCCATCGCCGGCATGTCTACGGCGAGAGGTCGCGGCGTCGACGTCCCCGGACAGCTCTCGGTCACCGGCTTCGACGACACCCCCCTGGCGGCATACCTGCATCCTGCGCTCACCACGGTTCGCACCGACGTCGTTGGCTGGGGGCGCGCAGCCGCCACCCGGTTGCTGGCCCTGGTCGACGGCGAAGCGGGCTGCGAGATCGACCTGCCCTCACCCGAGTTCGTCATTCGAGCATCCACCGCGCCGCCACGCCGTCTTGGCGCCAGCGCACCCAGCAAGGACCGTCGCCGATCCGCGCCGATCCGCCACCGAACGGAGTCCTGATGAAGAACAAGGTTTGCGCAGCAGCGGTCATCACCTTGGCGCTCGGCACGACCGCAGCCTGCGGAGGATCCGGCGGCTCCAACGCCTCCGGGGACTCTTCCGCACTGACCGCGCACGGCCCGGTCAAGGTCTGGCTGTCCAACAACACCGAGGAAGTCGCCTGGGGCAAGGACATGGTGAAAGCCTGGAACGCCGCGCACCCCAAGGAGATCGTGACCGCGCAGGAGATCCCCGCGGGCAAGACGTCCGAAGAGGTCATCGGCGCGGCGATCACGGCCGGCAACGCACCATGCCTGGTCTACAACACCGCCCCTGCGGCCGTTCCCGGGTTCCAGAAGGCCGGGGGTCTCGTGGCGCTCGACAGCTTCAAGGACGGCAAGGCCTACGTCGAAGCACGAAGTGGAGCGGCGGCGGACCAGTACAAGTCGCCGGACGGGAAGTTCTACCAGATCCCCTGGAAGTCCAACCCCGTCATGATCTTCTACAACAAGGACATGATGACCAAGGCCGGGATCGACCCAAGTGCCCCGCCGCTTGCGACATACGACGAGTTCCTGGCAACCAGCAAGAAGCTTGTGTCCAGCGGCGCCGCCAAAGCCGCCATCTGGCCCGCACCGACGAGCGAGTTCTTCCAGTCGTGGTTCGACTTCTACCCGCTTTACGCCGCAGAGACTGGCGGCACGCAGCTGGTCAAGGACGGCAAGGCGACCTTCGACTCCGACGCCGGCAAGAAGGTGTCGAACTTCTGGCGCACGATGTACGCCGACAAGCTGGCTCCGCAGGAGAAGTACCCCGCTGACTCCTTTGCAGACAAGAAGGCCGCCATGGCCATCGTTGGTCCGTGGGCGATCCCGGTGTACAAGGGCAAGGTCAACTGGGGCGTCGCACCGGTACCGACCTCAACCGGCATGACTGCGAACAAGGTCAGCACCTTCTCCGACGCCAAGAACATCGCCATGTACTCGGCCTGCAAGAACCAGGGAACCGCCTGGGACCTGCTGAAGTTCTCGACCAGCCAGGAGCAGGACGGCGCCCTGCTGACCAAGACCGGTCAGATGCCGCTGCGCAAGGACCTCACGACCGTGTACGCCGACTATCTCAGCGCGAACCCGGACTACAAGACCTTCGCCGACCAGGCTGCCCGGACCGTCGAGGTGCCCAACGTGCCCAACTCGATCGCCGTCTGGCAGGCCTTCCGCGACAGCTACTCGTCGTCGGTGATCTTCGGCAAGACGCCGGTCGATACCTCGCTGACGAGTGCCGCCACCAAGGTCACGGCCCTGGCCGGCCAGTCCTGATTGGCGCAACGACATGCCCAACGCGACGGTGACCGTGGACCAGCCTGGTCCCACTGCGCCGCCGTCGAGGCGCCGCTCCCGGCGGCTGACGACCGTGCTCGGTCGTCAGCCGCTCGGGATCGGGCTGGCCGCGCCGTATGCCGTGTTCCTCGCGGCTGTGTTTGCCTACCCTCTCGGTCTGGCTGTGTGGATCAGCTTCCACGACTACTTCTTCGCTGCGCCGGGAGCGCAGGTGGCCCGGCCGTTCGTCGGCCTGGACAACTACAAGTCAGCACTGTCCGACCCAGCGGTCCGACGCTCGTTCCTGAACGTGGTCGAGTTCCTGGTCATCAACGTCCCCCTGACCGTCGTGCTGTCACTGGTGCTGGCCACCGCGCTGAACGGCGCCATCCGCGGTCGCTCCTTCCTGCGGGTCGCCTACTACGTCCCGTATGTCTCGGCCAGCGTCGCGGTGGTCGCGGTGTGGCTGTTCCTGTTCAGCGGCGACGGGATGGTCAACAAGCTGCTCGGTCCGCTGGCGCCCGATCCCTCGTGGCTGGTCAACAGCGGGCTGGCGATGCCGGTCATCGCCATCTTCGTCACCTGGAAGCAGCTCGGCTTCTTCATCCTCCTGTACCTCGCTGCGCTACAAAACGTGTCCAAGGAGCTGTACGAGGCCGCATCGGTCGACGGTGCTGGCAAGCTCCGCTCGTTCATGAGCGTGACCGTTCCGGGCGTCCGCCCGGCCACCACCCTGGTGGTGATCCTCGCGACGATCACGGGAGCCAACCTGTTCACCGAGCCGTACCTGCTGACCAACGGTGGCGGGCCCGACGGCGCCTCAATCTCCCCCGTGTTCGTCATGTACCAGAAGGGCATCGAGCAGGGCAGTCCGGACGTCGCCTCTGCCATCGGCGTGATCCTCGTCATCGGCGTCCTGGTGATCTCGCTCATCAACCGGCGTCTGCTGGAGAGGGACTGACATGTCACGGATCCGCGGCTGGCCACGCATCGTCGTCCTCGTCATTGGGGCCATCGGCTTCCTGTTCCCCTTCTACTACATGGTCATCGGCTCACTGCAGGCAACGCCCGACACCTCAATAGCCGGGGCCATCCCCATACACGGCGTGACCCTGCACAACTATGGACAGATCAACGAGCGGGTGGACCTGCTGCGTTCGCTGACCAACTCCGGCATCTTCACCGGCGGGGTGCTCCTGTTCACCGTCGTGTTCGGTGTGTTGGCCGGCTACGCCCTCGCCCGGCTGCACTTCCGCGGGCGGGGCAGCCTCTTTGGGCTCATGTTGCTCGTGCAGGTCGTTCCCTTCCAGCTCTTGATCATCCCGCTCTACGTGATGATCGTGCGCAGCTACGGGCTCGCCGAC
>JAYSQM010000299.1:0-5981 GCA_043721575.1 Phycicoccus sp.
TCCCTGCTCGACGTGAAGCGGGGCGACATCGGCTCGACCATGACCGCGTACGCCCGCGCCTACCTCTCGCAGGACAGCCCGCTGCGCGCTGACGCCATCACCGTCAGCCCCTTTCTCGGCTTTGAGTCCCTCCGTCCGGCACTGGATCTGGCCCACGAGAACGGGCGAGGCCTGTTTGTCCTGGCCCTGACCTCGAACCCCGAGGGCGCCCAGGTTCAGCACGCGACAAGGAATGGCCGCACCGTGGCCGGCAGCATCGTGGACGGCGTGACCTCACAGAATGCCGCCGACGCCAGCGCAGGAGCGCTGGGCAGCATCGGTCTGGTCGTCGGCGCTACCGTCGGCGAAGCCGTCCAGCAGCTCGGTCTGGACCTGGCCGCGGCCAACGCACCCCTGCTCGCACCCGGTGTGGGCGCCCAGGGCGCGACCGCGGACGATGTACGCACCGTGTTCGGTGCGGCGTTGGACAACGTCCTGGCCAGCAGCAGTCGCGAGATCCTCGGGGCCGGGCCTGACGGCGCGGCGCTGAAGGCTGCGGCGCGGCTTGCGGCCCAGCAGCTGAACGTCATTCTGAGCACCCGAGGGCACCCCTCGTTGCCAGGCCGCGCCCGGACTCGCTAGGTTCGGGCCACACGCGTCGTACGCGGCCTGACCGGTCGCCATGGCGTTGGGTTCATCCGATTCGTCCCTACGAGGAGACTGACTGTGGCTCTTCCCCAGCTGACCCCTGAGCAGCGTGCCGAGGCTCTTGCAAAGGCCGCGGTCGCTCGTCGTGAGCGGGCTGCGGTCAAGAATCGCCTCAAGTACGCACAGGGCTTGTTGTCCGAGGTCATCGCTGACGGCAAGCGCAACGACATCGTCGGCAAGATGAAGGTCTCGGCGTTGCTCGAGGCGATGCCCGGGGTCGGCCGCGTCCGGTCCCGCCAGATCATGGACGAGGTTGGCATCTCCGAGACCCGCCGGGTTCGTGGCCTGGGCAACAACCAGATCGCCGCGCTGATCGAGCGCTTCGAACGGTCCTGACCTCCCGAACATGCCGTCGTCAAAGAGCCGGCTGGTGGTCCTGGCCGGGCCTACTGCCGTGGGCAAGGGGACTGTGGCGGCATACGTTCGTGAGACCTTCCCTGACGTTTGGGTTTCGGTCTCGATGACCACCCGCAAGCCACGTCCGCGCGAGGTCGACGGCGTGCACTACCACTTCGTCGACGACGTGCAGTTCGAGCGGATGCGTGAGGCGGGGGAGCTCCTGGAGTGGGCCGTCGTCCACGGGAGGGCCAAGTACGGCACGCCGCGCGGACCGGTCGAGCAGGCCCTCGCAGCGGGGCGCAGGGCCCTGCTGGAGATCGATCTGCAGGGAGCGCGCCAGGTGCGCCAGCAGATCCCGGAGGCGCTGTTCGTCTTCCTTGCCCCTCCAAACTGGGACGAGCTGGTCCGTCGGCTGGTCGGGCGCGGCACCGAGTCGGAGGCGGAACGGCGGGTGAGGCTGGCCACTGCCCGGCAGGAGCTGGCGGCGCAGCAGGAGTTCGATGTCACCATCGTGAACGACAATGTTCAACGGGCGAGCGAAGAACTCGTATCATTGATGCGCGCCTGATCTTCTCGGCGTGCCGCTAGTTGCTGCATTCATGTTCTCACCGACGAATCGAGATTGACCGTGTCAGGTACGCAGGCTGCCCCCGAGGGCATCACCAACCCGCCGATCGACGACCTGCTCAACGTGGCGGACTCCAAGTACGCCCTGGTCATCTACTCGGCCAAGCGCGCGCGCCAGATCAACGCGTACTACTCCCAGCTCTCCGAAGGCCTGCTCGAGTACGTCGGCCCGCTCGTCGAGACCAAGGTCCACGAGAAGCCGATGTCGATCGCGCTGCGTGAGATCAACGAGGGTCTGCTGACCTCGAAGCCCACCGACGGCTGAGCCGGCCCCTCCGAAAACACGGCAGACACAAGCACGGGCGCCGCACAGTGACAGGCAGACAGTGACACGCAAACGGGTGGTCCTTGGGGTCAGCGGCGGGATCGCTGCCTACAAGGCCTGCTCGTTGCTGCGTCTGTTCACCGAGAGCGGGCATGACGTGACGGTCGTGCCCACCGCGGCTGCGCTGAAGTTCGTCGGCGCACCCACCTGGGCGGCGCTGTCGGGCAAACCCGTCTCCAGCGATGTCTGGACCGACGTCCACCAGGTGCCGCACGTGCGCCTGGGCCAGCATGCTGATCTCGTCGTCGTGGCACCCGCCACCGCAGACCTGGTGGCCAGGGCGGCCCACGGGCTGGCCGACGACCTGCTGACCAATACCCTTCTGACTGCACGCTGTCCGGTGGTGCTCGCCCCGGCGATGCACACCGAGATGTGGGAGCACCCGGCCACTGTGGCCAATGTCGCGACCCTGCGTTCGCGCGGCGTGCACGTGATCGAGCCGGCAACGGGTCGTCTGACCGGAGCCGACACCGGCCAGGGCCGACTGCCCGAGCCCGAGGACATCTTCGCCGTATGCCGTGAGCTTCTGTCCCGCGTCTCTCCCGCTTCTTGCGCCGAAACCACCGAAAGGCCGGCGGAATCGACGCGAAACGGTGGTTTGGGCGCCACCAGCACCGCGCTGGCTGGACGAAGGGTCGTCATCAGCGCCGGAGGCACGCGAGAGCCGCTGGACCCGATCCGTTTCCTGGGCAACCGCTCCTCGGGCAAGCAGGGCTACGCGCTGGCCGCGGTGGCTGCCGCCCGTGGCGCAGAGGTCACCTTGATCTCGGCCAACGTGGCGTTGCCGGTCCCCGAAGGTGTGACGCTGGTTCCGGTGCATACCGCCATGGAGCTCGGCGAGGCCGTGGCCAAGGCGGCCGCGGCCTCTGACGTCGTCGTGATGGCCGCTGCCGTGGCCGACTTCCGTCCGGCGCACTACAGCGACGCCAAGATCAAGAAGAACTATGCCCCCGATGGCCGTGACCCCGATGGCAGTGACCCCGATCATTCCGCACCACTGATCGAGCTGGTCCGCAACCCCGATGTCCTGGCCGGGTTGGTGCAGTCCAGGGGTTCCGCAACATTGCCGGTGATCGTGGGCTTCGCGGCCGAGACCGGCGATGCGGGGCACACCCTTCTTGACTACGCACGGGACAAGCTCGTGCGCAAGGGCTGCGACGTGCTCGTGGCCAACGAGGTGGGGGTGGACAAGACCTTCGGGCAGGACACCAACACCGTCCACATCCTGCGACGGGGCGTCGATGCCGTGACGCAGGCCGGCCCGGCGCCCAAGGACACCGTGGCCGCCACGGTGTGGGACGTCATACAGGATGTTTTGTCCTCGGTATAAACTCTCGCCGAACTCACCAGTCAGCAGCCGCTGCAATCAAGGAGCACCCTTTGTCCGCACGCCTTTTCACGTCCGAGTCCGTCACCGAGGGCCACCCCGACAAGATCTGCGACCAGATCAGCGACGCGATCCTTGATGCCATGCTCACCGAGGACCGGACCTGCCGCGTGGCCGTTGAGACCATGGTCACCACCGGTCTGGTCCACGTCGCCGGCGAGGTGAACACGACCGGCTACGTCAACATCCCGCAGATCGTGCGTGACACCGTCGTGAAGATCGGCTACGACTCGTCGGCCAAGGGCTTCGACGGCCAGTCGTGCGGTGTCTCGATCTCGATCGGCCAGCAGTCACCGGACATCGCCCAGGGCGTCGACACGGCCTACGAGAGCCGCACCGGCGGCGTCGACCCGATGGACAAGCAGGGCGCCGGCGACCAGGGCCTGATGTTCGGCTACGCCTGCGAGGACACTCCCGAGCTGATGCCGCTGCCGATCCACCTCGCGCACCGTCTCGCCGAGCGCCTGTCGGCCGTGCGCAAGTCCAACGAGGTCGCCTACCTGCGTCCTGATGGCAAGACCCAGGTCACCATCTCCTACGACGGGGACAAGGCGGTCAAGCTCGACACCGTCGTCCTGTCGACCCAGCACGCCGCTGGCATCTCGCTCGAGGGTCTGCTCGAGCCGGACATCGCCAACCACGTCATCAGGCCCGTCCTGGCCGAGCTGGCCGCCGCCGGCACGGAGCTGGACATCTCCGACTACCGGATGCTGATCAACCCCACCGGCCGCTTCGAGATCGGTGGCCCGATGGGTGACGCTGGCCTGACCGGACGCAAGATCATCGTCGACACCTATGGCGGGATGGCCCGTCACGGCGGCGGCGCCTTCTCCGGCAAGGACCCGAGCAAGGTGGACCGTTCGGCGGCCTACGCGATGCGCTGGGTGGCCAAGAACATCGTGGCTGCGGGTCTGGCCCGTCGCTGTGAGGTCCAGGTGGCCTACGCCATCGGCAAGGCGCAGCCCGTTGGCCTGTACGTCGAGACCTTCGGCACCGAGACCGTTGCCGCGGACAAGATCCAGAACGCGATCACCAAGGTGTTCGACCTGCGTCCCGCCGCGATAATCGAGGACCTCGACCTGCTGCGCCCGATCTACGCCACGACCGCCGCCTACGGCCACTTCGGTCGCACCCGCGCCGAGAACGTCGAGAACGCCTTCACCTGGGAGCGCACCGACCGCGTCGAGCAGCTCCGGGCTGCCGTATCCGGCTGACGTTCACCAGACACCGGTTCCACGCCGGCTGACGTTCGGCTGGTTTGCGGCTGCGTCCCGTTCGACTCCGGCCGCGTCGAGCTCGGCGGCGACCTGCGGGGTGGGCGCGCTGCCACCGAGGTGCCGCGGCAGCCACCAACGGTCGGCGTCGTCGCGCGGCCGATCCGGGTAGTCACGCTGGGCCTGGTCGAGCAGGCCCTGCATCCGTCGTCGCAGCTCGACGTCCATGGCAGCGACATCGGTGAGGTTGGCGCCCGCGACGTCCTCGGCGCCCGCGACGTCCTCGGCGCCCTCGGCGCCCGCGACGTCCTCGGCCGGGCTGATCGGCTCGCCGATGAGGATGGTGATGGCCTTGCCCGGGCGCAGGCTCCACCGACCATCGACGGTCAGGACCCGGTGGCCTCCCCAGACCACGATCGGGATGAGTGGCACCCGCTCGCGTACCGCAAGGGTCGCCGCGCCGCGCATGAACGGCTTGAGCGTCCACGCGCGGCTGATCGTGGCCTCCGGGAAGATCCCGACCAGCTCGCCACGGCGTAGCTCGTCGCGTGCCTGGCGCGCGGCCGGCACCCCGCAGGACCGGTCGACGGGAATGTGGCGCATCGAGCGCATCAGCGGTCCGACGAGCGGGTTGTCGAAGGTAGATTGCTTGGCCATGAACCGCACCAGCCGGTGTCTGCGGTCCGCCGCGAGGCCGACGAGCGCGAAGTCGAGGAAGCCGATGTGGTTGCACGCGACGATGGCCGGTCCGGACGTGGGCAGGTGCTCCTCGCCTCGCAGGTCGAACCGGAAGCCGAGCAGCGCGAACAGGAGCCGGAACCCCCGGACCACCAGGCGATAGGTCAGCTGGCGCATCGTCACCTTCCGCGCTTGATCGTTGCTTTCCGTGGGGGATTCGTAGACGTGACCCCTTGCGGTTTGGCCCGCGCGTGGTGGGTGACGGCATACCGGGTGGAGGTCACGAGATCACCCTGGCTTCCTATAGTATCTGCGTATGGATGCGGATAAAGAGGGAAGGGCAAGGGTGGTCCCTGACGATCAGGTCGATCTGGCGGTCGAGGTCTTCCGGATGCTGGCGGATGCAACCCGCGTCCGGCTGCTCTGGAGCCTGATCGGCGGTGAGCTGCCGGTGCACGAACTCGCCTTACGTGTGGGTAAGCCACCCGCCTCCGTGTCGCAGCACCTGGCCAAGCTCCGCATGGCCAGGCTCGTTCGCCCCCGCCGCGACGGCACCGAGATCTTCTACCGCCTGGGCGACGACCACATTGCACAGCTCCTGACCGACGCCATCTTCCATGCAGAGCACGCCGGGCCAGATCTTCCCGGCCACCACCAGCGCGACCCTTCGCTGAGCCGGTTGCCCAGCACGGTCGACCCCGCAGCGAGCACGCGCGGATGACAC
>JAYSQM010000300.1:0-15015 GCA_043721575.1 Phycicoccus sp.
ACCCGCAGCATTCCCCTGTAGCTCAATTGGCAGAGCAGCCGACTGTTAATCGGCAGGTTACTGGTTCGAGTCCAGTCGGGGGAGCAAACCCGCAGGTCATCCCTTTGGAATATCCCCACGGGTCATCGTGCCAGCAGGTGATCCTCCTGGATCGAGTTGCCACCGTCGACCACGAGCAGCTGGCCGGTCAGGTAGCTGGCTGCGGGGGAGGCGAGGAACGCCACGAGCTCGGCGACCTCCTGCGGGCGGCCGGGCCGTCCGACCGGTGTCGCGGCGCCCATCGCCAGCTCGTGCTCGGTCGACGACGCGGTGGCGATCCAGCCCGGCGCCACGGCGTTGACGGTGACCCCGCGGTCGGCGACCTCCAGGGCCACTGCGCGGGTCAGCCCGACGAGGGCAGCCTTGGCGGCGTGGTATGCGACGTCCCCGCGGTAGGCCACGACCGGACCGGACACCGACGTCATGACCACGACCCGGCCGTACCCGGCGTCCAGCATGGTCGGCAGCGCGGCCCGCGTCATGGCCATCACCGTGTCGAGGTTGCGCGAGATCGACCGTTGCCAGGCGTCGTCGCCCAGCCCGACGAGTCCACCCGTGACGTCTGGGTCAGAGACCGAGGTCATGCCCGCGTTGTTCACCAGGACGTCGAGCCGGCCGAAGGTGTCGAGGGCGAGTCGCACCAGCGAGGGCGCGGTGCCGGCCGACGTCAGGTCACCCGGCAAGGCGACCGCACGTCCGCCGTCTGCTTCGATCTCGGCGGCCCGCTCGTGGATACGGTCGCTTGTTGAGGTCAACACCAGCGCCATGCCGTGCGCGGCGAGGGCCCTGGCGCAGGCGAAACCGATGCCGTGCTCGCTGCCTGCGCCGGTGACCAGCGCGACGGGTGTGGCATCCACCGCTCATCCGCTCCTCGTCGTCCGGGGGTGTCGTGGACGGTACCGGACCAAACAACAGGAGATTGGGTCGCCACCGCCCCCGCAGGATCGGCGGGTCACCTATCGTCGCATCCCGAGGGGAACAGACCATCCCCCACCGCCAACCGGAAGGATTCGTCCTCCTGGAGGGGACCTACACCATCCATCGGACAATCTGCCCGAGCGTGCGACCGCTTCGTTCGCCCGAACGCCGGCCCGGCAAGCGGTGGGCTCCCGCATCACGTCTTGACCGGAGCGACACCGCGGTTCAGGTCCGTGGGGAACTTGTCCGCTGATGCCTCGATCTTGGCGAGTGCCGCGGATCTTAGGTCGACCCCGCACTGGTCGGCCAAGCCGACCAGGTAGACAAGCACGTCCGCCATCTCTTCGGAGGCGCGAGTGTGCAGGGGTTCCTCGCGTAGCCGGTCTCGTGCCACGTCGGCTGGCAGCCACTGCAGCAGCTCAGCCAGCTCTCCGACCTCGCCGACGAGGGCCAGCAGGATCGACTTGGGGTCCTGGAACTGCTGCCAGTCACGCTCTGCAATGAAGACGCGAGCAGCGTCGCGGATCTCGTTCAGGTCAGACACACTCGCGAGTATGCCCGTTCTATCGCGGCCTGAGGGCCTGACGGCTAGAGTCGCCAGCGTAATTGCGGCCCGACGGGCTTCCGTCTCAGGAGATGCCCCCACCCGCACGAGACACTTCGTGCTGCCTGGGGTTCCTTCTTGTGACGCTGTATCGTCAATCGGTCCGTGGCTTTTCGGCCGTCGAGCATCACTTCGCCGATCTCATCGGTGAGCAGATGACAGTCCGGACCGGACGTCGACCGTCCGCGAGTGAGTACCGCTCGTGGGAGCGCAGCATCCCGGCTTTGCGTGCGGATCTCATGTCCGCTGGGTTGTCCGACGTTGAGATGCTCTTTGAGTACCAGCTGCCGTTGACCAGCAAGCGCGCCGACGTGGTTCTCGCTGGACAGCATCCGAAGACGGGCGGCCCGTCATACCTCGTCGTCGAGCTCAAGCAGTGGAGTCACGCGGAGCGGTTTGAGGACAGCGACACCCTCGTCAGGATCGAGCAGTACGGCGAGCGACCGGTCACCCACCCGGTGCTCCAGGTGCGTGACTACTGCGACTACATGCTTGGGTTCACGGCCGTTCTCGCTGACACACCCTCGTCTCTCGCGGGTGTGGCCTACCTGCACAACGCCACGGATGGCGGTGTTGCCGATCTCTTCCGTCTCCCCGGCGACCGCCTGGGCAGTGTCTTCACTGGTCAGCGGCGCAGCGAGTTCCAAGACTTCCTGAGATCTCGCTTTGTCGCGGGTCAAAGCGGTGCGCCGTACGCCGATGCCTTGCTTTCCAGTCGTATCGCACCGTCCAGACAGCTCCTGGCCGTTGCGGCGGATGAGGTACAGCGGCGCGAGATGTTCGTGCTGCTCGATGAGCAACGAGACGCGTTCAACTACGTGCTGCACGCCGTGGAGCGTGCGCGTCAGACGAACGACAAGACGACGGTGATCATCTCGGGAGGCCCCGGCTCCGGTAAGAGCGTCATTGCGCTCTCGTTGCTGGGCGAGCTCTCGCGACAGGGCCGAACTGTCATGCACGCCACCGGGTCTCGTTCATTCACCCACACCCTGCGCAAGGTGGCCGGCGCGCGGGCGCCCCAGGTGCAGAAGATGTTTCAGTACTTCAACTCGTTCACGGCGGCCGAGCCGAACAGTCTCGATGTGCTGATCCTGGACGAGGCGCACCGCATCCGCGAGACCTCGGTGAATCGCTGGACCAAGGCCCAGTACCGCAGGGGTCGGCCCCAGATCGACGAGCTCATCGCCGCAGCACGGGTGCCGGTGTTCCTGCTCGACGAGTTCCAGGTCGTGCGTCCGGGCGAGCAGGGCACTGTCGAGGACATCGAGAAGCAGGCTCACGCTCGTGGCATACGAGTGGAGAAGATCAGCCTCGACGCCCAGTTCCGTTGCGGTGGCTCGGAGGAGTTCCTCCTTTGGGTCAAGCGGCTGCTGGGTCTGACGCTCGGCGGACCCATTCAGTGGATCGGTGATCCGCACTTTGATGTCCAAGTCGTCGACTCGCCCGCCGAGATGGAGGCGACCCTGGAGACGAGGATCGCGGATGGGTACAGCGGGCGCATCGCAGCCGGCTACTGCTGGCCGTGGAGCGACCCGGCACCGGACGGCACGCTGGTGCGCGACGTGCAGGTCGGCGGATGGTCGCGTCCATGGAACCTCAAGGGGGACCGGTCCGTGGGCGGAGCTCCGGCGGCTGCCTTGTGGGCCACGGTCCCGGCTGGGTTCGGCCAGGTCGGATGTGTGTACACCGCCCAGGGATTCGAGTACGACTACGCCGGCGTCATCATCGGGCCCGACCTGGTGTGGCGTGACAACGGTTGGGCGATGGTCCGTTCGGCCAACAAGGACCCGGACTTCCGAAACCGCACCACGGTCGACGACTGCCAGGCCGACCGGCTGATCCGCAATGTCTACAAAGTGTTGCTGACGCGAGGTATGCGAGGAGTCGCGATCCACTCCGTTGACCGGCAGACCAATGATCGGCTCCGGGCCCTGATCAGCAAGCCGTCCACCGACGCGACCACATAATGGCGACGGAGTCCTGGTTCGAGTCCGGTCGGGGGAGCAAGCCAGCCGGTCAGAGGCTCGAGAGCCTCTGACCGGCTGTTCAGAAATGGTTCCTCTTTGGCGACGTTCAGTGAGCGCCTGCGCCTTGGCCAGGGGTTCAGGTGCCGCCGTGGTTTGACAGGACGGGCGTCAGTGGCGGCCGGCGTTGCGGTAGTAGTCGCGCCAGATCAGCTTGTGGATGGGGATCCAGCGGGGGATCGAGCGCAGTCCGGGGATGAACGGCACAAACATCAAGGCCAGCGTGAGCAGCATCATCAGGCCCCACACCTGTGCGTCGGCATTGGCCGAGGTCGAGAAGGGCGCCACCTGGTACCAGAACGTGTAGAGCCACATCCAGGGTTGGCCCGGGTAGTTGCCCGTCTCGTTCGTCATGCCCCACTGGTCGCCGCCGAGGTTCCGCGCGCGAGCCTGGTCCGCGAGGTAGGCACCGTCCGCGAGCAGCAACATTGACTGGGTCTGGTCGCCTCCGTAGAAGTTGCCGGAGGCGGTCAGGACGCCCTCGAGCCCACCGGTTTGGGCCAGCGTCAGGAAGCTGGCCGACAGAGCCGGCACCGGGCCGTAGTCAGCCGTTGCGACCTTTGTCGGATCACCATCGGGAGCCTTGCCGAGGGCGTCGGAGTAGTCCGTTGCCCATTTGGTCGCCTGGTCGGGGGTCGCCGCCTTCCACGCCGACAGAGCCGAGGTGAGCGTCGAGTCGCCGCTCACGGCGCTCAGGGGGCGCAGGACCAAACCTGCGGAGTCCACGGGAAGTCGAACTCCCGCCCACTTCTGCAGGGACAGCGGCCCGAGCTTTTGGCCATCGCCGTTGGTGTTGTATGGCGCACCGTACCCGGCGCTCGTGGTGGTGCCGGCGAGCTCTCCGGCCGCTGTGAGGATGACGTCGTTGGGTGCGGCCTTCGCCCATCCCGACATCGTGATCGCCTTCTCGTCGGGTGAGGAGAAGATCGCAGCCAGGGCGCCGCTGAGGACGAGGACGACGACCAGAGCGATGACGAACTCCTTGACCAGGTCGTAGGACCGGGTCGGGAAGTCGTGCGAGTCCGGGGTCGTGTCACCTTGCTTGGCGCCTCGGGTCAGCCGGGTGCGTGTGGTCATGACTCGTCACTCCTGTCGGCATTCATCGAAGGAGCGGCATCCAGGGAAAGGTCGGCATCCAGGGGTGGGACCACGCCGTGGCGCCGGACCAGAATGATGTGAAACACCGTGATAAGGCCCACGACCAGGGGCAGCAGCGCGACGTGCCAGAGCAGCATCTGTCCGGGGTTGAGCACGTTGAAAAATGCGCCGATGCCGACGGAGTTCAGGCCGTCCTTGGCCTGGCCGCTGATCCACTGCGAAGCGAAGTTGGACTGCGAGAGGTAGCCGGTGAACGCGGCACCGATCGAGGCACCGAAGAGCACCACTCCGGTGATCCACGTCATGGCCCTCTTGCCGCGCCAGGCGGCCATCCAGAACTTGCCCCACAGATGGATCACCATGAACGCGAAGAACAGCTCCACGCTCCACAGGTGAACGGAGTTGACGTACAGACCCAGCGACGAGACGTGCCACCACGCCGAGCCGCCGATGGAGAGGACCAGACCCGAGGCGATCACGACCGCCAGGGCTGCCAGGGTCAGCACGCCGAAGACATAGATCCACGAGGCGACGTAGGCCGGCTGCCGGTCAGGAAGGGCCTGCCCCGGCGGGACCAGTCCCACGATCCTGTTACGAACCCGGATGGTCCAGCTCCCGAGGTCGGTCGAGTCGCCCGCGCTCAGGGAGCCGGCAGGGGCCGTCATCGCTTTGGCTTTTCGCTGTTGGCCTTGCGGTCCTGTCGTGACCCGAAGGGCACGAGGATGGCGAGGGCAAACACGACGACCATCGCCACAATGATCACAAGGTTGGTTACTGAGATCTGGATGACACCCCAGTGCACATATCGGCCGGCCTCGTCGGCCACAATACTCAAGCTACGCATCACATACACCTGCTTCATCTTGGCGGACGGGTCGGGACGGTGCATCGGGTCAGCCGGTCCGATCCCCGGCCGGGGACGGTGACCCGACGGTGCGGGCCACTGTTCCGATCTCAACCTAGCCGGGTCCGCGAACGAGAGGTACCGCGACTTGCCCCATCTATGACGGCCTTTTCTACGGATGGCCAATGGGTGTTCTGCGCCAGGTTCTGGCTGCGACCGCGCGTATCCTGCGTGTCATGGAGTCCGAGGTGATCCGCGTGGTCGTGGTCGACGACCACGCTCTGCACCGCGATGGCACCCGTCAGATTCTCGAGGCGCACCCCGATCTGCAGGTGGTGGGTGACGCGGCCTCCGGCGAAGTGGCCCTCGCCCTGGTCAACCAGCTTCACCCCGACGTGGTGCTCCTGGACATCCGGCTGCCGGGAATGAACGGCATCGAGGTCGCTCGCCAGCTCACCCGGGACCATCCCGACGTACGGGTGCTGATGGTGAGCGCGTACGACGAGGACGAGTACGTCCGCGGCGCCCTGGAGGCCGGGGCAGCGGGGTACCTGCGCAAGACCGCTCCCGGCAAGGAGCTGGTCCATGCGGTGCGGGCCGTGGCTGCTGGGGCGAGTGTGCTCCAGTCCGGTCTCGCGGCTCGGCTGCTGAGCTCCACCCGCCAACGCGAGCAGGGTGCGGACGACCTGACCGAGCGCGAGCTCGCGGTTCTGAGATTGCTCGCGGCCGGCCTGCACAACCGGGAGGTTGCGACCCGGCTGGGCATCAGCGCGCGCACCGTGGACCGACACTGCGACAACATCTACGCCAAGCTCGGGGTGGGTTCACGTACCGAGGCGGTCGTGCGGGCCATCTCCACCAAGCTGCTGACCGTCGACGATGAGCGCTGACCTTCGGCCGCTCGCCCCTGGGTCTCGGGCCCTAGAGCTGGTGGGCAGACTGCGTCCGCCGATGCGCGTCGGCCGGTTCTGGCTCGTCCAGGCTGGCGTCCTCCTCGTGGCGCTCCTGGACGAGGTCGTACTCGACGCTCTGGGGGTCAAGCCGCCGTTCGAGATCCCACGCTCGACGATCACCTCGTTGCTGCTCGTCCCGGTCATCTACGCGGCGCTGAACTTCGGTGTCCGAGGTGCCGTCGGCACCGCACTGTGGGCGACCGCGCTCATGTTTCCCGACTGGCTCTTCATCTCGGGTGTGACAAGCGCGGACGCCTGGGTCGAGATCGGGAACCTGGCCGTCCTCAACGCGGTCGCGATCATCGTGGGGCAGCGGGTAGAGAGCGAGGGGCAGGCGAGGCTTCGGGCGGAGGAGGCCCTGCGAGCCAGCGAGGTCGCAGAGGCGCGCTACCGCGCCCTGTTCGACGAGCAGCACGCGCCGGTGCTCGTGACCGACGCCGCCGGGGTGGTCACCGAGGCCAACGCCGCGGCGACAAGCCTGCTCGGGACAGGTGCGCCTGGACGCCTCCTGTCGGACCTGGTCGACACCTCGGTGACAGCGATCCTGGTCGGAGCGGTTCCACGCCTACCGGTGGGGGACCGCGTGTTCGTGCCCACGGCTCGCACCCTCGAGGTCGGCTCCGGCGAACGCCTCGTTCAGATCGTCCTCGTCGACATCACCGAGGAGGAACACCGCGCGCGCGAGCAACGGACCTACGCCGCGCACCTGGTCACCGTGCAGGAGGACGAGCGGCGCCGGCTGGCCCAGGACCTGCATGACGACCCGCTCCAGACGTTGACCTACCTCGTGCGCATGCTCGAGAACCTCACCGAAGACCCAAGACTGCCTTCGGACCTGGCCAGGCTGGTACGCCGGGATGGCGAGCTCGCCACGGAGGTGGTCGATGTCCTGCGCATGGTTATCCACGGTCTGCGGCCACCGGTGCTCGACGACTTCGGTGCGGCTGCCGCCCTGCGGCAGCTGGTCGACGAGGTCCGAGCCCGACACGGAATCACCATCCGGATGCGAGTGAGCGGGGACCCGGTACGCCTGTCTGCCCAGTGCGAGCTGACCGTGTACCGAGTGGCACAAGAGGCGCTGAGCAACGTCGTCCGTCACGCTCAGGCCACCCACACCCTGGTCGACCTGGACTTCGGTGAGCAGGTCGTGCTCACCGTCACCGATGACGGCTGCGGCATACCGGCGTTCGGCACCACCTCCGCGAGCGCCGGCAGCCGGCTGGGGCTGATCGGGATGCGCGAGAGGGTCAACCTGGTCGGTGGCAGCCTCGAGGTGCACCCACTCGTGCCGCACGGCACGCTGGTGCGGGCCACGGTGCTGGGAGCCCTGCCAGGGCCGTGAGGCCTCAACGGTGCCGGTGCGCTCGAGGACTTCAGGCAGGCGTATGACGTGTTCTTGGGCGCTGCCTACACGGGTGGTTGTGGTCCGTACTCATGTGTGTTCGCGCACCGGCGGAACGGGGAGCCTGAACTCACCGGAGGTGTCTTTGTCGTCCCGATCGTGTCGGGCTTCCTTGGGACCCCGAACGATGGCCACGGGGCAGTGAGCCCTGTGCATCACGGCTTGGCTCACCGAGCCGAGGAGGAGCCCGGCGAATCCACCGCGGCCGCGAGTGCCCACGACCACGAGGCAGGCGTTCTCGCTCTGGTTTACCAGAGCCTCGACCGGGAGCCCGCGGACGCTGTGTCGGCGAACGGCGACATCGGGGTACGTCTCCTGCCAGCCGGCCAGTGACTCGCCAACCAGGGCCTCCTCTTCCTGAGCGAAGTGCTGCCAGTCGGCGGTCCATATAGCCGAGGCCGAGGCGCCTTCGACGTACTCCAGCCACCACGCGTGCACGACGGTCAGGCCCACTCCGCGTGACGACGCCTGCGCGTAGGCGTAGGCGATCGCGTTCGTCGACAACGCCGAACCGTCAACACCGACGACGACGGGGCCCCCCACAGATGCGGGCGCCAGTGTGTCGTGGACGACGATGACGGGACAGCGGGCGTGCGCCGCCACCTGCACCGAGACCGACCCCATGAGTACGCCACGCGTTGCGCTCATGCCACGGGCCCCCACTACCACCGTGTCCGCCGTTTCCGACGCGCCCACGAGCGCAGGTGCCGGCCCGTATGCCGGGTCGTTCCAGGTGATGACCAGCTCCGGGTTCGCACGGCGCGCGCGGGCCACAGCGTCCTCGTTGACGCGGTCGGCGACCTGGCGCAAGCCGTCGATCGCGTACCCCATCCCCATGCTCGTCATCGGATACCCGTAGGAGAACGCGTGAATGATGTGCAACGGCAGCCTTCTTCGCGTGGCTTCCTCGACGGCCCAGTCCAGGGCCAGGTCGCTGGTTGGTGAGCCATCGACGCCGACGACAATGGCCCCTCGTGGAACGGACTTGTTGCTCATGGCGTTTCTCCTTCGGCATCTGGGTTCGAGCGCTACCAATGCTGGTCACCCTGAGGGTCCGTGAACAGGGCACTTGGTCCCGCGGAGTCCAGCCGATCAGACCAGCCTTGCGACGGGACCTTTGGCTCTGCCGGCCCCGGCGGATTGCCCCGACGATCAGTGTCATGCAGATACCCACGACATCCCGCCCTGTGGGCACGCAGTCGCCGCACCACCCGCGCGACGTGGTGGCCGGTCTGGTCAACGACGGCATGGCTGCCCTTGTCGCGGGTGCGGCTGTCCGCGAAGCCGTGCACCGTGGAGCCCGTGTGCGCTTCGTCCAGGTGCTGCCCGCAGGCCTCAGTGCGGAGGACCGCTCGGAGATGGATGTGGCGATGTTCGGTGTCGCCCTGCGCGCGCTGCATCGGCAGCGGCGTGTTCCGTGCACCTTCGAGACGGTGGAGGGTGACGCGGCGCGGAAGCTGGTCGAACGCAGTCACGGCGCCGCAGTCCTCGTGGTTGGTCGCGATGCGCCCGACGCCGTCGTGCGTGTGGGCCAGTACTGTCAGGAGCACGCCGGTTGCGACGTCCTGACCGTTTCCGGCCCCGACTCGGAGGTCCAGTCCGCGGACGGCACCAACGTGACGACGCCATAACCACTGTGACGAACTCGCGTCCGGGGGCGGACCCCCGTGCACCGGACACGCCCTAGTATCAACAAGGTGGAGTCCGATCGGAGCACAGGAGGGCCGGAATCTTCCTGGTCATCCGCTGCCGCGCTCGACCTGGACGACCTGCTCGAGGAGCTACGCAGTCGCGCACAGGCGTCGAGCCGGGCCCAACAGCGTCTGACTGCGCTCCTGGACGCCGTGATGGCGGTCACCGCAGACCTCGAGCTGGCCGACGTTCTCACCCGGATCGTGCGTTCGGCCTGTGAGCTCGTCGACGCGAAGTACGGCGCGTTGGGCGTGCTTGGCCCCGACCGCGAGCATCTCGCGGAGTTCGTGACGCGAGGACTGACCACGGCAGAACACGAGGCGATCGGGGACTTGCCTCATGGGCATGGGGTGCTCGGTCTGCTGATCCGCGAACCGCGACCTCGGCGGCTGCCTGACCTCGCCGGCCACCCGGACTTTTATGGCTTCCCGCCCAACCACCCAACGATGCACAGCTTCCTTGGTGTACCGATTCGCATCCGGGAGGAAGTCTTCGGCAACCTCTATCTGACCGAGAAGCAGGACGACTCGGAGTTCAGCGCGGATGACGAAGCGATCCTGGTGGCCCTCGCCGCGGCTGCCGGCATCGCCATCGACAACGCCCGTTCGTATGAGCGGAGCCGAATTCAGCGTCGGTGGCTCGAGACCACGGGACAGGTGATCCAGCTACTTCTCGAGGGCAGGGATGAGAGGTCAGCCATGGGCTTTCTGGCGACACGTACCCGTGAGCTCTCTTCGGCCCAGCTGGCGATGGTGGCGCTCTATGACGAGGACGGCGACCTGGTGGTGAGGGCAGTCCAGCGCGGCGAGTCCCGCGGAGCCGCCGTACGGTCCGATCCGGTGCTCGGAACTGTTCTGCGCAAGGGCCACTGGCGGCAGGTCGTTGCGGCACGCGAGCCAGTTCTCCTGCTCACCAGGCACGGTGACCCGACGGTCGACGGCCTACCCAGGGAGGTGAGGGAGCTGGGCGCCTCAGATCCCCATGGCCCAACGGCGTTACTGCCGATCACCGTGGGCGACGATGAGGTCGGGGTGCTCGCCGTGGCCTGGGCCGCGGACGCCGAGACCTTCGTTGGCAACGTTGTGCCGCCGTTGGCGGCGCTGGCTCAGCAGATTGGGCTGGCCCTGGTGGCGGCTCGCAGCCAGCAGGATCGATCGCGTCTTGCCCTGTTGGAGGACCGCGACAGGATCGCTCGCGACATGCACGACCACGTGATCCAGAGGCTCTTCGCGACGGGCCTGTCGCTGCAGGCGGCTGCGCGGCTGGTCCAGCATCCGACCGTTCGGCTCAGGCTCGACGAGGCCGTGGATGACCTCGATGCAGCCATCAAGGACATTCGACGCACCATCTTCGAGCTGCATCGGGCCAGGCCCACGCGGGAGCTGCGCGAGGAGATCGAGGACCTGGTCCGGGCTTGCACGGAGACCCTCGGCTTCGCCCCGGATCTGATCATCGAGGGACCTCTCGGCGAGCTCACGGCTGACCTCGAAGCCGATCTGGTCGCCGTCGTTCGAGAGGGTTTGGCCAATGTCGCCAGACATGCTCGGGCGTCGAGCGTTGCTGTCCGTATCACCAGCGACAGCACGATTCAGGTCGAGGTTGTCGACGATGGCGTCGGGGTCGCGTCAACCGCTGTGCAGAGCGGGTTGGACAACTTGCGCAAACGCGCCGAGTCACGTGGAGGTTCGCTGAACCTTCGGCGGAGGACACCACAGGGGACAGCGTTGGTGTGGGAGGCATTGCTGGACAGCGACTGACCGCGGGACGTTCGTCTCTGTTCCTGGATCGCTGCGGCCGGGCATGCTGGCCGCAGCCAGTTTGCGTTCATAGGAGTTCTGACATGCTTGTTCGCGAGATCATGACCAGCCCGGCATACAGGGTGCACGAGGGTGCGTCCCTTGATGCGGCGCTGCAGGTGATGGCGGCCGCGAGCGTGAGCAGCCTTCCTGTTGTGGACGCCGGCGGGCGCGTGGTCGGCATCATCAGCGAGGCCGATCTGCTCCAGGAACGCCTGGAGCCCGACCCCAGAGCCCATTTGCGGATGGCCCCTGCGCCGTCGGGACCGTTGCCGGCGACGGTTGGTCAGGTGATGACGGCGCATCCACACACGGTGCGGGAGGACAGCGACGTCGCGGAGCTGGCCCGCACTTTCGCCCGCACGGGCTGGAAGAGCGTGCCCGTGGTCCGAGGCGACATACTCTTGGGCGTCGTCAGTCGAAGTGACGTGATCCGGGCAATAGCCCGACCCGACAACGAGATTCGTGCGGAGATATCCACGGCATTCGGGGAGCTCGGTCTGGACGCGTGGCAAGCGGATGTCACCGGCGGGGTGGTTCACATCACGGGGACCGCCTCGGCCCGTGAGCGAGCAGCCGCCACCTCGATCGCCCAGTCCGTCAAGGGCGTTCGCCGTGTCACGTCGCCGGAGTCAGGCGCCTGACCCGGGTCGCCCTTGCGGACGCAGCATGGTGGCGGTGGGCACCTCGGCGAGTACCGCAGCACGACCGGCCTCGAGTCGCGCGATCGGGACGCGCGGCGGTGAACAGGAGACATAGTCCACGCCGATGGCCGCGAGTCGTCGGATCGATGCAGGGTCACCGGCGTGCTCACCGCAGACGCCAAGACCCAGGTCTGGACGGGCACGGCGCCCCTCTGCCACGGCGATGCGCATCAACCGTCCGACGCCGGCATCGTCCAGCGTCGCGAACGGGTCCAGGTTGAGGATGCCTGACTCCCGGTACTGGGCGAGGAACGCGCTCTCTGCGTCGTCGCGGGACATGCCCCACGTGGTTTGGGTCAGGTCGTTGGTGCCGAAGGAGAAGAAGTCGGCACCGAGCGCGAGACGATCGGCGGTCAGTGCGGCTCTGGGCAGCTCGATCATCACGCCGACGGGGATATTCAGCGCAGCCCGACGGGTCGCGCACGTCGACTGGATCGTCCGGCGGATCCGATCGGCTGCAGCCCGCAGCTCCTCCGCGTCGGCGACAAGGGGCACCATCAGCTCTGGGTGAGGATCCATCCCCGCGGTCTGCAGGTCGAGGGCTGCGCTCGCCAGAGCCCGGACCTGCGCCTCGATGAGGTCGGGCACAACGGTGAGCAGTCGCACCCCCCGCAGACCGAGCATGGGGTTGGACTCGTGCCACCGACGGACGCCGGCCAGCCGCCGCGTGGCCTGCGCATCCGGTCTCCCCGCAGCATCGTTCAGCGCCACCTCGACCGAGAGGCCGACCAGGTCCGGCAGGAACTCGTGCAGGGGTGGGTCCAACAGGCGTACGACCACAGGGAGTCCGTTCATCACCCTCAGGATGTCGAGGAAGTCCGCATACGCCAGCTGTTCGATCGAGGCCAAGGCCGCTGCGCGGTCGGACTCGTCACCCAGGACCATCCGTTCGACCAAGACGGCCCGCTCACCCAACAGCATGTGCTCGGTACGGCACAGGCCAATGCCCTCCGCGCCCAACCTCCGGGCCCGCAGCGCGTCGGTGCTCGTCTCGGCGTTCGCGCGTACGCCGATGAGCCGTCGATGGTCGGCGTGCGCCAGGAGGCGAAGCACCGCGGCCGCCAGTGAACCGGTGACCGGCTCAGCCTGCTCAGCGCCCGACCCGTCACCGGCTCGCGTCTCGAGCAGCTCTGCGACCTGGCTCTGCCGTACCGCCAGGGCGCCACGGAAGATCTTGCCCGTCGTCCCGTCCACCGAGACCGTGTCGCCCTCCTGGACGGCCCCACCGGGGCAGAGGGCGGTGCGGGCATCGAGGTCGATGACCAGACCGTCGACGCCGACCACACAGGTACGGCCGATTCCGCGGGCGACAACTGCTGCGTGCGACGTACGCCCACCGCGCGCGGTGACGATGGCCACGGACGCCAGCATGCCGCCCACGTCGTCAGCACTGGTCTCGGTACGCATCAGCACCACGCTGCGGCCTTCAGCCGCTTGGCTCACGGCCGTCTGTGCGTCGAACACCACCTCACCCACGGCCGCACCGGGGCTGGCAGGAAGCCCGGACGCCAGTATGAGCTCATCGGCGGCGGACGTGAACTCGGGATGCAGGAGGCTCTCGAGCTGATATCCGTCCACCCGGCGCAGGGCTTCATCAAGATCGATGAGCCCCTCGTTCACCAGGGCGCTGGCAACCGTGAACGCTGCGGCCGGGCTGCGCTTGCCGACCCGCGTCTGCAGGATCCACAACGTGCTGTCCTCGACGGTGAACTCCACGTCGCACAAGTCGGTGTAGTGCCGTTCGAGCGTGCGCAGGTGACCTATCAGCTGCTCGTAGATCGCCGGTGCTCGATCGGAGAGCTCCTGTAGCGGGAGAGGCGTGCGACTGCCGTTGACCACATCCTCACCTTGGGCGTTGGGAAGGTAGTCCCCGTAGACGCCGGGCTCGCCCGTGGCCGGGTCGCGCGTGAAGCAGACGCCGCTGCCGGAGTCGGGACCGGCGTTGCCGTAGACCATCTCGACGATGTTGACCGCAGTGCCGGCATCGTCGCCGATGCCCTCATGGCGTCGGAAGGTTTGCGCGCGAGGGGCATTCCACGAGGTGAAGACGGCGTCGATGGTGCGGCGCAGCTGCTCGTGGGCGTCCTGTGGCAGGTCTTCGCCAGTCTGGTTCACCAAGGTGCGCCGGAAGTTCAACGTGAGCATCTGCAGCGAAGCCGCGTTCAGCTCGGTGTCGCTGCGGACGCCAGCGTCGCGCCGTGCCGCCGAGAGGGCCGCGTCAAAGAGCTCGCTCTCGACTCCCAGAACGGTCTGGCCATACATCTGCACGAGCCGTCGATAACAGTCCCAGGCGAATCGTTCACCACCGCGGGCAGCCAGCCCCGGGATGACCGCATCCGTGAGGCCGACGTTCAGGACGGTCTCCATCATCCCCGGCATCGAGCGTCGTGCACCCGAACGCACTGACACCAGAAGGGGTTTCGCAAGATCGCCGAACCGTCGGCCGGCCGCCTGTTCCAGCTGATGAAGGTGTATGTCGACCAGTTGACCCAGGTCCGCAGGTTCCCGGCCGAGTGCGAGGTAGTGACGGCAGGCGGCCGTGGTGATGGTGAACCCATGGGGGACAGGCAGCCCCAGTCGGGTCATCTCGGCCAGGTTAGCCCCCTTGCCCCCCATCAGCTCGGACATGGACCTGTCGCCGGCGGCGAAGGCGATGACCAACGGAGCCGTGCTGGGCTCAGCGGTGACGGTCAGGCTCATGTTGTCCTCCTGGGGATCCTGCTGGGTCAACTGGCCCATGTCCCGATGCTCGCCGGACCGTCGGCGATCGGGCAGGGACCATGGTCCCGGCACGGCCACGACTGCGGGCAGCGCAAACCAGGGACCAACGTCCCTGTGGCGCGTGAGGCATGTCGGAGATGGTGTTGGGAACAGGACCGCCGCGTCAGATCCGGCTGGTACGAGTGTGAGGCGAGGTGCGGCAGATGTGGGCGTTTCCCCG
>JAYSQM010000301.1:0-1604 GCA_043721575.1 Phycicoccus sp.
CGTCCGCCAGTGCGCTCGACCGACGAGGCCACCTGCATGAGGCAGCCGGGGTTGGCCGTGACGAGCAGCTGGGCCTTGGTCGCCATGACATTGGCCGCCCTTCGGTCGCCGAGCTCGCGCGCGGCAACAGGGTTCAGGATGTTGTAGATCCCTGCGGATCCGCAGCACAGGTCTCCGTCGGCGATCTCGCGCAGCTGGAGGCCGGGTATGCCGTGCAGCAGCTCACGCGGTTGGGCGCGGACGCCCTGGGCGTGCCCGAGGTGACAGGCATCGTGGTAGGCAATCGTCACCGGAAGCGGGTGCCTGGGCGCCACGGCCTCTGTCTCGTAAAGGAACTCGGAGATGTCACGGACGCCGTCGGCAAACCTCTTGGCCCGTTCGGCATAGACCGGATCGTCGGCCAACAGGTCGGTGTACTCCTTCATCGACGACCCGCAGCCGGCCGAGTTGACCACGACTGCGTCGACCCCGGCCCGCTCGAACTGGTCGATCAGCGCCCGGGCGAAACCCTGGGCCTCGTTCTCGCGCCCGTTGTGAGCGGAGAGGGCGCCGCAACAACCCTGGGCCGCTGGCGCGAACACGTCGAACCCCTCAGCAGCCAGCACCCGGGCCGTGGCTGCGTTGACGCCCGGGAAGAACTCTCGCTGGACGCAGCCGAGCAGCATGCCGACCGTCCCGCGCCGCTCACCCTGCGCGGGAGTGCGCTCGGGCACGCGTTCCGCACGCCCGAGCGTTGGCGCCAGCGCCTCCATGGCTGCCAACGTCGGTGAGATCCGTTGCAGCACACCGGACCTGCGCAGAAGTCGGGAGAGACCGCTCTTCTGGTGGAGCCGGAGAGGGCCCCGCATCGCCCGTAGTCTCCTGGGATAAGGGAAGAGCGCGAAGATCGCGCTGCGCAGCGCACGGTCGGCCTTCGGCCGCTTGAACCGGCGCTCCACCTGGGCCCTCGTGGCCCCGATCAGCTTGTCGTACTGCACGCCGGACGGGCAGGCTGTGACGCAGGCCATGCACCCGAGGCAGGCGTCGAAGTGCTCCACCATTGCGGGCGTCATCGGCTCGCCCTCGAGGCCCTCGCCCATGAGGTAGATGCGGCCGCGCGGCGAGTCCATCTCCTCGCCCCAGAGCGTGTAGGTGGGGCAGGCGGGCAGGCAGAACCCGCAGTGCACGCAGTCAGCCACCAGCGCGGCCGACGGCGGCCGGTGGTCGTCGAACGCAGGCTCGCCGGAGGATGCGGGCGTCAGGCAGAGCGGTGCGTCGGTGCCGAGGGTGCCGTGCGTGGCCGATACCGGTCCGCCGGGCTGGTCTGGAGGGGTCATCTAGATCCCCCCGACGAAACGGCCCGGGGCGAGGCGGCGCTCGGGGTCGAACTGGCGCTTGACCGCGCGCATCAGCTTCAGGCCGCCGACGGGGCCCCACACGTCGAGGCCTGCCTTGAGGTCGCCGGGAGCCTCGAGCACGACGACGCTGCCGCCGAAGGACGGCGCGCGCTCGCGCAGACTTGCGACGCACCGAGCCAGCGCGTGGGCGTCAGCCGCCCCAGCCAGTCCGACGGTGACCGCGCCCACGGCAACACTTCCACGCAGGTGTGCGGTGAGCCCGGTCGC
>JAYSQM010000302.1:0-4234 GCA_043721575.1 Phycicoccus sp.
TGGCCAGGTCGGGCCCAGACACCGGCCTGGTCGTGCGGCTGGTCCTGCTGGCCGCATGCGGCGTCGCGCTCACGGCCGTGACGTCGTACTTCGTCAACGTGCGCTTGTTCCGTGCCTCCGAGAGCGGCCTGGCGACATTGCGGATCAAGGCCTTCCGGCACATCCATGACCTCTCGATGCTCACCCAGAACACCGAGCGACGCGGCTCGCTGGTCTCCAGGGTCACCAGCGATGTCGACACGATCTCGATGTTCGTGCAGTTCGGCGGACTGATGCTGATCGTGTCCCTGGGCCAGCTGACCCTGGCGACGGTGCTGATGGTGATCTACAGCCCGGTGCTGGCGGCGGTCGTCTGGATCTGCTTCGTGCCGCTGTTCTTCCTGATCCGCCGGTTCCAGGACATCGTCGGCGCGGCGTTCACCGAGGTGCGCGAGCGGGTCGGCGAGCTGCTCGCAGCGGTGTCGGAGTCCGTCGTCGGCGCGGCGACCATCCGCGCATACGGGGTCGAGGACCGGACCGCCACGCGCATCGACGTCGCCATCGAGAACCACCGCCGGGCCTCGGTGTCGGCGCAGATCAAGGCCGTGGCCGCCTTCACGTCGGGCCAGCTCGTCTCGGGTCTGACGACGGTGGTCGTCATCGTGGTCGGCACCGTCCTGGCAGTTCATGGGCAGCTGAGCCTGGGCGAGCTGCTGGCCTTCCTCTTCCTGGTGCAGCTGTTCACCCAACCGGTGCAGACCGCCACCGAGATCCTCAACGAGATGCAGAACGCGGTGGCGGGGTGGCGGCGGGTGATCGCCGTGATCGACACGCCCGCCGACGTGGCCGATCCCCAGGACGGGCAGTCCTTGCCGCGTGGCCCGATCACCGTGGTCTTCGACGGCGTTGGTTTCGCCTACCCGGGCGGCGAGCCGGTGCTGCATGAGATCGACCTGCATTTCGCGCCCCGGTCGCGCATCGCCATCGTCGGAGAGACCGGCTCGGGCAAGTCGACGCTGGCCAAGCTGCTCACCCGGCTGATCGACCCGACGCTGGGCAGTGTGCGCATCGATGGCGTCGACCTGCGCGAGGTGCGGTTCTCCTCGCTGCGCAGCCGCGTGGTGCTCGTGCCGCAGGAGGGCTTCCTGTTCGATGCCTCATTGCTGGACAACATCCGTTTCGGCAAGCCGGTCGCCACCGATGACGACGTGCGACTGGCCCTGACCGAGCTCGGCCTGGACACCTGGCTGGCCGGGCTCCCGCGAGGCCTTTCGACCCAGGTCGGTCAACGAGGGGAGTCCCTCTCAGCCGGTGAGCGGCAGCTGGTGGCACTGGCCCGGGCCTATCTGGCCGACCCCGATCTGCTCGTTCTGGACGAGGCCACCTCGGCGGTCGACCCGGCCACCGAGGTCCGGGTCCAGCGAGCCCTGGACAGCCTGACCCGTGGACGCACCTCGATCGCCATCGCCCACCGGCTCTCGACCGCTGAGGCTGCCGACGAGGTCATCGTCGTGGACAAGGGCCGCGTGGTGGAGCGTGGACCGCACGATGAGCTCGTCGGCGCGGGAGGTGTCTACTCGGGGCTGCATGCGTCGTGGGTGGCCCAGCAGCACGGGGACTGAGCCGGGCAGGTCCCGGGCGAGGGCGGGACCCTGGAATCCGCCGAGGGCTCAGCCGGCCGAGCCGAGCGCGACGCCGAACAGGACGGCGCCCAGGGCGCCCAGCAGGCCGACGCTGGCCCAGATGCCTTTGAACGCAGGGCTCTTGGCGACGGTGTGCAGCGCGGCACCCAGGCCGGAGAGCAGAACGAGCACCAGTTTGACCATCAGGGTGGTCTGGTAGGCATCACCCCTCTGGCCCATCACGGCCATGTTCCAGATGCCCGTCGCGATGAGCGCCGCGAAGGCGGGCCAGGCCACCCAGGCGAAGGCGCGGGCCGCCGCGGGGACTGCCGCGGGAGCGGCCCGGCGCAGCGGCCCCACGAGCGCCGCCAGGACGATCTGGCCGCCCACCCAGATGGTTGCTGCGAGCACGTGCAGGGTCACTCGGATCACGTCGAGGTCGATGGTAAGCACGCCGTCATCCAACACCAACGGATCTGGTGTGTTCGCCCAGGGGGTGGCACGGCAGAATGTCCTGGGTGTCCCCGACCTCCTCACAGTCCCCCCTCCACGCCGAGGTCGCCTCGCGTCTGAAGCGCGACGTCGACGGCCTCGTGTGTGCCGTCGTGCAGCAGCACGACAGCGGCGAGGTGCTCATGGTCGGCTGGATGGACGACGAGGCACTTCATCGCACGCTGACGACGGGACGGGTGACCTTCTGGTCGCGCAGCCGTGGCCAGTACTGGCGCAAGGGCGACACCTCGGGCCACGCGCAGTACGTCAGGACCGTCGCGCTGGACTGTGACGGCGATGCCCTGCTCGTTGGGGTCGACCAGATCGGCGCGGCCTGCCATACCGGAGCGCGCACCTGCTTCGACGGCCACGATCTGCCTGCCGTCCAGGGACATCCCGTTCAAGGACATCCGGATGAGTGAGCCCACGCCCAACCTCGGGTATGGCGTGACCTGGCCTTCGCTGGAGACGTTCACCGAGCTGGCCCGCACCCGCCGGGTCATCCCGGTGGTGCGCCGGCTGCTCGCCGACGCCGAGACCCCGGTGGGCGTCTACCGCAAGCTCGCCAAGGATGCGCCGGGCACCTTCCTGCTGGAGTCCGCCGAGCATGGGGGAGTGTGGTCGCGCTACTCCATCGTGGGCGCCGCCTGTAGTGCGGTTCTGACCGAGAAGGACGGCGTGACGCACTGGATCGGCGACCCGCCGGTGGGCGTGCCCATCAGCGGCAACCCGCTGGAAGCGTTACGCGACACCGTCTCTGCGCTCGCGACCGACCCGATCCCGGGTCTGCCGCCGTTGACCGGTGGCATGGTCGGGGCGATCACCTACGACGCCGTACGTCGCTGGGAGAAGGTCCCCGACACCGCGCCGGACGAGCTGCACCTGCCCGAGCTCGCCATGATGCTGGCCACGGACCTGGCGGTCCTGGACCACGCCGACGGCTCGCTGCTGCTGGTCGCCAACGCCATCAACTACGACGCGACCGACGAGCGGGTCGAGGATGCATGGACCGATGCGGTCAGCCGGCTGGACCGGATGACCGCCGATCTGGCCGCCGCGGCCCCCAGCACCGTGGCGGTCATCGACCCGACCGCACCGCAGGCTGCCAGCAACCACACCCCGGAGCAGTTCCACGCCATGGTCGAGGCCGGCAAGGAAGCCATTCGCGCTGGCGAGGTCTTCCAGGTCGTTCTCTCGCAACGGTTCGCCGTGGACTGCCCCGCCGACGCGCTCGATGTCTATCGCGTCCTTCGCGCGTCGAACCCCAGCCCCTACATGTACCTCCTGAGGCTCCCGGCCCCCGACGGCACGGCATACGACGTCGTGGGCTCGAGTCCCGAGGCACTGGTCAAGGTGACCGGCCGGCGGGCCATCACCCACCCGATCGCGGGCTCGCGGCCGCGAGGTGCGACCCCCGAGGCGGACGTCGCCAACGGCGAGGCCCTGCTGGCCGACGCGAAGGAGCGTTCCGAGCACGTCATGCTCGTCGACCTGTCGCGCAACGACCTGCAGCGGGTCTGTCACGCGGGCACCGTCGACGTGGTGGAGTTCATGACGATCCGGCGCTACAGCCACATCATGCATCTGGAGTCCACGGTCGTCGGCGACATCCGCCCCGAGCAGAGCGCCTATGACGTGCTCGTGGCAACGTTCCCGGCCGGCACGCTCTCGGGGGCGCCCAAACCGCGTGCCATGGCCCTGATCGACGAGCTCGAGCCGAGCCGCCGGGGCATCTACGGCGGGGTGGTCGGCTATCTCGACTTCCACGGGGACCTCGACATGGCCATCGCGATCCGCACCGCCGTGATCAAGGGCGGACGGGCCTACGTCCAGGCCGGTGGGGGGATCGTCGCCGACTCTGTGCCCGGGCTGGAGTACGAGGAGAGCGTCAACAAGGCCGCGGCGGCCCTGCAAGCCGTGGCCTCGGCCTCAGGCCTGCGGACGCCATGATGCTGAGGACGCGATGATGCTGAGGACGCGATGATCGACCGGCTGACCAGCAAACGGATGGTCCTGGTCCTGGTGCTCCTGAGCGCCTCGGTCATCCTCGTCAGCGGTTCTCGCGAGTGGGTCTCGGGCTCGGTCAACGATGCCGTGCTCGGCGCAAGTGCGTTGCACGGCAAGGGATCTGACATCGCACC
>JAYSQM010000303.1:0-11923 GCA_043721575.1 Phycicoccus sp.
AAGACGATCACCTACAACCTGGGCCAGCCCGTGGGTGACTTCAACCTTGCTGTGACCTTGTCGGCGTTCGCTCCGTACAAGAAGTCCCAGGACAAGGGCGACAAGTCCAACTTCGCCATCTTCTCCAACGGCCCCTACAAGCTCGACGGGACTTGGGAGAAGGGCAAGGGTGGCACCTTCATCCGCAACACGGCATACGACCCGAAGACGGACACCTTGCGCGGGGCATTCCCGGACAAGATCGTCTTCACCGAGGGTGTGGCCGACGAGGTCATCGCGCAGCGTCTGATCAGCGACTCGGGCAACGACAAGTTCGCGGTCACCGACCGTCGGACCCCGCCTGCGCTGCGTCCGCAGATCCTGAGCAGCCCTGCCATGAAGGGCCGTTTCGAGAACGTCCTGGCGCCGTTCATGGACTACCTGACGCCGAACTTCAAGCGGTTGAAGGACCCCAAGGTCCGTCAGGCGCTGGCCATCTCCACGGACAAGGCAGGCTGGGTCGCAGCCAATGGAGGAACGACCGCCGGCACACCGTCGCAGTCGATCATCAGCCCGGACGTACTGGGCTACAAGAAGTTCAACGCGTTCAACGCTCCCGACGCGGGTGACCCGGTCAAGGCCAAGGCGCTCCTGACCGAGGCCGGCGTGAAGATGCCCTACCCGATCACCATGACCTTCAGCGGAGGCACCCCGACTTCACAGAAGTCGGCTGCGGCCCTGAAGGCGGGCTGGGAGAAGGCCGGCTTCGCGGTCACCCTGAACGAGCTGACCGACACCTACTACGACGTCATCCAGAACCCGGCCAATGCCGACAAGTACGACGTCACCTGGGCCGGTTGGGGTGCCGACTGGCCGTCCGCGTCCACGGACATCCCGCCGCTGTTCGATGGTCGCATCCAGCTGAACGCGGCGTCCAACGGCAACGACTACGGGTACTACAACAACCCGGAGCTCAACAAGATGATCGACGCGGCCTACGCCGAGACCGATCTGGCCAAGCAGGCGATTCTGTGGGGCGACATGGATGAGTTCCTGGCCAAGGACGTGGCCTACATCCCGCTGCAGAACCAGAAGTTCTTCCTGGTCTGGGGCTCGGGCATCAAGGGCTGGGTCGACAACCCCAGCGTCAGCAACTACCCAGACCTGGGTGCCGTGGGCGTCCAGTAAGAGCAGTCCTTGGGAACACGGGGTGGGCCGTGAACGATCACGGCCCACCCAGTGGCTGGGAGCACGCACTTCCAAGTGCGTGCTCCCAGTCGGTGTTGTCTGCCCTAGTCTCGTTACGACCTAGTGAGAAGGTGAGGTGACGTCGCCGCTTCGGTGGTGACCGCACATGTTGTACTACATCATTCGGCGCTCCATCGCCGCTGTGCTCATGCTCGCGGTGATCAGTGTCGTCACCTTCTTCATGTTCTATGCGGGGCCGACGGACCCCGCTCGTCTGACCTGCGGCAAGAACTGCACCCCTGCCTCGATCGAGGCCAACCGCAGGGCCCTCGGGCTCGACAAGCCGGTGCCGACGCAGTACGCCGCCTTCGTCAAGGGGCTGTTCGTCGCACGGGACTTCCCGGACGACCCGGTTTTCCAGAAGCTGAACCCCGACAAGGTCACCCACTGCCCGGCCCCGTGCCTGGGATACTCGCCCCTGGAGACCAAGCTCGTCACGGACATCGTCAAGGAGCGACTACCCGTCACCGTCTCGATCACCCTCGGCGCCTTCGTGCTGTGGATCGTCCTGGGCGTCGGCTTCGGCATCCTGGCGGCGCTGCGTCGCGGCGGGATCGTGGACCGGGGTCTGGTGTCCGGCGCCCTGATCCTCTACTCGTTCCCCGCGTTCTTCATCGCGCTCCTGATGTACAACTATCTCTCGATCCAGTGGGGGCTGCTTCCGCCGCCGGGCTACACGCCGTTCCTCGACGGCCCGCTGCTGTGGTTCCAGGGCATGCTGCTGCCGTGGATCGCGCTCGCCTCGCTGTTCGCGGCTGCTTACATCCGGCTCACCCGCGCCTACATGCTCGAGACGATGGGCGAGGACTACCTGCGCACCGCGCGGGCCAAGGGGCTCAGCGAGCGCACGGTCGTCTTCAAGCACACCCTGCGGGCGGCTCTGACTCCGGTCGTCACCGTCGCCGGGCTCGACCTCGGAGGTCTGCTCGCCGGCGCCGCCATCACCGAGACGGTGTTCAACCTCCAGGGACTTGGCCGGGAGGTCGTTCAGTCCGTTCAGGTGTTCGACCTGCCGGTCATCGTCGCGCTCGTGCTCGTGGCAGCCTTCTTCATCGTGCTCGCCAACCTGGTGGTCGACGTGCTGTACGGCGTGATCGACCCGAGAGTGCGCCTTGTCTGACCTCGCGCCCGCCAGCGACCCCAGCCCGCGAAAGGCACGTCCCGTGATCCACGACACCCTGCCCGCCGACTCACGAAAGCCGTTCCTGCAGGTCAAGGACCTGCACGTCCACTTCCCGACCGACGACGGACTGGTCAAGGCAGTCGATGGCCTCGACTTTTCGCTGGAACGCGGCCAGACCATCGGTATCGTCGGCGAGTCGGGCTCGGGGAAGTCGGTGGCCAGCCTGGCCATCCTGGGCCTGCACCGGCGCTCGAAGGCCAGGCTGTCGGGCCAGATCCTGCTCCAGGGCGAGGACCTCCTGGCCATCTCGGACGAGCGGATCCGTTCGCTGCGTGGCAACCAGATGGCGATGGTCTTCCAGGACCCGCTGTCGGCCCTGCACCCGTACTACACGATCGGCAACCAGATCGTGGAGGCCTACCGCATCCATCACGACGTGAGCAAGGCCGTGGCCAAGAAACGGGCCATTGAGATGCTCGAACGGGTCGGTATCCCCAACCCGAACCGGCGCGTCGACCAGTACCCGCACGAGTTCTCCGGCGGTATGCGCCAGCGGGCGATGATCGCCATGGCCCTGATAAACGACCCCAAGCTGCTTATCGCGGACGAGCCGACAACCGCCCTGGACGTCACGGTCCAGGCCCAGATCCTCGAGCTGATGAAGGACCTCCAGAAGGAGTTCGGGTCCGCGATCATCATCATCACCCACGACCTCGGTGTGGTCGCAGACGTGGCCGACGACATCATCGTGATGTACGCCGGCAAGTGCGTCGAGAAGGGCAGTGTCGATGAGGTGTTCTACACCCCGCAGCACCCCTACACCTGGGGCCTGCTGGCCTCGATGCCGCGTCTGGACAAGGTGCGCACCGACCGCCTCGACCCCATCCCCGGCAACCCGCCGTCGTTGATCAACCTGCCGTCGGGTTGTGCCTTCAACCCCCGTTGTGGGCATCGCCGCGAGGTCGAGGGCGATCGCTGCCGGACCGAGGTGCCCGAGCTGCTCGAGGCGGGGCCGGGGCAGAGCGCCCGCTGTCATATCGACGCTGCCCGACGAAACGAGATCTACGCCCAGATCTCCGGCCAGAAGTCGTGACGGAGGAACCCATGAGCACAGTGTCTGACATGCCGGTCGACCGGCCCTCCGTGCGCACCCCACCCGAGACGATCCTGCGGATCACGGACCTGCGCAAGTACTTCCCGCAGAAGAAGCCCGGCATCATCTCCCGTGCTGACGCCCCGGTGAAGGCGGTCGACGGGATCACCTTGGACGTCGGACGCGGCGAGACGGTCGGCCTGGTCGGGGAGTCCGGCTGTGGCAAGTCCACGGCAGGGCGCACCCTGCTGCGCCTGCTCGAGCCCACCAGTGGCACCATCGAGTTCGCCGGCAAGGACGTGACCCACGTCTCCGGCGGAGAGCTTCGACGTCTTCGCCGGGAGATGCAGATGATCTTCCAGGACCCGTACGGCTCGCTGAACCCGCGCCATACGGTCGGCAAGATCATCGCCGCCCCCTACTCCATCCAGGGCATCACACCCGAGGGCGGGGTCCGCAAGGCCGTGCAGGACCTGATGGAGCGCGTAGGGCTCAACCCCGAGCACTACAACCGCTACCCGCACGAGTTCTCCGGTGGTCAGCGTCAGCGCATCGGTGTCGCGCGCGCCATCGCCCTCAAACCACAGCTGATCGTCTGTGACGAGCCGGTTTCGGCGCTGGACGTGTCCATCCAGGCCCAGGTCATCAACCTGCTCGAGGACATCCAGGACGAGCAGAAGCTCGCCTACATCTTCGTTGCGCACGACCTCTCGGTCGTACGCCACATCTCCGACCGCGTCATCGTGATGTACCTCGGCAAGATCATGGAAGAGGCCGACCGGGACACGCTCTACGAGGAGCCGCTGCATCCCTACACGCACGCCTTGCTCTCTGCGGTGCCCGTGCCCGACCCGCGCCACGCCGCCGAGCGCGACCGGATCATTCTCCGTGGCGACCTGCCCAGCCCGCAGAACCCGCCGTCCGGCTGCGTCTTCCGGACCCGCTGTCCCAAGGCACAGGACCGGTGCGCCGTCGAGATCCCGTTGCCTGTCGAGCTGGCGCCCGGGCACCGGGTCGCCTGCCACTTCCCCGAGAAGCGTACGGTCGTATAGCGCCGAGACGGGTCGGCCACGTGTTCCACACGCCGCCAACACGAGGGAGTTACCACCAGATGCGCGCCAGAAGACTCAGCGCCGCTGTGGCCGTGGGCCTTGGCGTCACTCTCGCGGCCGCGTCGTGTTCCGTGCGGATGGCATCCGAGGTCAGGCCCACGTCGACAGGTCCGGGAACGGCAGGTGGGGCGCTGTACATGTTGCGTCTGGGTCCGGTGGACGCGTGGGACCCGCAACGGCTGTCTGTCGGAGCCGACATCGCCTTCGCGGGCCGGGTCTTCGCGCGGACCCTGACGGCCTGGGCGCCGGCGACCCAGCAGGACACGCTGCCGAACCTCGCACCCGACCTGGCCACGGACATCGGGACGGCGGCGGCCGGGGGCAGGTCGTGGAGCTTCACCCTGCGCGGCGACGCCATCTGGCAGGACGGCCGGCCGGTCACCTGCGCCGACGTGAAGTACGGCATCTCACGCACCTTCGCCACGACCCAGATCACCGGCGGTCCGACCTACGCTCTTGCCTTCCTGGACGTGCCCCGCAACGCGGACGGTTCCAGCACCTATGCCGGCCCGTACGTCAAGACCGGCCAGGCGGGGTTCGACAATGCGGTCACCTGCTCCGGCCAGACCATCACGTTCAAGCTCGCCACACCCGTGCCGGACTTCAACCAGGTGGTGGCCCTGCCGGCCTTCGGCCCGGTGCGTGCGGACAAGGACCGTGGCGCCACGTCGGCCACCGAGATCTTTTCCAACGGCCCCTACATGCTCAGGGGAGCCTGGGAGCCGAGCAAGGGCGCGACGTTCGTGCGCAACCCGCACTGGGACGCGACGACCGACCCGATCCGCAAGGCTCGACCGGCGCAGATCGTCTACCAGGAAGGGGTCCCGGTCGAGACCGCCGTCAGCAGAATCATGACGAATGCCGGTTTGGACACCTTTGCGGTGACAGCGGACTCTGCCCCACCGGTCCTGCAGAACAACATCATGTCCTCCCCGGCGATCAGGTCTCGCTCGTCCAACCCCCGCGCGCCGTTCGTGGACTATCTGGTGCCCAACTTCAGCCGCCCGACGATGTCCAACCTGGCAGTGCGGCAGGCGCTTGCCGTCGCCACCAACCGCGAGGCCTACATCACGGCCCTGGGTGGAGTCACCGCTGCCGAAGCGACCTACGCCATGATCAACAAGTCCCTGCCGGCCCACCAGGACTTCAACCCTCTGGACGTCCCGCCCCGTGGCGATGCCGCCAGGGCGCGCACCCTGTTGCAGTCCTCGGGGCTGGCCCTGCCGGTGGCCATCACGGTGGCCTACCGCAAGGGCACGATCGCGGACAAGGCGATGGATGCCCTGCAGCAAGGATGGCAGGACGCCGGGTTCTCGGTCACCCTCGAGGGCCTGGCGAACGACTACTTCACGGCGATCGCGGCGGTTCCGAACAGCCGCAGGTATGACGTGATGTGGGCTGTGGGGTCCGCCGAATGGCCCTCGGGCTCGAGCGTGATCCCGTCGTTGTTCGACAGCCGGCTGAACCTCAGTGCGAGCTCTTCGGGTCAGGACTACGGCCGGTTCGCCAGCCCCGCCTTCAATGCCAGGATCGACGCCGCCGCGATGATCCCCGACGCGGTCGAGCGCGAGAAGGCGTGGGGAGACCTTGACAAGGAGCTCGCGACCTCTGTCGCGGCCATCCCCCTGACCAACCAGAGGTCGGTGTTCGTCCACGGCGTCGGCGTCCAGAGCTACATCGACAACCAGGCGCTCGGCGGCACGGTCGACCTGGCGACGGTGGCCGTCCAGTGAGCGGTCACCCCACGTCCGGGGAGGCGCCCACGCGCGCACGGCTGTTGTTCGTCCACGCACACCCCGATGACGAGACACTGACGACGGGGGTGGCCATGGCCACCTATGCCTCGCGCGGTCATGACGTCCACCTGCTCACGTGCACCCTTGGCGAGGAGGGCGAGGTGATCCCGCCGGCGCTGGCCCATCTTGGCGCCGCCCGCGACGACACCCTCGGGTCCTGGCGCAGGGAGGAGCTCCGGGCAGCCATGTCGGTTCTGGGGGTCGCGCACTCGGTGCTGGGCGAGGACCCTGAACGGGGCGTCGCTTCGCGGTATCGCGACTCGGGCATGGCCGGCACGCCGAGCGCAGAGCATCCGGACGCGTTCGCCGGTGCCGACTTCCACGAGGCGTCTGCCATGGTGGCTGCCCACATCAGGGCGGTGCGGCCCGACGTCGTCGTGACGTACGACAAGCAGGGTGGCTATGCACACCCGGACCACGTCCAGACCCACCGACTGACAATGTCGGCGCTGTCGGCTCTGGCCGACAGCGCCGAAGCTGACGGGGCGGCGATCCCGGTGGTCTATTGCATCCTCACTCCTTTCAGCTGGGCGTCGCAGGACCGCGCGTGGTTGCTTGAAAAGGTGGCGCCGACCAACTCGAACTGTGTTGTGCTGCCACAGGATGCGCCATATCCACCGTCGGTCGTCAGCGACGGGACTGTCACTCATGTCGTGGAGGAGCCAGCATTGGTCGACCTGCAGATCCGGGCGCTGGCCCAGCACGCGACCCAGGTCAGCGTCTACGACGGCTACTACGCATTGTCCAACAACATCGCTGCCCGGCTCTGCGGCCGCGAGGGTTTCGCGCAGTTTGACCCCGTCGCCGGCCACCTCGTGCCAGCGGCGCACGGCGCACCGCGGCATACCGGCCTGTTGAGCGAGTCCCAGGAACGCGGATGAGCCAGAGCACCCCGGACATCGACGTCTTTCGGCGGGCGATGAGCCGCTTCGCAACGGGTGTCACCGTGCTCACCACACGGACCCGCGATCTCGACCATGCGATGACCGCCAACGCACTGACCTCCGTGTCGCTCGAGCCGTTGCTCCTGCTCGTTTGCGTCGAACGTGAGGCGCGATTCTACGACGCCGTACTCGATGCGGGGGTCTGGGGGATCAGCGTGCTTTCCGGTCGCGACCGGCCGGGTGCCGACTGGCTGGCGACACGCGGTCGGCCGTTGCACGGTCAGCTCGACCGCATCCCGCATCACCGTGGCCCGCAGACCGGGGTGGCGTTGCTGGACGGCGCGCTGTCCACGATCGAGTGCCGCACCATCGCCGTGCATCCGGCAGGCGACCACAGCATCGTGGTCGGAGAAGTCGTTTCGGTAACGACCGCAGCCCATCCCGGCGAGGCGCTGCTGTACTACCGCGGACGGTATGTGACCTTGGCATGACGACGAACACGAACATTGGTGGAGCTCAGATGCAGGTTAGCCGGGCGTTTCTGCGTCTGGTCGCGGCCCTGGTCGTGCTGGGGGCGACGTACTACGGGCTGGCGATCTTCCTGAGTCGCCACGTACCGTCCAACACCACCGTCGACGGCATTGCGATCGGCGGGATGTCACGCGACGAGGCCACCGTCACCCTCCAGCGCGTTCTGGCCACCAGGGCCTCACAGCCCGTACACCTCGAAGCCCCCTCGCGCACCGTCGACATCGAACCCGGCACCGCTGGCCTGGAGGTCGACCTGGAGGCCACGCTGTCGGATCTGAGTGGGTTCACGTTGAACCCGGTGCAGCTGTGGGAGCACCTGGCAGGGGGGGAGAAGCAACCCCTCAAGGTCCGCGTCGACCGCGCCAAGCTCACCGCAGCCGTGACAGAAGCGGCCCGTGCCGTCGACTCTCCCGTCAAGGAGGGCTCGATCACGTTCACCGGCGGCACCGCGACCGCGGTGGTGTCCGCGGACGGACAGATGGTCAAGGTCCCTGAGACCACGGATGCCGTGGCGTCGGCCTGGCCGCGCCAACACGTCGTCCAGGCCGTCATGAGCCTCACCCAGCCCAAGCTGTCGGCGGACGAGATCAACCGCGCAGCCAGGGAGTTCGCAACCCCTGCAATGTCGGGGCCGGTCAAGGTCGTGGCGGGCGGGGTCACCGTGATGCTCCAGCCGGTGCAGTACGCCCCCGCGCTGTCCCTGGCCGCTGACGGCCTCGGCACGCTCCGGCCCAGCATCGACGCACCCAAGCTCCTGGCCGCGATCCGGGCGGCCGACCCCGGCATCGAGCGCACCCCTGTCGACGCGACCGTGCGGTTGGTCGCAGGTGCGCCCCAGGTCGTGCCCGCCGTCGTGGGAATGACGTTCGACGAGCCGTCCGCGCCGGCCCCGTTCCTGTCCGCGCTGACCTCTCCGACGCGCACCGCCACGATCGGGATGGTCGCGGCCCCGCCCAAGGTGACCACCGCGATGGCGCAGGGCTGGGGGGTCAAGGAGGAGATCTCGACCTTCACCACGCAGTTCCCGGTCAACCCGCCGCGGACCAACAACATCAAGATCGCGGTCGGGACGTTGAACGGCACGCTCGTCCGCCCTGGTGACCAGTTCAGCCTCAACGGGACCCTGGGGCCACGGACCCCGGCCAAGGGCTACCTGCAGGCTCCCGTCATCTACGCGGGTCGCCTGGAGAAGGACTATGGCGGTGGCGTCTCGCAGGTCTCGACGACGACCTTCAACGCCGCTTTCTTCGCCGGAGTCAGGATCGACCGGTACACCCCCCACTCGTTCTACATCTCGCGCTACCCCGAGGGTCGCGAGGCCACGGTGTCCTGGCCCGATGTCGACCAGTTGTGGACCAACGACACGGGATTCGCGATCCTCATCAAGGCGTACGTGAGCGGCAGAGACATCACCGTGACCTTCCTCGGCACCAGGACGTGGGACATCGAGTCCGCCAGGGGCCCCAGACGCAATGTGGTGCAACCCAAGAACATCGTTGACGGTCGCCCGGGCTGTGTGCCGCAGTTGCCGACTCCCGGCTTCGACGTGACGGTGACGAGGATCTTCAAGAAGAGCGGGGCACAGGTCAAGACCTCGAGCTTCAACACCCACTACATCCCCGAGGACAACGTGCAGTGCACCTATCCAGCAGCGGGCTGACGGGTCACGCACCGAGGTAGCGGTATTGGTGGTGGGTGCTGAAGCCGAGCCGTTCAAAGAGGCCCCGCGCCGGCGAGTTCGATTGTGCCACTTGCAGATACATGGACCGTATGCCGCGTGCGCGCGACGCGTCGGCAAGTGCGCCCATGAGCTGCACGGCGACACCGGCGCGCCGATGACCTTGCGCCACGTTCAGCGCGGACACCCCGGCCCAAGCGTGCGCGAAGGCGACACGCGCGACGCCGATGACCTCACCGCGCGCCTCGAGCGAGGCGAACAGCTGATCCGGCGAACCGCTCAGCACCGCCCGGGCCGCAGCGGGTGTGCCGCCGGCGTGGCCGGCCCACGCGGTCCAGGCGTCCCACCACGGCGGCGAGGGCGCGGACTCGAGCCGCGCGCGGGCGCCCGAGGCATCAGGGAGCTCGGGCGGTAGAACTCCGGTTGAAGTGGTCAGGACCAGGGTGTTGTTGAACGGCTCGTAGTCGCGCAACAGGAGCTCGCGGCCCAGCGGATCGTCATCGACGGCGAAGCCCGCCGGGCCAAACAGGCAGAACAGGCGCCGCAGCCCCCGCTCGTCGTACCAGCTCTCGCAGCGGTCGACCGCTGCGGACAGTGGCACACCCGGATTGCCAAGCGGCAGAACTGAATTGGCTCTGCCGGTGAACCCGGCCGCGGCCCGCAGGAGCCAGCCGCCCAGCTCAGCGCGTTCGACGGGCGGCCACCCCTCGACCATGATCCGCTCCAGGTCGTCCATCGAGATGGCCAGGTGGGGGGCGCCCCGACGGGTCGGCCTGGGCGGGACCTCCTTGGCTGCCACGACCGTGGCCCGGTCGATCACCACCACGCCGCGTCGGGTCCGGACAGAGACGATGTCAGCGTCCATCGCCACGATGTCGCCCAACGCGTCGGTGAGGCCGTGATCGATCCGGTGGCGGACCACCGCACGGATGCCGGGCCGGAGTCGCTCGACAGGGTCTGGGTCGGTCATCGCAGGGCTTTCACTTCTTTCGATGGACATTCTTCTCGTTTGGCTGGACCCGCGTACCTCCCGGGCCTGCGGAATCGGCATACTAGTGTTGTACCGCAGTCGCGCCGCAGGAGGACCACTCAACATGACCTACGTCATCGCCCAGCCTTGTGTCGACCTCAAGGACAAGGCCTGCATCGAGGAATGCCCGGTCGACTGCATCTACGAGGGTGAGCGCTCGCTCTACATCCACCCCGACGAGTGCGTCGACTGCGGCGCCTGCGAGCCGGTCTGCCCGGTGGAGGCCATCTTCTACGAGGACGACACCCCCGAGCAGTGGAAGGACTACTACAAGGCCAACGTCGAGTTCTTCGACGACCTCGGTAGCCCCGGTGGCGCCGCCAAGCTCGGCATGATCCCCAAGGACCATCCCCTGATCGCAGCCCTGCCGCCGCAGGAGCACGACGAATAGAGCCGACAGGTCATGGCTGCAACCGATGATGGATAGCCTTCCGGACTTCCCATGGGACTCGCTCGCTCCGTACAGGGAGCGCGCGAGTTCTCATGCTGGGGGGCTCGTCGACCTGTCGGTGGGCACTCCCGTCGACCCGACGCCAGATGTCGTCAGGGCCGCTCTGACGGCGGCGGCCGACGCACACGGCTACCCGCAGACGTGGGGCACACCAGCCCTTCGGGAGGCGGCGGCGGCGTGGTTCGCGCGGCGCCGCGGCGTACCGGATGTGAACCCTGACGGTGTCCTGCCGACGGTGGGCAGCAAGGAGATGGTGGCCTGGCTGCCGACCTTGCTCGGTGCTGGCCCCGGCGACGTGGTCGCGTTCCCGGCTGTTGCCTATCCGACGTATGACGTGGGGGCGCGGATCGCGGGCGCCTCGCCGCAGCCGATGCACAGCCTGACGGGCCTGGGCCCGGTGACGTCTGCGACGACGCCAAAACTGTTGTGGGTCAACAGTCCCAGCAACCCCACGGGGCAGGTTCTTGGCATCGAGCACCTCGCGAAGGTCGTCCGATGGGCCCGCCAGCACGGCGTGATCGTCGCCAGTGACGAGTGCTATGCCGAGCTGGACTGGCGGGACGATGACGGAGCGGTGGGGGCGGGGCTGCCCACTCCGGGATCCGTGCCGAGCATCCTCGACCCACGGGTGTGCGGTGGCAGCCACGACGGCCTGCTGGCGGTCTACTCGCTGAGCAAGCAGAGCAACATGGCCGGTTATCGCGCCGCGTTCGTGGCGGGGGACCCGGCGCTGGTCGGCCGGCTGCTCGAGATCCGCAAGCACGCCGGCATGATCGTTCCCTGGCCGGTTCAGCAGGCGATGGTCGCAGCCCTCAGGGACGACACTCATGTGGCCCAGCAGAAGGCGCGCTACGGCATACGACGTGGGCATCTGTTGTCCGCCCTCGAGGGCGCCGGATATCGCATCGAGTACTCCGACGCGGGCCTCTACTTGTGGGCAACCCGGGACGGCGCCGATGCTGCCACCGACTGGTCCATGGTTGCCGAGATGGCCGACC
>JAYSQM010000304.1:0-4057 GCA_043721575.1 Phycicoccus sp.
CCGATGTCGGAGTAGTCGATGTCCGGCACCTCTTCGAGGACAAGGTCCTGGACCTCGGCCTTGGGGATCCGCTCATAGACGAAGTTCGAACGGGAGTCCAACAGCAGTGCGTCGCCGACCCGGATCGGCTGTCCGTCGAGGCTTTCGGCCATCCGGCAGACGCGCTCCTCGTCGGCGTGCGCCACCACGAGGACCCGGTCGTCACCCAGGAGCTCCTTGAGCATGACGATCTCGCCGACGCGCTCGAAGCCGCAGGTCGCGACGACGTTGAGGGCCTCGTTGAGCATGACCTCACGCCCGGCGGACAGCTCGCCCGGGTCGACCGAGGGAGAGACGGCGACCCGCATCTTGCGACCGCCGGTGAGGATGTCGACGGTGGCGTCGTCGTAGGACTCGAGGATCAGGCCGTAGGCCGAAGGCGGCTGGGCCAACCGGTCGACCTCGCTCTTGAGGGTGATGATCTGCTCGCGGGCTTCCTTCAGCGTCCGGACGAGGCGTTCGTTCTGGGACGACAGGGTCGACAGCGAGGTCTGCAGCTGCAACACGCGGTTCTCGAGGTCACGCGCACGAGTGGGCGAGTCCGCGAGGCGACGGCGCAGGGCAGCGACCTCTTCGGAGAGCAGGGCCTGCTGACGTTTGGCCTCCGCACTGTCGATCGCCTCCGCACTGTCGATCGGCTCGGCCGGGAGCTGGTGCGGGTCCTCATGCTGCGGCGAGTTCTCGGACATCGTCTGAACCTCCTCGCGGGCGCCTGTCGACCTCGTTCGCGACCGACAGTTCGACCCTAACCCGAGACCCCGTCTACGTGGTGGACGTATTGGTTACAGATCGGCGAACGCGTCGGAGCTTCTTCTCCGACAGAGGCCTCTCCCCCATGTCCTCGGGTGACCATTCGCCCGTGGCCGGGCCTTCGTCATACCCGCCCTTGGCCGGACGGCGCTTGCGCAGCGGAGGCGTGACGCCCGGGGCGAGCCGCCTCGTGGTGATCAGGAAGCCGGTGTGACCGTGCATGCGGTGCTCGGGTCGGACCGCCAGTCCCTCGAGGTGCCAGCCGCGGACCAGCGACTCCCAGGCAGCAGGCTCGGTGAAGCCCCCGTGGTCGCGCGAAGCCTCGGCCACCCGGGAGAGCTGGGTGGCGGTGGCGACGTAACAGATGAGCACACCGCCGGGAGCCAACGCGTCGGCGACGACCTCCAGGCACTCCCACGGGGCCAACATGTCCAGGACGACTCGATCGATGGTGCCCGGCTCGACAAGATGCGGCATCGTCTCGACCAGGTCGCCGACGGTGACCTGCCAGGCCGGGTGCGGACCGCCGAAGAAGCTCTCCACGTTACCGCGCGCGATGTCGGCGAAGTCCGCACGGCGCTCGAAGGAGTGCAGGTGGCCAAGGTCCCCCACAGCCCGCAGCAGGGACATGCTCAGGGCACCCGACCCGACGCCGGCCTCGACCACGCGGGCTCCGGGAAAGATGTCGGCCATGGCCACGATCTGGCCGGCGTCCTTGGGATAGACCACCGCCGCGCCGCGCGGCATCGAGAGCACGTAGTCAGCGAGCAGTGGACGGACCGCGAGATACTCTACGCCCGCGGTGTTCTTGGCAGTCGAGCCGTCAGGAGCGCCGATCAGGTCGTTGTGGGCCAGCCGTCCGCGGTGGGTGTGGAACTCCTTGTCGAGCACGAGGGTGATCGTGTGCAGCCGGCCCTTGGGGTCGGTCAGCTGCACGCGCTCACCCTCTGCGAACGCCCCACGGCGCAGGTGGGCTCCGGTCGCGCTGTCCTGGCTCATGGCGGGCAAGTCTAGGTCCGCGGAGCAGGCCCTCGTGACAGCGCGGCCTCAAGATCAGGGGCGAAGACGATGCCGCTTATCCGGCCGTCGGGACCACGCACCGGCACGGCGCCGATCCCGAGGCCCTGCATGGCACTCACCACGGTGGCGATCGACTGGTCCGGGGTTGCCTCGACCACCCACCCGTCCGGCTGCTGACGCATCACGCTGGTGACCAGGACACCCCCAAGGGACTGCTCGGGGATCGTGCGCAGCGCGTCGTCGTCCAGCAGCCCGATCGCGTTGCGCCCGTCGTCCTCGATGACCACGGCCGTGCCCGGTCCGCTGGTGCGCAGCGCCAGCGCCTGCGCGGCACTGGCGTGAGCAGGCAGCGACGCCGCGCGCCGCCATACGGAGTCAATCCGTATGCCGGCCAGCAGCCGACTCCCGCGCCCCGCCCGGATCGCGTTGGTAGCGCCCACCCACAGGAAGGCTCCGATGAAGAACGCCCAGACGAGGTTGAACAGGTCAGGAGGCTGGCCGTTCAGCAGTGGCCAACCTACGAACGCCAGGACGACGACGACGGTCACGACCCGCCCGCACCAGCCAGCGGCGATGAGTCCGCTCTCGCGCCTGCCGGTGATCCGCCACACGAGGGAGTCCACCAGGAAGCCGCCGTCCAGAGGGAGCCCCGGCAACAGGTTGAACGCGGCGACGAAGGCATTGGTGAACCACATCGCCCTGAGCAGCAGGGACGGGATGTCACCCTGGATGTAAGGCGTGACCAGAGCGCCGAGCAGAGCCAGCAGCGCGTTGGCAGCAGGACCGGAAATGGCCACAAGCGCACTGGCCCCAGGTCGCGCCGTGGAGGAGTCGTATGCCGTGTGCCCGCCCCAGAGGTCAGCCACGACCCGGTTCACCCGGTATCCCGCCCGGGTTGCCACCACGGCGTGGGCTGCTTCATGGGCGAGCACCGAGACCAGCAGCAGCACGGCATAGGCAAGGGCCACCGCGAAGGCGCCGAACCCGAGGTCGGGGCGGCTGCGCGCGACCTGGGGGCCGTACGTGGCCACGATGATCACGCCGATGATCGGCCACGAACGCCCGATGTAGACGGGCACGCCGCCGATCGTGGCTAGGCGCAGGCCAGGGGCCCTGCGCGTCGAATCCTCGGTGCTGGCGGACATGATGCGACTGTATGTCAGTGCGCTCACCTACAGTGCCCTGCATGGTTGCCGCACTGTCCCCGAGCCGGGCCTCTGACTTCATGCAGTGTCCGCTGCTCTATCGCTTTCGGGTGATCGACAAGCTCCCCTCCCCGCCGAGCGCTGCGGCGGCACGGGGCACCTTGGTGCACGCGGTGCTGGAACGGCTGTTCGACCTCCCGGCGTCGGCCCGCACGATCGAGGCGGCCGCCGCCATGGTCAAGCCGCAGTGGCAGGCGTTGCTCGAGGGCGAGCCGGAGCTGGCCGACCTCGTGGACGATGCCGACCCGGTCGCGGTGGCGAGCTGGTTCAACGACGCCGTCTCGCTGATCGAGCGGTGGTTCACCCTGGAGGACCCGACCCGCCTGGAGCCGGCCGAGCGTGAGCTCTACGTCGAGACCGAAGTGGACGGGCTGACACTGCGCGGCTACGTCGACCGGCTTGACGTTGCGCCGGGCGGCGAGATGCGAGTGGTCGACTACAAGACGGGCCGGGCGCCCTCGGAGCTCTTCGAGGGCAAGGCGCTGTTCCAGATGAAGTTCTATGCGCTGGTGTTGTGGCGGTTGCGGGGGCAGATGCCGCAGATGCTGCAGCTGGTCTATCTGGGGGGGTCCACACCCGAGATCGTTCGCTATTCCCCCGACGAGGCTGACCTGCTCGCGGTCGAACGCAAGCTCAAAGCCTTGTGGCAGGCCATCGAGACCGCCGCCCAGACCGGTGACTGGCGGCCCAGCAAGTCCAGGCTCTGCGACTGGTGCGACCACCGCGCCTTGTGTCCGGCATGGGGTGGCACTCCCCCACCGCTGCCCGAGGGTGCGTCCCTCCTGGCTCTCGACCCCCGGGCGTCGGCTGCCGTAAGAGACGCCGTGAAGTCGCACAGATCGACCTAAGTCGGCCCCTCTTTGGTCGATCTGTGCGACTTCACGCCCGAGATCAGCCGAGAGCACGCTCAAAGTCCTCGACCAGGTCGCGGACGTCCTCGAGGCCGACGGAGACGCGCAGGACGCCGTCCGTGATGCCGACAGCGAGCCGGGCCTCTGGCCCCAGGCGCCGGTGCGTGGTCGTGGCCGGATGCGTGATCAACG
>JAYSQM010000305.1:0-8924 GCA_043721575.1 Phycicoccus sp.
TTCCGCTTCAACGTGTGATTCAGGTGTTCCGCCACAGGTCAGAGGCCCAAGAGCCTGCCCCAGTCCTTGAAGATCCATCAGGGTTCATCGCTTCCGGCAGCATCGCCTCGGCAGCCTTGTGCGTCCGTCCTTCAGCCGTGGGCCAAAGATGCCAGCGGCGGCGTTTGTTGGCACCCACGCCATCGTGGGTTACTCCATCTCGAGTCGCTCGTAGGCGAGCGTGAGCTCTTCCATCGCGACGTCGCTGCCACGTGCGTTCAACGGGCCGCTCACGTGCTTGATGATTCGTGCGCGCAGGAGCTTCCACTCCTGCACAACCGACGTATGGTCTTCGGTTACCAACTGCACCCTCACCGTGCGATAGGCCGCCTGGTTCCCGTCGCGGATGTCGTTGAGCCACTGATAGAGGTCGAGTGAGCCGATGATCCCGCGCCTGAGCGTTACGTCCGGATAGCGCGCGAGGCCGGTGAGCTTGCGGACGCCGTTCTCCCTCTCGTTGCCGTTCCGGTACTCGATCACGTCCACCGACATGGCGATCTCGCTGCACTCCTGGAAGCCGGCCTCCGGGCCGTCGGTTGCGCCCGTGCCGAGATCGACCAGGAAGTTGAACTGCGCGTACGGGCGCTCACGTTGAACGGCCATCTCAGGCTCCTTCGGTCTTCTTACGGGAACGGGACGGGTTGGACCGCGGCTGGGCCGGTTCCGCCAGCCAGACAAGGTCGTCGTAGGCGAGCTCGAGCTCCTCGATCGCGACGTCAGTTCCTGCGGCATTGAAGGTCGGCCCTGACCAACGGCACGGCCACGCGCCCTCGAGCCGCCACGAGTTGACGATGCCACCGCCGGCCGCATCGAGCTGGTGGATGGTAACCGGGCGGCGATCGCCCTTCCCGCTGATGATCTTTCTACGCCAGTCGTAGAGCTCGGTCGAACGCGTCAACGCTCGCCGCAGGACGACCGTCTCGAACCTGTGTGACCTCTCCGGTGGCGCAATTGTCAAGTCGGTCTCGGAGCTGAGCCGGCCGACCTCGGAAAAGCCGAACTCGCGCGCGCCGATCAGGACGCGGAAGTGACTCGTTCCGAGCAGCGGCGGGAGTTCACGGACCGACATCATCCTCACCGGAGGCCAATAGCGCCGAGGCTCGGCCTCAGCGCCACTCATCCTCGATGATGTGCATGGCAGCCTCTTCGGCGGATGAGCCGCCACCGTCGATGCCCATGTCGTAGGCCACCATGTCCGACTCGGTGTCCTCGTACGTGCCCTCGTCGGGGGACATGAGCCGCCCGCTGCGCCTATCGCCCACCTCGCCGTCACCGAGGAAGTCGTCCTCCGCCGCGATGGCGTCCGGGTCGTCGCCGCCAACCATGTCCGAGTCGGCGAGGGGGTACTGGACCGCGTTGGCCGGATCGGGCTCCTCGTGGGCGAGTCGCTGCTCGATGCTCTCGCCCTGCCGCTGCTCGGCCAAGGTGGTCCCGAAGGCATCGACGCCGCGCGGACGTTCCGGCGGTGAGTAGCCCTCGTCAAGGAGGTCATCGAGGCCGCGGTCATCGAGGGTGTCCTCCGGCTGCAGCTGGTCCTCGTCATCGAGGCTGTAGCTGCCCATCGACTCCGGGCCAGTGCTCTCGCGGTCGGTCATGGACCAACACTAGGTCGCCCTACGAGCCGGCGCCACCCTTGGAGAACGGCTGGTCCGGCCCGTTACCAGGCTTCGCCGAGAAGGGTCTGGATGCGGCCCGCGCCCACGCCCACCACCGGCGGACCCGAGGCTGCCGGGATCGGGTGGCACGGCGCGTCATCAGCCTCGTGCGATGCGTTCTCTGACAGAATCAAAGCCCCTTGTGGAGCAACAGTCAGATCGGAGAGCGCATGATCATCCTCGGAGTCGTCCTGCTACTTATCGGTGTGCTGGCCAAAATCAGCATCTTGACCACCATCGGGGTCATCCTGCTGGTGGTTGGTGCTGTGTTGTACGTCCTTGGCATGACGGGGCGCGCGATCGGCGGACGCAAGCACTGGTTCTGAGCACCACCTGATCCGGCGCCCCGCCCGCGAGTAGCGCGCGGGGCGCTGGCAGGACACCTCGCCGTACGCCGAGAGTCAACCAAACTCGGGGCGGTCCGCGGTGTAGGACGTGACTGTTGCGATGACTGTTCGCAGGGTGGTCTGCAGGGTCGCGATCTGCTGGTCGTCCAGCCCCGTGCCGGTCAGTATCTGCGCTGGGATGTGCCGGGCGCGGCGCTGCATGGCGGCACCGGCGACGGTCAGGCCGACTGTCACCGAGCGTTCGTCGTCGCGGCGGCGTTCACGGGTGACCAGTCCGTTCGTCTCCAGCCGCCTCAGCAACGGGGTGAGCGTGCCGTAGTCCAGCCGCAAGGCCTCACTGAGGTGCTTGACCGTGCAGGTCTGCTCTCGCCAGAGGACCACGAGCACGAGGTACTGCGGGTACGTCAGTCTCAGCTCGGCCAACAGCGGCCGGTACAACGACGTGACAGCCCGTGAGGCGGCGTAGAGGTCGAAGCAGAAGAGCTCCGACAGTTCGGTTGGGCGCTCAGGGTCAGTCATGTGATGTTTACCTCTTGGTGGAGGGAATGTATCTGGTGCACACTTTACTTGTGCATAAGGTAATACGAGAATGCACCCCTCAACCGAGCCATGGAGGTTCGCATGACCAAACTGACGGTGGGCACCGAGAACGACGCCCCGATCGAGCTGCATTACGAAGACTACGGAACCGGGAAGCCGGTGGTGCTGATCCACGGCTGGCCGTTGAGTGGGCGTTCGTGGGAGAACCAGGTGCCTGCGCTGGTCGAGGCCGGCTATCGCGTCATCACCTATGACCGTCGCGGCTTCGGCGCCTCCTCCCAGCCCTGGGGTGGTTATGACTACGACACCTTCGCCGCGGACCTGAACACCCTCCTGGAGCACCTCGACCTGCGTGAGGTCTCCCTCGTCGGATTCTCGATGGGTGGCGGCGAAGTCGTGCGCTACATCGGCACCTACGGCAGCGACCGGGTAGCCAAGGCCGTGCTCGCCTCGGCGGTCCCCCCTTATCTGTACAAGTCCGGCGACAACCCCGAGGGCGCCTTGGATGATGACGCGATCGCCGGCTTCCTGGCCGGCGTGACCAGCGACCGAATCGCCTTCCTCGATAAGTTCACGACTGGCTTCTTCAGCGCCGGTGGCGAGCTCAAGGTGAGCCAGGCCCAGCGCGAGTACGCCCGCGACATCGCCGCGTTCGCTTCGCCGAAGGGGACGCTGGAGTGCATCACGGCGTTCGGACGCACCGACTTCCGCGGCGACCTGGAGAAGATCACGGTGCCGACGCTCGTGATTCACGGTGACTCCGATGCCATCGTCCCGTTCGAGGCCAGCGGCAAGCGCTCGGCCCAGGCCATCGCAGGCAGCGAGCTCGTCGTCATCGAGGGCGGCCCGCACGGTATCAACGCCTCCCACGCGGAGCAGTTCAACCGGGCTCTGCTCGGTTTCCTCGCCCGCTGAGCCGACAGTAGAGACCCGCTCCACCGACGGAACGGGCCCCGACAACCCCAGACCGTTGCGGCGGGCCCGGCACTGGCCACCGCTCAAACCCCGCACAGCCGCCCGCTTCACATTCGTGACATGGGACCAGGCAGCACGCCAATCCGCCGTAACAGGATAGCCAGACAGGCCTTGCTTGCAGCCGAGACGACCCTCAAGGAGTACCAATGCCCACTCGCACCGCCCGCACCGCCTGGAACGGCACCCTGGAGGAGGGTTCCGGCCAGGTCGAGATGACCAGTTCACGCGTCGGTACCTACGAGGTGTCCTTCCCCAAGCGCGCAGCCGATGAGGCCTCCGGCAGCACCAGTCCTGAGGAGCTCGTTGCCGCTGCGCATTCCGCCTGCTACGCCATGCAGCTTTCGGCACTGATCGCCGAGGCTGGCGGGACGCCGAACGCACTTGACGTGCGGGCCGACGTGTCGCTCGGCCCGGACCGGGCCGGTGGTTTCCGGCTCACCGGCATAACCCTCACGGTCCGCGGCGAGGTCGACGGCCTGAACGCCGGGCAGTTCGCCAAGGCCGCGCAGGACGCCAAGGCGAGCTGCCCCGTCAGCAAAGCGCTCACCGGTGTCGAGATCACCCTGGACGCCGCACTGCAAAGCTGACGACGGTATCCGTGCAAGGCAAGTTCGTTCTCGGCGACGGGAGCAAGGACGAAGACGCGTGACGGGGCTGGTGACCATGGACAAGGCTGAGCTCGACGAACATGGTCACCGAGCTCCCGGGTAAACCGGATGGATGTCACCCCGCGTCCTACAGGTCGCCACCCTCCACGGCGGCCCTGGTCATGTCATGGGTCGCCAGGGTGAGCGCCCCTGTGATGGTGAGGGCGAACCCCACTGCCGCGATCGGGGCGTAACCAGGGCGTGTCGTGTCTCCGAGAAACCCCAGGCCGATGCCTGCCGGAATGACGGTGTCGACGGCGAAGGTGAGAGCGGTAGTGGTGGTCACGGACCCGCGTTGGAGAGCCGTGCTGAACAACAGCATCCCTACAGCGCCGTGAGCCAGGATCGCCCACAGTCCCGGATCGGCCAGACCATGCCACAGCGGACTGGGCACCGTCAGGCTGCGGGCCGAGACGGCGACGACGGTGAAGGCCAGCCCTGCAAGGACAGCAAGGGCGGGTGCGCTCGAGCGTCCGGTGTGTCGGGCGGCGAGCGACCCTGCGGCACCCAGTACGACCACCGAGGCGAGGAGCCCCCACCGGAGCCCGAGCGCCAGAGGCGTCCCATGCTCCGGCTGGGCCGAGGTGGCCAGCAGCAGCAGCCCGGCGCCGAGAACGATCAGCGAGGCGATCTCACGACCCCGCAACCGGACACCGAAGACTGCTGCGATGACTGCCGTGACCCCGACGCTCGAGGCGACGACGGACTGCACCAGGAACAGTGGCAGTGTCCGAAGGGCCACCAGTGACGCCACGAAGGCGGCCAGGTCGAGGCTGACGCCTGTCACGTAGGGGAACGATCGGGCCAGGCGCAAGATGAGCCGGGGATCAAGTCCGGAACCGGACTCGGCTCTTCGCGCGGCAGCCCCCTGCAGGACCGACGCGCTTCCATAGGCCAGAGCCGCGAACAGCGCACACGCCAAGCCCAGGACCATGCGAGCAGTCTGCCCCAGACTTCGGGGGCGCCGTCGATGAGTCAGACCGCGTGACCCACCAGTGTGCCGATGCCGTAGGTGACCGCCATGGCCACGAGCCCGCCCAGAACGTTGCGCAGCACCGGCCGGGTCCAGCGGTTATGACCCAGCCGTGCGCTCACCACGCCGGTGAGCCCCAGGGAGAATGCGACCGCCACGACCGTGAGCGCCACGCGAACCCCAATCGGGAACAGGCCCATGGCCAGCAGCGGCAACAGCGCCCCGGCCACGAATGACAGGAACGAGGCCCATGCGGCATGCCCCGGGGAGGCCAGTGCGTCGGGGTCGATGCCCAGCTCCACCTCGGCGTGGGCCGCCAGAGCGTCGACGGCGGTGAGCTGTTCGGCCACGGTCTGGGCTACATCGGGACTCAGCCCCTTGGCGGCATACAGGCTGGCGAGCTCGGCGAGCTCCTCCTCGGGGGTCTCGCGTAGCTCGCGTCGCTCCTTGTCCAACAACGCCCGCTCGCTGTCTCGCTGGCTGCTGACCGAGACGTACTCGCCGACGGCCATCGACATGGCACCCGCCGTGAGCCCGGCGATCCCTGCCGTGATGATCGCTGCAGTCTGGCTGGTGGCGCCGGCCACCCCGATCACGATTCCTGCTGTCGACACGATCCCGTCGTTGGCGCCAAGGACCCCGGCGCGTAGCCAGTTCAGTCGACCTGCGATGTTGCCCGCATGCGGCTCGTTGTGGCTCGCATCGATGTTGGCGACCACGTCGTCGGTCATGAGGGTTCCTTGACGACCGCGTCCAGGCCTTTGGCGGCAGTTGCGATCCGGTGGGCGAGCTCGATGTCCAGCTGGGTCAGGCCGCCCGCAGAGTGCGTCGACAGCCGCCAGTGGGTGACCTTCCAGCGCAGGTCGACGTCGGGGTGGTGCTGCATCTGCTCCGCCGCGTCGCCAGCCTCCACGATCAGCTGTACCGCGGCCGGGAAGGTCGGGGCGTCGTAAGACGCCACGAGACTCTCGCCGTCGTGTCTCCATCCGGGCAGGTCGCCCAGCTGTCGTGTGATCTCCTCGTCGGTCAAAAGTCGGCTCATGCCTCAACCCTGACAACGTCTGACCGCCTTGTCGAGCGAGGTCTGGCTCGTCTGGCCGCCGGGCCATAGGAGCGGGCAGACTGTCCCGCGACCATGGATGCCTCAATCAGGACCCCCCGCCTCGTCGTCGGCGCCGCGATCGTCGACGACCTGGCCCGGCCGACCACGTTGCTCAGTGCCCGTCGAACCGAGCCTTCCGAGCTCGCCGGCGGCTGGGAGCTGCCCGGCGGCAAGGTCGAGCCGGGGGAGGAGCCGATGGACGCGCTGCACCGCGAGATCCGTGAGGAGCTCGGGGTCGACATCGAGATCGGCGCCCTCCTGGAAGGGCCGTTGGCCACTGCCTGGCCGCTCGGCGACCGCTACGTCATACAGGTGTGGCTGGCGCGGGTCACCATTGGCGAGCCGCGCCCGTTGGAGGACCACGACCAGCTGCGGGTGCTCACCAGGGCCGAGCTGTATGCCGTGCGCTGGCTTCCGGCCGACCTCCCGATCGTGGTGGCGGTGGCCGCGCTGATGGGCTGAACGGCTCGCAACGGCCTCGACGGCGCGTGGTCGTGGTCATCGGCGCACTCAGATGCTGAGAGACTTGCCCCCATGCCCATGCAGACCCGCGGTGACATCCGCAATGTCGCCATCATTGCCCATGTTGACCATGGCAAGACCACACTCGTCGACGCCATGCTCTGGCAGTCCGGTGCCTTCGGTGCCCACCAGCACGTGGACGAACGCGCCATGGACTCCGGTGACCTCGAGCGCGAGAAGGGCATCACCATCCTGGCCAAGAACACGGCGGTGAGATACAAGGGGCCGGCCGCCGAGAAGGCGGGCTACACCGACGGCATCACCGTCAACATCATCGACACCCCCGGTCACGCCGACTTCGGTGGCGAGGTCGAGCGCGGCCTGTCCATGGTCGACGGTGTCGTCCTGCTCGTCGACGCCTCCGAAGGACCATTACCGCAGACGCGTTTCGTCCTGCGCAAGGCGCTCGCGGCCAAGATGCCGGTCATCCTGTGCATCAACAAGGTCGACCGCCCTGACTCCCGCATCGCCGATGTCGTCGACGAGACCTACGAGCTGTTCATGGACCTGCTGGACAATGCCTCCACCGCCGCTAAGCAGCTGGACTTCCCGATCGTCTACGCCTCGGCCCGCGCCGGGCGCGCGTCGCTGACCCGCCCCGAGAACGGCGTCATGCCCGACGAGGACAGCCTGGAGGCGCTCTTCACTGCCATCCTGGACACCATCCCGGCCCCCAGGTACGACGACGAGGCGCCGCTGCAGGCCCATGTCACCAACCTCGACGCATCGCCTTTCCTCGGTCGTCTCGCGCTCTGCCGCGTCTACAACGGCACCATCAAGAAGGGCCAGCAGGCTGCCTGGTGCCGCGCCGACGGCACCATCGAGCGGGTCAAGATCACCGAGCTGCTGATGACCGAGGCGCTCGAGCGCAAGCCCGTCGACAGCGCCGGCCCCGGCGACATCATCGCGCTGGCCGGCATCCCCGAGATCACCATCGGCGAGACGCTGGCCGACCCGGACAACCCGATCCCCTTGCCCCTGATCACGGTTGACGAGCCGGCGATCTCGATGACGATCGGCACCAACACCTCCCCCCTGGTCGGGCGGACCAAGGGCACCAAGGTCACCGCGCGCCTGATCAAGGACCGCATCGACCGAGAGCTGGTCGGCAACGTCTCCATCCGGGTCCTGCCCACCGAGAGCCCCAACGCCTGGGAGGTGCAGGGTCGCGGTGAGCTCGCGCTGGCCATCCTGGTCGAGCAGATGCGCCGCGAGGGCTACGAGATGACCGTCGGCAAGCCGCAGGTGGTCACCCGCGAGATCGACGGCTCCATCCACGAGCCGTTCGAGCGCCTCACCATCGACGCTCCCGAGGAGTACCTCGGCGCGATCACCCAGCTGCTGGCCGTCCGCAAGGGCCGGATGGAGCAGATGACCAACCACGGCACCGGCTGGGTGCGGATGGAGTTCGTCGTGCCGTCGCGTGGGCTCATCGGCTTCCGGACCGAGTTCCTCACCGACACCCGCGGCACCGGCATCGCCAACCATGTCTTCGAGGACTACGAGCCGTGGGTGGGGGAGCTCAAGACCCGGCAGAACGGCTCGCTGGTGGCCGACCGCACGGGTGTTGCGACGTCGTATGCGATGTTCAACCTGCAGGAGCGTGGCGCGATGTTCCTGGAGCCGACCACCGAGGTCTACGAAGGCATGATCGTCGGTGAGAACTCCCGGGTGGAGGACATGGACGTCAACATCTGCAGGGAGCGCAAGCTGACCAACGTGCGCTCCGCCACCTCCGAGGTCCTCGAACGCCTGATCCCGGCCCGCAAGCTGAGCCTGGAGCAGTCGCTGGAGTTCTGCCGCGAGGACGAGTGCGTCGAGGTGACCCCGGACGCGGTCCGCCTCCGCAAGCTCGTACTTGCCCAGAACGAGCGCGCGCGCACCGCAGCCCGAGCCAAGACGGCAGCGAGGTCCTGACCCTCAGCTGAACATGCAGGAGCCCCCGGAGTCCTTGGTTCCGGGGGTTCTTTGCCTGCGTCTTTCGATTATTGACCGCTTTCCGGTCACGATTCGGCGACGGAGGGACCCAATTTGCCCACTATGTGGTCATGCTGTTCTAGGCTGACCGCCGATGAGATGACGCCAGAGCCCGTCGCGGTGAGCTTCCATCAGCTCGTCGTAGCC
>JAYSQM010000306.1:0-1821 GCA_043721575.1 Phycicoccus sp.
CTGGTTCTGGGTGCCGGACCGAGCGTGGCGGCGGACAAAGTCCCGACGCCCGCGGTGACAGACGTGACGGCGCCGGCTTCGACCGACGTGGCCGCGCCACCGGCCTCCACCGATGCGACCGTGCCGACAACGGCGGCACCCGCCACGACAACGGCGGCACCCGCCACGACGACGACGGCAGCCGCCACGACGACGACGGCACCCGCCACGACGACGACGGCACCTGCCGCGACAGCACCTGCCACGACGGCACCCCTCGCGACGGCACCTGCCACGACGGCACCCCTCGCGACGGCACCTGCCGCGACGGCACCTGCCACGACGGCACCCCTTGCTACGGCACCGAAGTCCGCGATGAAGCTGAGCGGGGCCGGGACGTTGGCGCCGCTGTCGGTGACAGCGGGGACCTTCTGCCCGACTACGGGTCAGGTGCCAGGAGCCTCCGCACCTGGCGGGTTCGAGATCGACGGCAACTGCCAGTCGAACGGGTTGCTGGACTGGAACAGCCCGCAGGTGGGGACTCAGCCGGTGGCCAACGACATGCTCATCGGCGCCGGGGACACGACGACCTTCAGCTCCTCCACCGCCAAGGCGGATGTGCAGTACATCTACGCCTATGCCCATGGTGACGCAACGGCCTTGTGGTTGGACTTCGCGTTCACCCGGGCGGCGAGCACCGGCACGGTCGGATATGAGCTTGAGCTGAACCAGCTGCCGGCCAACACCGGCCCGTCGAACTCGGTCCCGGCCCGCACCGTCGGGGACTACTTGTTCAACATCACCCAGAGTGGCAACAGCAACTTCACGCTGAACTCCGTGCAGCGCTGGACCGGTTCGGGGTGGAGTGCGCCGACCGGAACCACCGGGGTCGTTGCCGCCGCGGACACGACCCAGACCTTCTTCGAGGTCTCCCTCAACCTCACGACTCTCACGGGCGTTAAGACCACCTGCCCGCCGTCCACACTCTTCAGCACGGTCAACCTGCGTACCCGCGCATCGGACTCGGGTGGCTCGGCCTTCGCTGACTACATCTCGGGGATCACCATCCCGCCCCCCAACAACTGCCCGAAGCTGACGCTGAACAAGAAGGTGGTCGGCGGCACCGCCGCTGCCTCGGCCTGGACGCTGACGGCCCAGACCACCGACCGCAGTGTCCCGGCAGCGTTGGCCACCGTGTCGGGCACGACGGGGGTGACCGGTCCGGTCGTCCCCTCCAAGGCCTACGCCCTGTCCGAGTCCGGGCCGACCGCGTATACAGGGTCGACCTGGAGCTGCCCCGGCGCCACGCTGCAAGGGCCGCTCGGCTCCCAGACGGTGACGGTGAGCAGTACCGATGTCACGTGCACGATCACGAACACGGCCACCTCAACCCTGACGGTGAAGAAGACCGGTGTGGCAGGTGCGCTTCTTGGCGGTGCGACGTTCGTGCTGCACTCCGGTTCGGCGACAGGCGCCTCCGTCGGCAGCTGCATCACGGTCGCCATCACCGGCACCTGCTCGGTGTCGGGTCTGGGTTTGGGGACGTACTACTGGGTGGAGACCGTCGCTCCGGCGGGCTACCTGTTGCCGACCGGCTCGGCCGCCGTGTTCGGCCCGGTCACAGTCAATGCCAACAACGCCGGGCAGGGCATCGCCCCCACGGTTGTCATTGACATCCCCGAGACGCATCTGACCCTCGTCAAGACCGTCTCGAACACCTTCGGTGGCACCTCGGTCGTGGATGACTGGACGCTGACCGCTACCGGGCCCACCTCGGGTGTAACGGGCAAGACCGGCGTTGCCGCGGTGACCAAGGCGGTTGTCAGCCCTGGGGCGTACACG
>JAYSQM010000307.1:0-7849 GCA_043721575.1 Phycicoccus sp.
CAAGGGTGGACGATCGAGGCCTTGGCAGAGGCCCGGCTGTCGGACCTGCCGGACACACCACAGCGTGAGAGCCTGCTTCGTCGTCGCGCAGACCTGGGCCTGTCGATCAACCCGGCGCAGCCGATGTTCGTCGATGGTGAAGGCCGACCGGTGGGCAAGCCGGACGTGGCTCTGCACCTGCGCATGGCCCGGACGACGCGCGTCAGCATCGAGGGCAACTCGGGTATCTGCCGTGGCTTGCTCAGGACCAGATACGGTGACGGGACCACCACGGGAACCATGGGCGCCGTCACCGGCGAAAGGATCTCGCCATGAAGGCGGTTCAGCTCGGCGCGTACGACTCCCAGCCCGAACTGGTGGACGTGCCCGACCCGAAGATCGAGGGCCCGCTCGACGTCATCGTCAGAATCGGTGGTGCCGGAGTGTGCCGGACCGACCTGCACATCATCGAGGGCCAGTGGCAGGAGAAGTCCGGGGTCACGCTGCCCTATACGATCGGCCACGAGAACGCAGGCTGGATCGAGGCCGTTGGCGACGCTGTCACTCATGTCAGCGTCGGTGACCCGGTCATCCTTCACCCGCTTGCGACCTGCGGACTCTGCCGTGCCTGTCGCGACGGCGACGATGTCCACTGTCAGAGCTCCGCGTTCCCCGGCATCGACAGCGACGGCGGCTACGCCGACTACCTGAGGACCAGCGCCCGGTCCGTCGTCAAGCTCGACCCCTCCCTGGCCCCGGCAGACGTGGCCGCCCTGGCCGACGCCGGCCTCACGGCATACCACGCCGTTGCCAAGGCGGCACGCAAGCTGCGCCCCGGGGACAAAGCCGTCGTCTTGGGCGCGGGAGGACTCGGACACATCGGTATCCAGGTCCTGCGCGCCCTCTCCCCGGCCGAGATGATCGTCATCGACCGATCACCCGAGGCTCTTGCCCTGGCGAAGGATCTCGGCGCCGAGCACACGGTCATCGCTGACGGCAACCAGGTCCAGGCTGTCCTGGACCTCACCGACGGAAACGGCGCCGAAGCGGTCATCGACTTCGTCGGCGAAGGCGGAGCCGTCGAGGATGGCGTCGCGATGCTGCGACGTGCCGGCAGCTACTACGTCATCGGGTACGGGGGTGAGATCAAGGTCCCCACCATCGACATCATCTCCACCGAGATCAACTTCGTCGGCAACCTTGTCGGGTCCTACAACGACCTGGTCGAGCTCATGGTCCTGGCGGCGCAGGACAAGGTGAAACTGCATACCAAGACCTATGCGCTATCCGACTTCGCCTCGGCACTGGACGACCTGCACCACGGACGTGTCCGAGGCAGGGCGATCCTCGTTCCCTAGAACCGAACACGGACACGATCCCTGTCGTGGCCAGGTGTACCCACGCTGCTCCGATACCTGCGAATCATGAAGAAAGGCTCCCATCATGGCAAAGGACCTGCGTTTCAATGTTGAAGCCCGTCAACTCCTCGAGGCCGGCGTCAACGCCCTCGCCGACGCGGTCAAGGTCACGCTCGGCCCCAAGGGCCGAAACGCGATCATCGAGAAACTCACTGGCCCTCCGACCATCACCAACGACGGCGTGACCATCGCGCGAGAGATCCAGCTGGCCAACCCCTTCGCCAACATGGGCGCGCAGCTGGTCAAGGAAGTGGCCATGAAGACCAACGGTGTAGCGGGGGACGGGACGACAACCGCCACCGTGCTCGCCCAGGCCCTGGTGCGAGAGGGACTGCGGGCGGTCGACGCAGGCGCCAACCCGATGCAGCTGCGTCGGGGTATCGAAGAGTCCGTTGCGGCAGTGGTGGCCGCGCTCCAGAGCCGCTCCACGCAGATCAGCGGTCAGGCGGACCTGATGAACGTGGCCACCCTGTCGGCGAACGACGACGCGCAGATCGGACAGGTCATCTCCGACGCGCTCGGCCGAGTCGGCACATCCGGCGTCGTCACCGTAGAGGAGTCCCCTGCCTACGGGTTGAGCCTGACGATGGTCGACGGGGTCGAGTTCGACCACGGCTTCATCTCTCCTTACATGGTCACCGACAAGGACCGGATGGAGACGATGTTCGAGCACCCCTACATCCTGCTGAGCAACAAGAAGATCACCCAGGTGCAGGACCTCATGCCGACGCTCGAGCTGGTGATGCGCAGTGGCAGCGGTGCCCCGCTGGTCATCCTTGCCGAGAATGTCGATGGTCCGGCCCTGAGCATGCTGGTCAGCAACAATGTGCACAACACGTTCAAGTCGGTCGTCATCCGCGCCCCCGGCTTTGGTCACCGCCGTGTTGCCGAGCTGGAGGACCTGGCCGCGCTCCTGGGCGGGCACGTGGTCAGCGATGACTCCGGTGTCACGCTCGCCTCGCTGACACTGGACGATCTCGGCAGCTGCGACAAGATCACCATCACCGAGAACGGCACCACGATGGTGGGCGGAGACGGCCAGCAGTCGCACGTGGCCGGTCGGCTCGCTCAGCTGGAACGCGAGCTGGACCGCACCGAGAACGAGCACGACCGTGACAACCTCCAGCTGCGAATCGCCCGTCTGTCCGGCCGCGTCGCAGTGATTCATGTCGGCGCCGCGACCGGAGTCGAGCTGAAGGAGAAGCAGCACCGCGTGGAGGACTCGTTGGCTGCGACGCGGGCAGCCATCGAGGAAGGCGTCATCGCCGGTGGGGGAACGTCCCTCATCCAGGCGCGCGACGTCCTCGACGGCGTTGAGCTGACCGGCGACGCCATCCAGGGACGGGAGATCGTCCGACGCTCACTCGAGGAGCCGCTGCGGTGGATCGCGATCAACGCCGGCTATGACGGGGATGAGGTCATCAAGATCGTCAGCGAGCTGCCCCAGGGTCATGGCTTCAATGCCATGACCGGTGAGTACGGCGACATGTTCGCCTTCGGCGTCATCGATCCGCTCAAGGTGACGCGCTCGGCTCTCGAGAGCGCTGCGTCTATCGCCGCGCTGCTGATCACGACAGAGACCGCGATTGTGGAAGAGGTTCTGGGAAATCCCGGGTCCATCTATGCCCCAGGATTTGGCGATCTGGCCGAAGGCATGGTCCGTCCCTCGAACATCTACTGACTTCCTGACCCGTAGAAAACGACGTGTCAGCAGTGTCTCGGGCGCCCCCGGCGATAGTCGGGGGTGGCACCCGGGTCGCGGCGGGTGCCACCAAAGAACCGCACGTTACTGAGCGGCGGCGCTCTACTGAGCCCTGCGAGGCTGAAGCTCTGCCATCCTTGCCCAGCCGTCGCCAGGTGCCTCGACGTTGACGATTTCCGGCGGGTCCGAGATCGCGTCAGGCATCGAGGCCATGGCTGCCTTGAAGTGGGCGGTGTTCACGTGCGCCTCTCCTGCTTCGCGGTCCCTGAACGCCTCGACGAGGACGAAGTGGTTGGGGTTGTCAACACTCCTTGACCACTCGAAGAAGATGTTGCCCGCCTCGGCGCGGGTGGATGTGGTGAAGTCCGCGACCAGCGAGAGCCACTCTTCGCTCCGGTCCGGGAGTACGGGGAACTTGACGACGATGAAGATCAACCTGCTGTTCCTTTCGGGTTCGGGCAGCTGCTGGATAGGGCGCCGATCAAGCGGTCGCGGCCCCTCGTCATCGTGTCAACAACCCATGCTGTCCGCGGCAGAACCCGACGTTCCACGTCGGAACACATCTCGAGCGCGACGCCGTTCGACTCCAGGTGCTCACGCACACCGGAACGCGATTCTGGGGCCCGAGATTCAGTGCTTCTTGCCGGGTGACACGATCTCGATCTTGTTCTTTGCGTCCGACTTCGCGTGCTTTTCGGCGCGTTTTTCCTTGAGAGGCTTGCCTGCCTTCTTGGACATGTGTTGTCGAGGCGACTTGTCGGCCATGGTTGCTCCTGGTTGTCAGCTTGGCTAGCTCCGCAGGTTCGACAGTACGCCCTCCTGCGTGTCGACGATGGATGAGATTCGCGATTCGCGGTACGGCGCCGCTCAACGCTCCCGCAGCTGCGGACGTCGCCATACCGCCAGGGAGATCACGTCATTGCCTCTGCAAGAATGGGTTTCATGACTTACGTCGCATCCCAGGACCGCTACGAATCGATGGCCTACCGCCGAGTGGGACGCAGCGGAATCAAGCTTCCCCTTATCTCATTGGGGTTATGGCACAACTTTGGGGACGACCGGCCGCTGGATTCCCAGAGGGCGATACTGCGCCGCGCCTTCGACCTCGGTGTCTGTCACATCGACCTGGCCAACAACTACGGTCCGCCGTACGGCTCAGCCGAGGCCAACTTCGGAACAATCCTGAAGCAGGATTTCCTGCCCTACCGCGACGAGCTCTTTTTGTCCACCAAGGCCGGCTGGGACATGTGGCCGGGCCCATACGGGGAGTTCGGCTCGCGCAAGTATCTGCTGGCGAGCCTGGACCAGTCACTGAGGCGAATGGGTGTCGACTACGTCGATGTCTTCTACTCGCACCGACCTGACCCGCAGACCCCGCTCGAAGAGACCATGGGAGCGCTGGACGCTGCAGTTCGCTCGGGCAAGGCGTTGTACGCGGGGATTTCGTCGTACTCTCCGGAGCGGACGGCCGAGGCGGCTCGGATCCTGACCGAACTCGGTACGCCGCTGTTCATCCACCAGCCGTCCTACTCGATGCTCAACCGCTGGGTCGAAGGTGGCCTGCTCGACACCCTGGAAGAGGTCGGCGCCGGGTGCATCGCGTTTTCTCCGCTGGCGCAAGGGATGTTGACCGACAAGTACCTCAAGGGTATTCCGTCCGACTCGCGGATGGCCGAGAACTCATCACTGTCCAAGGACCTGCTGACTGAGCAGAACCTCACACATATCCGCGCGCTGAACGAGATCGCGGGGCGCCGTGGCCAGTCGCTGGCCCAGCTGGCGCTTGCCTGGGTAGCCCGCGACGAGCGAGTTTCCTCAGTCCTGATCGGTGCTTCGTCGGTCAAGCAGCTGGAACAGAACATCGCTGCGCTGAACAACCTCGATTTCAGCGCGCAGGAACTGACCGAGATCGACAACCATGCGGTCGAGGGCGACATCGACCTATGGCGTGGTCAGGCCGTGAGCTGATGTCGTGACTCCGCAACACTCGGGACCATCGTCCCTGTGGGGCGGGTGGTCCCGGCCGGAGGATGGACGTGCTGCAAAGCGCACCCGCGGACCTGGCCGTCCGGCCCAGGCGCGTGGCGACAAGGAGGTCGTCCCCATGAAAGCTCTGGTGTACCACGGACCTGGTCAGAAGGCGTGGGAGGAAGTACCCGACCCTCAGCTCATTGACCCCACTGACGTGATCGTGCAGGTGGACACGACCACGATCTGCGGCACCGACCTTCACATCCTCAAGGGGGACGTCCCGGGGGTGACCGACGGACGGATCCTCGGGCACGAAGGCGTCGGAACAATCATCGAGGTCGGCTCGGCGGTGAGCAAGCTCGCCGTAGGCGACCGCGTGATCATCTCCTGCATCACCTCGTGCGGCTCGTGTTCCTACTGCCACCAACAGCTCCCCTCGCACTGCCTGAACGATGAGGGCACCTCGGGGATCGGCTGGATCTTCGGCCACCTCATCGACGGCACCCAGGCGGAGTACGTCCGCGTGCCCTTCGCCGAGAGCTCCCTGCACAAGCTGCCCGAGGGCGTCAGCGACGAGGCCGCCGTCATGCTCTCCGACATCCTGCCCACGGGCTTCGAGATCGGGGTGCGGAACGGCCGCGTCAAGCCCGGCGACGTCGTCGCCGTCATCGGCGCCGGACCGGTGGGCCTGTCGGCGATGATGACCGCCGGTTTCTACGGCGCCTCCCGCATCATCGCCGTCGACCTCGACGACAACCGGCTCGAGCAGGCCAAGGGCTTCGGGGCCACCGACGCCGTCAACAGCGGCGGCGCGGGCTGGAAGGACGACGTACTGGCCATGACAGATGGCCTGGGCGTGGACGTCGCGATCGAAGCCGTGGGCGTGCCGCAGACCTTCGAGATGGCCATCGACATCATCCGCCCCGGCGGGACGGCGGCCAACGTGGGTGTGCACGGGAAGTCCGTGGAGCTGAAGCTCCAGGAGCTGTGGATCAAGGACGTCGCGATCACCACCGGCCTGGTGAGCGCGACCACCACGCCGATGCTGCTCAAGCTCGTCGCCCAGGGGAAGCTCGCACCCGAGAAGTTCGTGAGCCACCGGTTCACGTTCGACACCATTCTGGACGCCTATGACACCTTCGGCCGCGCGGCGGAGACGAAGGCCCTCAAGGTGATTATCACGCGCTGACGCCCACCGGCTGGCAGGGGATACGGCAGCCGACTGCGACTTTGATCGAACCTGGCGGCCGCACGTCCAGTCCCGCAGGGTCAGGTGACCTGCGCGATCACCGCACCCTGCGCGATCTCCTTTCCCTCCTCCACGAGCAGGGTGATCACCCCGGACGTCTCGGGATAAACCTCCGCATCGACCTTGTCCATCGCGACCTCGGCGATGAGAGTCCCCGGTGTCACCTCGTCGCCGGATTCGACGAACCAGGTGACAAGTACGCCGGTCGCATCCTCGGCCCCCGACATCAGGGGAAACAGCACATCGGTCATGTCGCGACGGCGTCGCGCACGGCCGCCTCGATGCGTGCTGGCGTGGGGAGCACCGCATACTCGAGCTCGCGCGCGTAGGGGATGGGAACGTCGGGCACGCACACCCGCGACACCCGCTTGAGCAGGGTCGGATCGTGCTCGGCGACGACTGCGATGACCTCACCGGAGAGCCCGAACGACTGGTAGTCCTCGTCGACCACGATGAGGCGGCCAGTCTTGGAGACGGAGCGCACGATCGCCTCCCGATCGAGCGGAACGAGGCTCCGCAGGTCGATCACCTCGACGCTGATCCCCTCCGACTCCAGCTTCTCGGCGACATCCAGGCTGTGGTGTACCGACAGGGAGAGCGTCACGATCGTGACATCCGTGCCCTCGCGCGCGACACGTGCCTTGCCGATCGGCACGATGTACTCCTGCTCGGGTACTGCACCGATGGAGCGCTTGTTCTTGGCCATCCAGCCCAGACCCATGATGCCCTTGTGGAACATGAAGACGACCGGGTCGTCGCTCTCGATGGCGGCGGTCATGAGGCCCTTCGCGTCGTACGGATTGGACGGAACCACGACCTTCATCCCCGGCAGATGCGCGAACGTGCCCCACAGGCACTGCGAATGCTGCGCTCCGTCGGAGTACCCACCGCCGGTCGCCGTCATGAGCACCATCGGCACACGCACGTTGCCGCCCGACTCGTAGTGGATCTTGGCCATGTGGTTGTAGATCTGGTCCATGCACACGCCGAAGAAGTCGGCGAACATGAGCTCGACGATGGGTCGCATACCCTCCACGGCTGCGCCGATGCCCAGGCCGATGAACGCGGTCTCCGAGATCGGCGTGTCGATTATGCGTTGGGGGCCGAAGCGGTCGATGAGCCCGGTGGTGGAGGAGAAGATACCGCCGTACGGGCCGACGTCCTCGCCCATCACGAAGACGGACTCGTCGCGCACCATGCGCTGGCTGATCGCCTCCTGGATGGCCTTCGCGGTGGAGAGCCTGCGCCTACCGGCATCCGGCTCTGTTGCCAGCGCGAGCGACGGGTCGTTGCTGTGCAGCGTGGCGGTCATGAGTTCACTCCTTCGGAGAAGACATAGCTGAGATGATCCAGCGGGTCGGGCGTGGGGGAGTTCTTGGCGAAGTCGATGGCGTCTTCGACCTGCTCGGCCGCGGATGCCTGCATCGCCTGATACTGACCATCGGTGAGTACTCCGGTCTCGAGCAGCCGGTCCCGGTAGATGGGGATCGGATCATGCCCAGGAACGCTCTCCAGGTCGGGCCGGTAGCC
>JAYSQM010000308.1:0-3223 GCA_043721575.1 Phycicoccus sp.
CGCGATCGCCGCGGCCAGCTGGGAGTCATCGAGGACGTCGATGTCAGCGCCGGTCAGCGCGCCGCCCTTGTCCAGGCCGAGATCGCGGCAGACCTTGACTGCGACCGCGGGGTTGTCGCCGGTGACGACCTTGACCTCGATGCCAAGGCTGGCCAGCCGGCGCAGTGCCTCGGCCGCGTCCTGCTTGGGCGGGTCGAGGAACACCAGCAGCCCGACAAGGCGCAGGCCCCTCTCGTCCTCGGCCGTCGGCGGGCGCGCTCCGTCGGCAGGGCGCGCGGCCACGGCCACGACCCGGTTGCCGGCCGCGAACTCCGCCTCCAGCGCGTCCCGAGCGCTCGCGGGCACATCGACGCAGCGTTCCAGCACGGTCTCCGGTGCGCCTTTGGTGACCAAGGTCAGCTGGCCTGCCGGGTCGCGAACGACGACGGAGACCATGCGGCGCTCGTGGTCAAACGGGAGCACCGCGAGCCGTGTGTACCCGGCCAGCCGGGCCCGCTCGCCGGCGGCCGCAGTGGACTCCCACAACGCCTGATCCAGGGGGTTCCCGCCAACGGCATGCGGGTCCTGTGCCGTGCTCTCGGTGCACAAGAGCCCCCACCGCAGCACCGCACCGGGCGCGTCGTCACCCGCCGCAATGGCACGCATGAAGTCGATACGACCACGGGTCAGGGTGCCGGTCTTGTCGGTGAACAACACGTCGACGTCGCCGAGGTCCTCAATGCACACCAGCCGTTTGACCAGCACCTTGCGACGACTCATCCGCCGCGACCCCGCCGCGAGGCTGGTGGACACGACCGCGGGCAGCAGCTGCGGCGTGATACCGACGGCGATGGCCAGCGAGAACAACAGCGCATCCAGGATGGGTTTGTGTAGTGCCACGTTGATCACGAAGATCGACGAGGTCAACGCGCCGGCGACATACACCAGCAGCATCGAGAACCGGCGCAGCCCGACCTGGAACTCGGTGTCGAGCTGGTGCGTGCTCAGGCCCGTGGCGATCTTGCCGAACTCGGTGCGGGCCCCGGTGGTCAGCACCATCCCTCGGGCGCTGCCGCCGTGCACCACAGTGCCCATCAGGGCGCACCCGGACAGCTCGGCCAGGATGGTTCCCTGCGGCACGGGGGTGGTGCTCTTCTCGACGGGCAGCGACTCGCCGGTCAGGACCGACTCATCGCACTCCAGGCCGGTGACCTCGAGCAGCCGGATGTCGGCTGGGACGATCCCGCCAAGCCGCAGCTCGACCAGATCGCCGGGCACCAGGGTGGTGACGTCCACCGTGGTCGGTCGCCCGTCGCGGATGGCCACCGTGTGGTGGCTGATCTGGGAATGCAGCGCCTCGGCGGCCCTCTCGGCCCGGTACTCGTTGAAGAAGCCGAGCCCGACCGACAGTGCGACGATCACGCCAATGATGACGGCGGCGCTGCGTTCGCCGACAAAGTATGACGCAATGGCGGCGGTCAGCAGCAGCACAAGCAGGGGCGAGCGCAACTGGTGCCAAAGCACTGGCAGCAACCGGGCTCGGTGTGAGGAGACCGCGTTGGGACCGTACTGCGCCTGCCGCCGCTCGACCTCGACGCCGGACAGGCCCACGTCGGCGGCTACGCCCAGTTCACGTAGCAGGTCGGTCGTGGTCAGCGTGGCGGCGGACACGATCCCGGTCACGGAACCCGTTGGCTGCGACGGGGCGGTGACCGTCCTCGTCGGTTGCCAGCGACTACCGGCAAATTCTTCCGGCGGCCTTGAGGCCATCGCCTCAGCCGGTTCTGCGATGGAGGGGGTCCTGGCTCGGCATCGACCTCAGAGCCCCCTGCTCACGGCCCGCACGGCTGCCCAGGCGTCCCCGGCGGCGCCCAGGTGCACCGGCAGGCCCATCGTGTCCATCATCCGCAGCATGCCGTCGCCGATGTGGTTGGCGACCACGGCCTCGACATGCTGCTCGCGCAGGAACCTGACCACCCGGGCGTGGTGCGAGCCCGGTGTGCCCTCGTCGTGCAGCCGGCTCCAGGAGACCTCGACCTCCCGCCAGCTCACGACCTCGCCGTCGACCACGTCGGCCACCGCGACCCAGTCGGCCCGGCCCCAACGGGGGTCGATCATGCCCTCACTCGTCACTGGTGCACACACAATCATGTCAGCCGACAACCTCTCGTCGTTCCCACTACCGCGTCGTCCTACTTCTCCGGCACCTTCGGCACCGCAATGTCCGGCTCCGTGACGATGGCCCCGACCGTCTCCCCAAGGACCTGCTCGTGCGGCACCGTCCGCTCCATCCCGGCCAGCTGCGAGTAGAGCCGCCACCGCTCGTCGGCGTCCTCCTGGGCGAGGGCGAGCAGGTGCTCGCTGTGCTCCTTGTCGCTACGGGCCAGCATCGAGAACCGGGTCTCGGCGAGGGCGAAGCCGCGCAACGGCACGGTCGGTTTCTTCGAGTCGAGCTTGAACGGGTGGCCGCCAGCCTCCTCGCTCGGGCGGAACCGGAAGAGCGGCCAGTAGCCGCTCGCCACCGCGGTCTTCTGGTGCGTCATCGAGGTCGACATCTCGATCCCGTGGGCGATACAGGTGCTGTAGGCGATGACCACTGAGACGCCGGGCCAGGCCTGCGCCTCGAGTAGGGCCCGAACCGCCTGCTGCTCGTTCCCGCCGATCGCGACCTGCGCGACGTAGACGTTCCCGTAGGTCTGGGCGATCGCGCCGAGGTCCTTCTTCGCCGAGGACTTGCCCGACGCCGCGAACTTGGCCGAAGCCCCACGCGGGGTCGCCTTCGAGGCCTGGCCGCCGGTGTTGGAATAGACTTCGGTGTTGAGCACCAGGATATTGACGTTGCGTCCGGTGGCCATGACGTGGTCGAGCCCGCCGAAACCGATGTCATAGGCCCAGCCATCGCCGCCGACGATCCAGATGCTCCGCCGCACCAGATGGTCAACCACGGAGAGCAGATTGCGAGCGGGCTCGCTGTCGATCTTGAGCAGCCGGGTCTTGAGTTCAGCGACCCGGATGCGTTGTGCACGTAGTTCAAATTCGTGAATCTGTGGTGCATTGAGGAGGCCTGCCGCCAGTTCTTCTCCAACGACCGGCGTCAATTGTGCCAACAACGCGCGGGCAAGCGCCAGATGTTTATCGGCGGCCAATCGAAAGCCAAGACCGAACTCGGCATTGTCTTCGAATAGCGAGTTAGACCATGCTGGTCCGCGTCCCTCATGATCGACGGCCCAGGGTGTCACCGGCA
>JAYSQM010000309.1:0-8589 GCA_043721575.1 Phycicoccus sp.
AGAATCAGACCATCCCTTCAATCCTGCGCCTCTAGGTTTGCGGGATGGCACGGGCAAGCTGCCTAGATCGCGGTGTGGAGCCCGGGCGCCTCATCCACGTTCGTAGGGTCCAGCAGCAGCTCACCGTCCTGGTCAGTCAAGTCGATCTTGACACGGTGTTAGCTCGAGCAGACGCGAGACGAGGTTCTTGGCGCCGCGCACTTGGACTTCACCCGTGCCGTGGTCTGACGCGGTCGACGGTCAGGATCTTGACCAGGGCGACACCATGGCGAACACAAGCAAGGGTCGGCACCAACAGGTGCCGACCCTTGCTTGTGATGCGACGTGCGTCAGGCCTTCTTGACGGCAGCCTTCTTGACTGCAGCCTTCGCCGGTGCTGCCTTCTTGACCGCAGCCCTAGCAGGTGCCGCCTTCTTGACGGCAGCCTTAGCAGGTGCCGCCTTCTTCGCGGCAGTCTTGGCCGGAGCGACCTTCTTGACCGCGACCTTCTTGACCGCGACCTTAGTAGGCGCAGCCTTCGCTGGAGCGACCTTCTTGACCGCGACCTTCGCAGGAGCGACCTTCTTGGCCGCAGCCTTCTTCACGACAGCCTTCTTCACGACAGCCTTCGCCGGTGCAGCCTTCTTCACGACAACCTTCTTCACGACAGCCTTGGCCACGGTGGTGCCCGTGCCAACAGCGGCCCGGGCGCCAGCAGCAGCGGTCTTGGGGAGCCGACGGGGGTCGGCAACCACGGTGCGGAATGCAGTGCCGGCCTTGAACTTCGGGACGGCAGTCTTCTTGATCTTTACGCTCGCGCCGGTGCGCGGGTTGCGGCCAGTTCGCGCCGCACGAGCAGCACGCTCGAAGGTGCCGAAGCCGGTGATGCCGACCTTGCTACCCTTGGCGACCTCGCGGATGATGACGTCGAGTACCGCTTCGACAGCGTCGGCCGCAGCCTTCTTGCCACCGAGCCGACTCTCGAGGGCTTCGATCAGTTGTCCCTTGTTCACGTCTTCCCCTCCTGAGGAAAATGTTCGCCGAGCCCCTTGCCCGACGAATTTGGGCGGCCGGGCCATCGCCCGACTTGAGGACGACGTTAGGGCCACAACCAGTCAGAGTCCACCACCGGGGCCCTTGGAATCGTTGTGTCGCAACGTATTTGGACCCTCTTGTCCCTCCTGAGCACGCATGCCGTGAGCTGCCTCTCGCAGATCATCCACCATCGTGGCCGGCTGCCAACGGTCGGCGATGCATGATGAACCTCTATTCTTCACAACACTATTCGCCGCCGGCAACCGCGCCGTCAATATGCTCGACGGCGTCGAGCCGCTACCACAGTCCACCCCCGATGACGCCGATGAGGTACGCACAGACCGCGGCCAACCCATCGCGAGAAATTTCTTACCGGCGCGCGGTCAGGGCCCCGCGCGGCGTGTCAGGCGGCGTGTCAGGCGGCGTGTCAGGCGGCGTGTCAGGCGTCAATCGTGGTCGGCTTGTAGCTTGGCCGCTTCGCCTCGAAGGTGGTTACCTCGGCCTCGTGGCGCAACGTCAGACCGATGTCGTCCAGTCCCTCGAGCAACCGCCAGCGGGTGTACCCATCCAGCTCAAAGGACGCCACGACGCCCTTCGCCGTGATGGTCCTGGACTGGAGGTCCACGGTGACCTCGGCGCCCGGCTCGTTCTCGAGCAGCTTCCAGAGAAGCTCGACGTCACCCTGGCTCGCCTGAGCCGTGAGCAGCCCCTGCTTACCGCTGTTTCCCCGGAAGATGTCGGCAAAGCGCGAAGCAATGACAACCCGGAACCCGTAGTTCATCAAGGCCCACACCGCGTGCTCACGAGAGGATCCCGTCCCGAAGTCGGGACCGGCGACCAGGACGGACCCGGCGGCATACAGCGGGTTGTTGAGGATGAACGTCTCGTCCTTGCGCCACGTCGCGAACAGGCCATCCTCGAAGCCGGTGCGCGTCACGCGCTTGAGGTACTCGGCCGGGATGATCTGGTCCGTGTCGACGTTGCTGCGGCGCAGCGGCACACCGACACCGGTGTGGGTCGTGAACTTGTCCATGTCGATGTTTCCTCGGTTCTGGTAGTCCTGAAGGGCTTCAGAGATCAGCTGGACTGGACAGGGTGCCGCGCAGGGCGGTGGCCGCTGCCACGAGTGGGCTGACCAGGTGGGTGCGACCGCCCTTGCCCTGTCGGCCTTCGAAGTTGCGGTTGGAGGTCGACGCGCTGCGCTCCCCCTGTGCCAGCTGGTCGGGGTTCATCCCCAGGCACATCGAGCATCCGGCCAGGCGCCATTCCGCACCCGCCTCGCTGAACACCTTGTCCAGGCCCTCGGCCTCTGCCTGCAGGCGCACCCGGGTCGAGCCCGGAACGACGAGCATTCGCACGCCCTGCGCGACCTTGTGACCCTTGATGACCGCAGCCGCGGCGCGCAGGTCCTCGATCCGGCCGTTGGTGCAGGAGCCGACGAACACGGTGTCGACCCGGATCTCCTTGAGCGGGGTGCCGGCGGTCAGGCCCATGTACTCCAGGGCCCGCTTGGCGTTTGCCTTGTCGGACTCGTCGGCGAAGGACTCGGGATCGGGGACGCTGGCGGACAGCGGCAGGCCCTGGCCCGGGTTGGTCCCCCAGGTGACGAACGGCGCCAGCTCGGCGGCGTCAAGGTGGACCTCGGCGTCAAAGACGGCGTCGTCGTCGCTTCGCAGAGTCGACCACTGCGCGACTGCGGCGTCCCAGCGGGCGCCGGTCGGAGCGTGCGGGCGGCCCTGCAGGTAGTCAAAGGTGGTCTGGTCGGGAGCGATCATGCCGGCGCGCGCGCCGGCCTCGATCGACATGTTGCACACCGTCATCCGGCCTTCCATGGAGAGCGCCTGGATCGCGGTTCCCCGGAACTCGATCACGTAGCCCTGACCGCCTCCGGTGCCGATCTTGGCAATGACGGCGAGGACGATGTCCTTGGCCGTCACACCCTCGGGCAGCTCACCATCAACGGTGACTGCGAGAGTCTGAAAGGGCGTCAGTGGCAACGACTGCGTGGCCAGGACATGCTCGACCTCGCTGGTCCCGATCCCGAAGGCCAGCGCCCCAAAGGCACCGTGTGTGGACGTATGGCTGTCACCGCAGACGATGGTCATGCCGGGTTGGGTCAGGCCGAGCTGCGGGCTGATGACGTGGACGATGCCCTGGTCGACGTCGCCCATCTGGAACAGCCTGACGCCGAACTCGGCGCAGTTGCGTCGCAGTGTCTCGACCTGGGTCCTGCTCACCAGGTCGGTGATGGGTCCCGGAGTCGTCGGGACGTTGTGATCCTCGGTGGCCAGGGTCAGGTCGGGACGGCGCACCACACGGTCGGCCAGTCGCAGCCCGTCGAACGCCTGCGGGCTGGTCACCTCGTGCAGCAGGTGGAGGTCGATGTACAGCAGGTCGGGCTCACCCTCGGCCCGACGCACCACGTGCGCGTCCCATACCTTCTCGGCCAGCGTGCCTGCCATGACCAACTCCTTCGTGATGCCGGGCGGATCAGATCCTGGTGACCTCGCTTCTGCGAGGTTCGCGCAGAATTTCAGGCGATGAACTTGCGTCTCAGGCTCTGAGACGGCAATATCAGTGCATGGACAATACTAGCGGAGTCGGCGTTCTGGACAAGGCCGCGATGGTGCTGGGCGCCCTCGAAGCCGGGCCCTCGACCCTGGCGCAGCTCGTCGGCGCCACGGGACTGGCTCGTCCGACCGCGCATCGTCTCGCCGTCGCCCTCGAGCACCACCGCCTCGTGTCGCGTGACATGCAGGGTCGTTTCGTCCTGGGTCCCCGTCTCGGCGAGCTCGCCGCAGCCGCCGGCGAGGACCGCCTACTGGCCGCCGCCGGGCCCGTCCTGGGCGCCCTGCGCGACCACACCCACGAGAGCGCCCAGCTCTTTCGCCGCCAGGGCGACCAGCGCATCTGCGTGGCAGCGGCCGAGCGGCCCATGGGCCTGCGCGACTCGATCCCGGTCGGTGCCAGCCTGTCCATGCTCGCCGGTTCCGCAGCGCAGGTCCTGCTCGCGTGGGAGGAACCGGACCGCCTGCACCGCGGGCTCCACGGCGCGAAGTTCACCGCCACCACCTTGTCCGGCGTCCGGCGCCGGGGCTGGGCCCAGAGCGTCAGTGAGCGCGAAGTCGGTGTCGCCTCGGTGTCCGCGCCGGTTCGCGGCCCATCCGGTCGGGTCGTGGCCGCAGTCTCCATCTCGGGTTCGATCGAGCGCGTCTCCCGTCAACCCGGTCGCCTGCACGCGGCGACCGTGGTCGCCGGGGCCAACAAGCTCACCGAGATCCTGCGTCGGGACAAGGCTCCCCAACTCTCCTGAGGATCCCCGTGAAGGTCGCGCAGCTCACCCGACCCGCAGGAGTCACCAAGGCGACGGTCCAGTACTCCCTGCGCCGCGGCCTGTTGCACCCCGGAACCCCTGTGACTGCAACAACCTCGCTGTATGACGACACGCCCGTCGCGCGCGTTCGCCTCATCCGTGCGCTGGTCGAGGGCGACGGCATGTCGATCGGGCGGGTCGAAGAGGTCCTGGCCCTGGTCGACGCCCCACCACGCACCTGGGCCCAGCTCAGCGGGGCGACCCAGATGTTGGCGGCGGACCCGCGCGCCACGCGGGTGGGACATACCGCCGCCGCCAACCGTCTCGTCCGCAGCCAGAACTGGAAGGTCAGCCAGAGCTCACCGGCCCGCAAGGATCTCGAGCGCGCCCTGACCCACGCCCGAGCCGCCGGCCTGCCCCTTGATGACAAGGCGCTGGACCGCTACGCCGAAACAGTGCGCCAGGTGGCAGTCACGGAGGTCAACCAGTGGTCGGGCACGAGCCCGGGCCAGGCCGCCCCGGAGGCTGCGGTCGGTGCCATACTGCTCGATCCTGTGCTGAACGCCCTGAGGCGACTGGCCCAGGAGGACGTCACTGCACGGACGTTGGCCGCACCGAGCCCGACAGCCGCACGCAAGGAAGTCTCGCGCTCACCCAGGGGCACGACGGCCAAGGTCAACCCGGCCAGGAAACGGAGCTGATCGCTCCCCCGGCGACCGCGACCGTCAGCATGACCGGCCCATCCGGCATGACGAACAGGTCGTACGTCCCCTCGACCAGCTCCGGATAGACCAGCGAATGACGAACGCCCGCAGCAGTGGGCCGGGCGACCACGGCAACGTGTGGCTGATGGTGCGCGTGGTCGTGGTCGTGGTCCTGGTCGTGGCTGTGCCCGTGGACGCGGTGGTGCCCGCGCGGCGTCCCGGTCGGCAGGATGCCGACCTCGACACCCGCCATATCTGCCTGCAGGTCCACCATCAGGGCACCCACGTTGCCGCCGATGTCGAGCAGGACGGCCCCCTGTCCGGCGTACGGGTTCTCAGGTGGCACAACGGTCTCGGCCATCAGTATCTCCGTCCGGCCGTGTGGCTGGCGGGCACCCCCAAAGATGTGGGTGGCCGCCAGCCCGGTCGGTCACGTCGCGGGGGTCCCCGGCGTGGTCTGGTAACCGCCGGCAGGGGTCCCGAGGTAGGGGAAGCTCTGCAAGTAGGCGGAGTTGGTGTTGGTGGTGCCGTCCGTGACTGCGCTGGCGGCGCCGTCAGGGGTGAACGAAGGGTCGACGAGCGGGATCGTGGCACCGGCCACGGCCCGAAGCTCGACCGTGACGACGTCGTCGATCACCCTGCGACCGTTGGGGAACCCCGCGGCGTCGCCGCCGATCAGCCCGAGCACGTTGGGGCTGGACGCCGGCGGGATGGCCACGTTGAGCCGAAGCATGTCGGCCTGGGTCGACCCGGTGAAGTTCTGGAACCCGGGGACGACGCCGGACGGTATGCCGGTCAGCAAGATCGCGAGCAGGTCCGCTCTGGGCTTGGCATAGGCCGCCAGCTTGGGGAAGACGCCCGGGTAGAGCACCGGCAGTAACCGGGCGAGCTCGGGATTCGCGACGTACTTGGCGAATCTCTGGTCGTCGGCCGGACTTTCGGCGTTCCACCGGTCCTTCTGCGCCATCGGGGTAATGACCTCGTTGAACAGCGGGTTGCCCAGGCGGGAGACCTGTTGCCAGGGCCCGTGCCACACCGTCCGACCGGCCTCGGCGTCGAACAGGCGGGACTTCTGTCGGCTGGCCGTGGCCCACACCCCGATCACCGACTCGGGCGCCATAACGTCGCCGGGCGATGCACCATCGCGGGTCAGGTCGGTAATGGGAACCTGAAGGGCGATGCTGTGGACGTTCAGGGCCTGGGTGCCGTTGACGCCGACGGCGGCCGCCGACGGGATCAGGTGCGCCATCTGGAACGGCCTGAGGGTTCCCAGGTCGAAGATGCTGCCGAGGTCGACGTGGAAGCCCTCGGCCCGCTGCCCGGCAAATACCTTTCGGCCACCGACCAGGGAGTGCACCGCCTCGGCAGTGAAGCGCGCGTAGTTGGGCGTACTGCGCGGTCCGATGTTGACCGGCGGGACGGTGAGCCTCGTTCCGAGCCGCTGCGCGCCACCCTCCGGGGTGACCCTGGTGACCGAGTAGTACTGCGGCCGGTTCCATGCTTGGTCGGTGATCGAGGTGATCGGCCCGGTGTTGTAGAGGAACGTCTCCTTGTTGCGGATCTTTGTCTCGAACCGGAACTGATACGTGACGTCACTCTGGGCCGTGCCGCGGTTCGAGATACGGATCTCGTAGAGCACGTCGTCGCCGAACTCGTAGAAGTTTGGTCCACCGTCTGGCTTCTGCAAGGGGATGAAGTTGGCGATCAGCGTGACGCTGTCAGGGCGGTCCGGGCTGACGAAGGCGTAGACGTCGGTGTTGTCGGCGACCGGGTCCTTGGAGATCTCGGGCGCCTCGCGGTGGGATGACATGGGTCACATCCCCGCTGCGTGCGAGATGCGGGCTGCGAGGTCGCGATCGTGAACGACCGTCTCCCGCTCGCCGACCATGATCGAAAGCTCGCCGGATCGGACGTCCCGCAGGTACGCCACCAGCGGTTCCTGGGTGCCGTTGCCTTCGTGGACGGGTGCCCCCGTGCTGGCGAAAGCCGCGGGCGCGAGACTCGCGACGCCGACTGCCGCCGCACCGACCCCGGCTGCCGCCAGGAACCCGCGCCGAGTTGCTTGACTCATGATTTCTTCCCTTCCGAATCACATCGTTCATGAAAGAACCGGCCGCGCACCCCTGTGCAGGTGGTCGCCTTGAGCAGAGACCGCCTGGGGCAGTGATACCCCCGGTGGCCTCACCTCAAACATGGTTCGGAGACAAGGAGCGAGCGGATTGGTGTCAGTTGGCCTTTCCCTCGCGAGCGCTGTCAGCACGGCCGTGCGAGGGCCACGGTGGTGGCAGCGGCGACACCCGGGGCCCCATTCGCGCCCAGCCGCCGCCTTCGCGGCATACGGCTCCTTGGGCATCTTCGGCATGGACCCGGCCACGGGCCCGTACCGGTCATCCGGGCGGACCGCCATCGTCGGCAGCGGCACCGAGGGCGCGTATCGGCGTTCCAGCACCCCCTCGAACTCCGGCAGATCCTCGTTCACCGTGGCGTGGATGATCCGGTCGTCGACATGGATGTAGCCGTGTGCAATGCGATTGCGGACCGACCAGATCGCGGGCCATGAATCGCCGAACTCTCGAACTCTCCTGGCCTCGCTGATCCACGCGATGCTCTCGATGGCGGCCGACAGGCTCGCCCGCGCCGCCTGGCCAGCCCTGCACCTAGCCCACACCTAGCCCTGGACCCCGACCCCGACCCCGACCAGGATCCCCCCACTACCTCGCCGTGTTCATGTACGACCACGTTGACCGGCACCGCATACCCCCGATGCGGTTCGGTTGACGATCCTGGGATGCCCCAGTCGGTTGGCTTCGCTTTGAAGCACACGACTCGCGAACTGATAGTCGGACCTGTCGGAAGTCGGCCTACGGCGTACGAGGCCATGAGCTGCGAACCTCGCGACGGCCCGCGTCCAGGCGCCGGGTCCAACCGCGGGCATCGAGGTGTTCGAGCAGCGGTATGGCGACCCGCCGGGTCGTGGCCAGCACCTGTCTCGCCGCGCTGGTCGTGAACGGCTGGGGCAGCGTCGCCAGTACCCGCATCGCGAGGGCCGGGGTCACCGGCAGCAGGACGACGTCGTCGGCCAGCCGGAGGATCCGCCCGGCCCGCTCCGCTGCGGCGAGCTCGCGCGCGCCGAGGCCCCACCGCTGCAGGTCCGGACGCTCCGGAGCGTCGAACGATCTCTCCCGCAGGCGAGACTCGAGAGCCCGAAGGCCCGCCTCGACGGGACCGAAGGAGGGGGTGGCGCCCGGCCGGGACACGCGCCCGACCTCGAACTGCAGCCGCGCGTCGCGGGCCACAGCTGCGACGAGACGGACGTCGGGCAGACCGCAGGCACGCCTCGCTGCTTCGAGGCTGAGCCCCGGATCGAGTGGGCTGGCAACGGTGTTGGCGTCCACGGCAGCTGTGAGGTCGCTCACCCACTGCTCCCACTGCTCAGGGGTGACCAGCCACTCACCGTCGCGGTGAAGTCCTGACGCAGCCCCGCCCACGCCTGCCGCGCTCGCGAGGATCTTCGCGGGTATGCCGAGTGCGGCCAGGTCGGCCACCCGCGCGGCTCCA
>JAYSQM010000310.1:0-3393 GCA_043721575.1 Phycicoccus sp.
CCGATCTATGTCGGGGTCCAGGCTCCTTGCGCGGTGAACATGGCCACCATCACCGCGTCGCAGGCCGCGTCGCAGGGAACCGCCAGTGCAGATGACGCCGTTTCCCGGGCGCAGTTCTTCGGCCTGAGTTCGGGGACGCCGATCTACTACGACATGGAGTCCTACAGCTCTTCAGTAGCCGGGTGCTCGCAAGGGGTCATGACATTCATCTCCGCGTGGACGGCCGAGTTGCACCGTCTGGGGTACAAGTCAGGCGCCTACGGCAGTTCCGGGTCGCTGATGGTGGACATGTCGGCCTCGGTCGGGTCGACGGGGTTCGTCGCGCCGGACTATGTCTGGTTCGCGCACTGGAACCAGCTCCAGATCACCTCGGACTCGAGCAGCTATCCGGGCTTTCCGGATGTGTACTGGAGTAGCCGTCAGCGGTTGCATCAGTACTCCGGTGGTGGCATCCAGACCTGGGGCGGCGCAGCTGTGAACATTGACTCCAACTGGGTTGACGCCAACGTGGCGGGCACCGCGGTTCCGATGGACTATGGCACCAATGTCGTGGGTCCCGGCGGCAACGGTTTCGTCTTCACCGGTTCCATGGCCTACTGGCGGTCCGCGGCCCCGGCTGGGCTCAAGGGACTTGCGTACTGGACGTACTCCGACGGATCGACCGAGGCCAATGGCGCGACGTGGTCCCCGCAGCTCTCGCCCGGGGTGTACGACGTCGAAGCGAACATCCCGTCGACAAACGCGACGGCGAATGCTCCCTACACCATCAGGGACGCTTTCGGAACGACGACCAAAGTGGTCAACCAGCAGCCCATCAAGGGGTACACGAGCCTGGGCACCTACACGGCCCGGGCCGGCAGTTCCATCTCGGTCCATGTCGGTGACAACGACCCCAGCTCTACCAGCGTGCAAATCGGTGTGGACGCGATGGCCTTCCGGTTGGTCGCCACGGCGCCGAGCGCCCCAGGTGCAGTGTCGGCCACTGGCGGCAACGCGCAAGCGGCCATCAGCTGGAATGCGGCATCTGTCAATGGCAGCCCGGTCAGCGGCTACACCGTGACAGCCAGTCCCGGTGGGGCCACGGCCAACACCAACGGGACGACGACGTCGACGGTGATGTCCGGCCTCACCAACGGCACGAGCTACACCTTTACGGTCACCGCCACCAACGCCGCCGGAACCAGCCCGCCCTCGGCGCCTTCCGTCGCCGTCACGCCCTCGGAACTGGGCCACTACACGCCCGTCGATCCGGTGCGGCTGCTGGACACTCGGGTCGGTACCGCGACCAACCCGGTCCGGACCGCGGTCCCGGCCAGGGGCACTGTCAAGGTCGCGGTGGCCGGGATCAGCGGCTCCCCGGTGCCCGCGGGTGCCACCGCCGTGGCGCTGAACGTGACCGTGGCCGCACCACAGGCCGCCGGCTTTGTGTCGGCGGCCGACGTCGTCCCCAACGGCTCGTCCTCGCTCAACTTCGTGCCCGGTCAGATTGTGGCGAACCTGGTCATCAGCAAGATCGCCGCGGACGGCACGGTCAGCATCTACAACGGATCGGGCGGCACGGTCCAGCTCATCGCCGACGTCCAGGGTTACGACAGGTGACGTGTCTGTGAGTCGGCATACGGGTGTGGTCAGCGGTGGTTGCGCGGGGTCTCGGCGGTCACGGGAGCGCCGTGGGATGGGACATACTTGACCACGTGGATACGCAGCGAGAGATCGGTGTCACAGAGCTCGTCCTTCGGGACGCGCACCAGAGCCTGATGGCAACCCGAATGGCCATGGAAGACATGGTGGGGGCCTGTGAGGACATCGACAACGCTGGGTACTGGAGTGTCGAGTGCTGGGGTGGTGCCACCTTCGACGCCTGCATCCGGTTCCTCAACGAAGACCCCTGGGAACGCCTGCGAACGTTCCGCACGCTCCTTCCCAACAGCCGCCTGCAGATGCTTCTGCGTGGCCAGAACCTGTTGGGATACCGCCACTACGGCGACGACGTTGTTGACCATTTCGTCGAGAAGGCTGCCGAGAACGGCATGGATGTCTTCCGGGTGTTTGACGCCCTGAACGACACCCGCAACGTCGAGCGCGCCATTGCCGCTGTCAAGAAGGCCGGCAAACACGCGCAGGGCACCATCTGTTACACCACCAGCCCCTTGCACACGATCGACGGTTATGTGCGCCAGGCCCGCGAGCTGGCTGATCTCGGCGTCGACTCCCTGGCCCTCAAAGATATGGCTGCACTGCTCAAGCCGCAGCCGGCCTACGACATCGTGTCGGCCATCAAGGCCGAGATCCCCGGCATGCAGATCAACGTGCACTGCCACGCGACCACCGGGGTCACCTTGGTCTCGCTGATGAAGGCCATCGAAGCTGGCGCGGACGTCGTCGACACCGCCATCAGCTCGATGTCGCTCGGGCCCGGTCACAACCCCACCGAGTCACTGCAGGAGATGCTGGAAGGCACGGGCTACATCGCCAACCTCGACAAGGTGCGCCTGGGCAGGATCAAGGATCACTTTGCCGAGATCAAGCCCCGTTACACGCAGTTCATGTCCTCGTTCACCGTCGAGACCGACATCTTCGACAGCCAGATCCCCGGCGGCATGATCTCCAACATGGAGTCCCAGCTCAAGGCGCAGGGTGCTGGCGACCAGTTGCGTGAGGTGCTCGAAGAGGTGCCGCGGGTCCGCAAGAACGCCGGCTACCCACCGTTGGTCACGCCATCCAGCCAGATCGTGGGCACTCAGGCCGTGTTCAACGTGATCATGGGCCCCTACAAGGTAATGACCGCCGAGTTCGCCGACCTGATGCTCGGGTACTACGGCTACACCATGGGCGAGAAGGATCCCGACGTTGTCGCCTTGGCCAAGGCCCAGACCGGCAAGGAGACGATCACGCAGCGTCCGGCTGACCTGATCGCCCCCGAATGGGCTGCCCTTCGCACCGAGGCCGAGGCCATCGACGGTTTCGATGGCTCCGACGAGGACGTGTTGACCTACGCCATGTTCCCGAAGGTGGCGCCGGGCTTCTTCAGCACCCGTGCCGATGGCCCCAAGAACGTTGGCAGGGACCCGGACGAGATGGAGGCAGAGCGTGTTGCTGCTGCCACCGACCCCAAGACCGGCCCCGTAAGAGGCCCGGTCAAGTACGAGATCACCATCAACGGCAAGCGGCACTCCGTCGCCGTCAAGCCCGCCTGAGGAAGAGTACGGCCATGCCCACGCACCCCACCCGACCCAAGCCCAAGACCATGCAGGAGCGGATCGCTGAACTGCGCACCCGCCGTGAAGAGGTCATCGCCGGAGGTGGCGAGAAGCGCCACGCCAAACAGCACGACGCCGGCAAGCTGACTGCTCGCGAGCGGATCGCTGAGCTGGTCGACCCGCTCAGCTTTGA
>JAYSQM010000311.1:0-5024 GCA_043721575.1 Phycicoccus sp.
CCGATCTTGACCGCCAGCCGCCGCGCCTCGTGCCTGACATCGCCCTCGGTCTTGAGCGCGATGAAGATCGCACCGTGGGTGAGGAAAAGCGCCACGGTGGTCAGCCCGCCGAGCAGCCCGACCGGGTTGAGGAGCGTGAACAGGTTGCCCGTGTACTCCTTGGCCGCGTTGATCGGCAGGCCCATTACGACGTTCGTCAGGGCCACTCCCCAGAGCAGGGCCGGGATCGCCGAGCCGAAGAAGATAGCGGCGTCCCAGCGCTTGCGCCAGGTCGGGTCGTCCACCTTGCCGCGGTAGTCGAAGCCGAGCGCGCGCACTATGAGAGCGACAAGGATGATCAGCAGGGGCAGGTAGAGACCGCTGAACATCGTGGCGTACCAGTGCGGGAAGGCTGCGAACGTCGCGCCGCCAGCCGTGAGCAGCCAGACCTCGTTGCCGTCCCAGACCGGGCCGATCGTGTTCAGTAGCACACGCTTCTTTGCCTCGCCCTGATCGCCTCGGCCGAGGACCGGCATCAGCATGCCGACACCGAAGTCGAAGCCCTCGAGGACGAAGTAGCCGGTCCACAGGACGGCGATAAGGATGAACCAGACGGTGGTGAGCTCCATGATGTCCCTCGGTGTCTCAGTCGGCGGTTGTCAGTCGGCGGTTGTCAGTCGGCGGTTGTCAGTAGGCGAAGACGAGAGGTGCGTTCTCGTCCCGATCGGCGGGGTCAACGGGCTCTACGAACTCCGGTGCACCGGCCACGATGGACTGCAGCAGCAGCTTCATCTCGATGACGGCCAGGCCGGCATACAGCAGGGTGAGGGTGATCAGCGAGGCCCAGACCTCGCCCGCGGACACGTTCGGTGAGACACCGTGGGCGGTGGTCATGACGCCGAAGACCAGCCACGGCTGTCGGCCCGTCTCGGTGAAGATCCAGCCAAAGCTGTTGGCGAACGTCGGAAGTAGTGGCGTGGCCAGGATCACCCAGAACCACAGACGGTGGCGAGGTATCCGGTCGCGGCGGGTTGACCACAACACGGCGGCGGCGATCAAGGCGCACGCCATCCCGAGCCCGATCATGAGGCGGAAGGACCAGTAGGTGAGTGGGATGGTCGGGGTGTAGCTGTCGGCGAACACGCGGGCCTTCGCGTCCGCGCCGTACTGCTTCTCGTACTGGGCCCTGATCTCGTTGATGCCCTTGACGGGGCCGTCGGTGCGACCGGTGGCCAGGAAGCTGAGCAGGCTCGGCACCTTGACGGCGAACTTCTCCTGATTGCCGTCCAATGAGCCGATCGTCAACAACGAGAACGGTGCATGGCTGTTCGCGGAGTCATAGAGCGCCTCGGCAGCGGCCATCTTCATCGGCTGCACCTCGGTCATGATCTTGCCCTGGATGTCGCCGGAGACGATCACACCCAGGGCCGCGACAAGCGTGAACCAGGCGCCGACTCGAGTGGCCTTGCGGTACATGCTGGCGTTCTGGCCGACGTCCGCCTTGCGCAGGTGCCACAGACCCACCGCCATGACGAAGGCGCCACCGACCATGTACGCGCTGATGACGGTGTGCGGGAACGTCACCAGCTGGACCTTGTTGAGCAGCACTGCACCGAAGTCGGTGAGCTCTGCGCGCCCGGTCGCAGGGTTGAAGCGGTATCCGACGGGGTTCTGCATCCAGGAGTTGGCCGCGAGGATGAAGTAGGCCGACAGCACGGTGCCGAGGCCGACGAGCCACATGCAGGCCGCGTGCAGCCTGGGTGGAAGCTTGTCCCACCCGAAGATCCACAGGCCCAGGAAGGTCGACTCGAGGAAGAACGCGAGCAGGGCCTCGATCGCCAGCGGTGCACCGAAGATGTCACCGACGAAGCGTGAGTAGTCGCTCCAGTTCATCCCGAACTGGAACTCCTGCACGATGCCGGTGACCAGGCCGAGGGCGAAGTTGATCGTGAAGAGCTTGCCGAAGAACTTGGTGAGCCGCAGCATCTCGGGGTTGTGATGGCGCAGCCAGGCGGTCTCGAAACCGGCGACGATCACCGAGAGGCCGATGGTGACCGGGACGAAGAAGTAGTGGTAAACGGTCACGATGGCGAACTGCCATCTGGCGATGTCAACGGCGTCCATGAGTCTCCTTCGGTCCACAACTACTATATGTCATAGTAGATACTACAACACGTAGTAGTTGAGTGGATATTACTTCTGCCGGTCACGCTATCGGCCAGCGGCATCGCACCACGGGACCATGGTCACGCGATCTTCCTCAGAAAGTTGGGCGCAAAGTTGGGTAGGATGACGGAACAGCCCGATCGGGCGGAGTACAGGCTTGGCGTGAGGGGAAAGCATGCGGTGGTGCTGGAAGGCGATCAGTGCTGCCTCGGTCGCCATCGTGGTCCTGCTCGCGCTCGCGCTGCTGTTGTTCACCCCGGGCGCGGCAACCGCCGGACAGTCCGCCTTGACCGGCTGGCATCCGGACCCCAGCGACCCGGTTGCTCTGGCCCGCACGTATGACACCAACCGTCGCGCCATGCAGACCGCCGGAGCGCCGTACGCGCAATGGACCGGGCAGGGCGCTCAGTTCCTCGGGTTCGACCCGCGTGGCGACGGCCGGATCGTTGAGGTGTTCGGCGATCTGGGCGCAGCTGACCGGATCGCCGTGCTGGTGCCCGGGGTCGCCACCCGCGCGGACAACTTCAACACCGGCCTCGGTGACGTTCGAGACCGCGCTCCGGCGGTGCAGGCGCGGGCCCTGTATGACGCCGCTCGCGCGGCGGCGCCGGGCCAGCACGTGGCCGTGATCGCCTGGCTGGGGTACGACGCGCCACAAGGCGTTGGGCGCTCTGCCGCGCGCGAGGAGCTGGCACGAGCCGGCGCCACCTCGCTGGACTCCTTCGCCGGTGACCTGGCGACTTTGCGCCCGAGCGCACAGGTGACGGTGATCGGCCACAGCTACGGGTCGGTGGTCGCCGGACTGGCCGCCGGCGACCTGCCGTCGCAGGTGAAAGACATTGTCGTGGTTGGCAGCCCGGGTATGGGCGTCTCGCGAGCGGCCGACCTGCACACGTCGGCGCGCGTCTGGGCGGGCCAGTCGGCACACGACTGGATCGACTGGGTGCCGGCGTTCCAGATGTGGGGCGCAGGGCACGGCACGATGCCCGCGACCCCGGGCTTTGGCGACCGGGTGTTCGGCACCCGGGGGGTCATCGACCACGACCACTACCTGGCGCCGGGCACGCAGTCCCTGGCCAACATCGTGGCGATCGTGCTCGGACGTCACGCCTCGGTCTCTGGGCCTGACGCCTCGGTCGCACCGGGTCAGGCGTCCGGGTAGCCGTTCGGGTTCTGCGACTGCCAGCGCCATGAGTCGGCGCACATGTCGTCGATCGTGCGGGTGGCGCCCCAGCCGAGCTCGGCATTGGCGCGACCGGGGTCGGCATAGGACGCTGCGATGTCTCCTGCTCTACGCCGGACGACCTCGTACGGCAGCTTGCGGCCCACCGCCCGTTCGAACGCGTGCAGCATGTCGAAGACGCTCGAGCCGGTGCCGGTGCCGAGGTTCCACGTGCTGACGGCCTGGTCGGTCGAGGCGAGACGGACCAGTGCGGCGACGTGGCCGGCGGCGAGGTCCTCCACGTGGATGTAGTCGCGCAGCGCGGTGCCGTCGGGGGTGTCGTAGTCGTCGCCAAAGATGCGCAGCTTCTCGAGGCGGCCCACCGCGACCTGGGAGATGTAGGGCACCAGGTTGTTCGGGATGCCTGACGGGTCCTCGCCGATGGTGCCGGATGCGTGGGCGCCGACGGGGTTGAAGTAGCGCAGCAGGGCGATCCGCCAGCTCGGCTGGGCCACGGCGACGTCGCGCAGAATCTGCTCGATCATCACCTTGGTCCACCCGTAGGGGCTGGTCGCCGAGGTGGGGGAGTCCTCCTTCATCGGCACGGGAGCGTTCTCGCCGTAAACCGTTGCGGATGAGGAGAACACGAGCTTGGTAACGCCATGACGCGCCATCGCGCGGATCAGTGCGAACGTCGAGCCGAGGTTGTTCTCGTAGTACTCCAGCGGTTGCTCCACGCTCTCGCCCACAGCCTTGTGCCCGGCGAAGTGGATGACCGCATCGATCTGCTCGTGCGCAAAGAGGTGCTCGGTCTTGTCGGCGTCGCGCAGGTCGAACACGTGGACGGGCAGATGCTCGCCGGTGATCGACTCGAGCCGGTTGATCACCGTCGGCTTGGCATTGGCGAAGTTGTCGACGATCAGGACATCGTGACCGGCGGCAATGAGCTGGATGACGGTGTGAGAGCCGATGTAGCCGGCCCCCCCGCTGACGAGAACGCGCATGCGCACACCGTATGCCGCGTCAGGGACCCGATGTCGGCGCGCCCCGGGCGGGTGCTTGCCACGTTCGTGTGTTCCCATGGAATGTGAGCACCGTGCGGCGGGTACAGGCGGCGTTGCGACGCGTGGTGACGTCTGATGGTGAGCGCAACGTCTGGTTCGTCGACGACGGTGTCGAGTCCGTGGTGATCGACCCGGCCGGCGAGGTGGGGGATCTCCTGGGCCACTGTGACGAGCGCCGACTCCGGGCGATCCTCTGGACCAATCTCTGGCCCGAATCCGTAGGAACCGCAATCTCTTTGGCCGACTACACAGGCGCACTGACGTATCTTCACACGGACGACCTCGTCATCTGGCGGCAGGCTGAGCCCGAACGTCGGCCGCAGCACTCCGTACCGGATGGCCTGGTGCTCGATGTCGGAGGCTTCAGGCTGGAGGCGATCCACACGCCCGGTATCACTGCCGGTGGGCTGTGCTGGCACGCACCGTCGTTGTCCGCGGTGTTCACGGGCGAGACGCTGGGAGCGCACGGTCCGGGCGGGGCTGACCTTCCGGAGTCGGACCGCTCGACGCTGATTGCCTCGATCCGGGTCGGGCTGTTCACGCTGCCTTCGGAGACGACGGTGCATTCATCGCGAGGTGGGGACACCCGAATCGGCACGCAGCGCTGGGATCCGCGGTTCTGGAGCTGAGCGGATCCTAGCTTTCTGGAGCAT
>JAYSQM010000312.1:0-3172 GCA_043721575.1 Phycicoccus sp.
CCGGCCGCTAACCTTGGCGGGTGAACGAGATCGAGATCGGCCGCGGCAAACGCGGCCGCCGGGCCTATTCCTTCGACGACATCGCGGTGGTGCCCTCGCGGCGCACCCGAGACCCCGAGGAGGTATCGGTCTCCTGGCAGATCGACGCCTACCAGTTCGCCCTGCCGGTGATCGCCGCGCCGATGGACTCGGTGATGTCCCCCGAGAGCGCCATCGCGTTCGGCAAGCTCGGCGGACTGCCGGTGCTCGATCTCGAGGGCCTGTGGACGCGCTATGACGACCCCACGTCGTTGCTGGCCGAGATCGCCATACTCGACCCCGCCTCTGCGACCGCCCGACTACAGCAGATCTACGGCGAGCCGATCAAACCCGAGCTGATCACCGGGCGGCTTCGGCAGGTGCGAGAGGCCGGCGTCACCGTCGCCGGCGCACTTTCGCCGCAGCGGACACAGGAGTTCTGGAAGACCGTCGTGGACGCTGGCTGCGACCTCTTCGTCATCCGCGGCACGACCGTCTCGGCCGAACACGTCTCGAGCCGGGCCGAGCCGCTGAACCTCAAGCGTTTCATCTACGAGCTCGACGTTCCCGTCATCGTCGGTGGCGCTTCGTCCTACACGGCGGCGCTGCACCTCATGCGCACGGGTGCGGCCGGTGTGCTCGTCGGGTTCGGCGGTGGCGCGGCACACACGACGCGGCTCACGCTGGGCATCCACGCGCCGATGGCGTCCGCGATCGCCGATGTGGCGGCTGCACGGCGCGACTACATGGATGAGTCCGGTGGTCGCTATGTGCACGTCATCGCCGACGGTGGCATGGGACGTAGCGGTGAGATCGTCAAGGCCATCGCCTGTGGCGCCGACGCCGTGATGCTCGGGGCTGCGCTGGCACGGGCGACCGACGCACCGGGGAGGGGTTTCCACTGGGGCTCCGAGGCGCACCACGCGCTCCTGCCGCGCGGCGAGCGGGTCGAGGTCGGGGCTCTGGCACCGCTCAAGGAGATCCTCCTTGGTCCGGGTCGGATGGCCGATGGCACGACCAACCTCATCGGCGCCCTGCGGCACGCCATGGCCACGACCGGCTACTCCGACCTTAAGGAGTTCCAGCGGGTCGAGGTCGTCGTGGCTCCCTACCAGCGAAGCTGAAGGACGGAGGGCAGATGCGACCCACAGCCACCGCGGTCCTCTCTCCGCAAGGCCGTTCCGGTGCCCTCGCGGCGATGCAGGAGGACGAGCTCGACCTCGTCATCGTCGGCGGCGGTGTGGTCGGCGCAGGCGCTGCCCTGGACGCCGTGACCCGTGGTCTGTCGGTCGGGATCCTCGAGGCCCGTGACTGGGCCTCGGGCACGTCGAGCCGCTCGAGCAAGCTGATCCACGGCGGCCTGCGCTACCTGGAGATGCTCGACTTCCGGCTGGTCCGCGAGGCGCTCAAGGAACGCGGCCTGCTGCTGCAACGTCTTGCGCCGCACCTGGTTCGTCCGATCCCGTTCGTCTACCCGCTCACCCACCGCATCTGGGAACGGCCGTATGTCGGGGCCGGACTCGCGCTGTACGACGCCCTCGCGGCCGTCTCCAGCACTGCGAGCGGCGTGCCCCGCCACAAGCACCTCACCAAGCGTCAGGCGCTGCGGCTCGTGCCGAGCATGCGCAAGGACGCACTGGTCGGCGCGGTCCAGTACTACGACGCCCAGGTCGACGACGCGCGCCATACGATGTTCCTGGTCCGCACCGCTGCGGCGTATGGCGCCCTGGCCGCAAACCGTTCTCGCGTCACGGGATTCATCCGTCAGGGCGAGCGCGTCACCGGCGTCAGGGTCCGCGATCTCGAGACCGGTCAGGATATCGAGATCCGCGCCAAACAGGTTCTCAACGCGACCGGTGTCTGGACCGACGAAACCCAGGCGCTGGTGGGCGAGCGGGGGCAGTTCAAGGTCCGGGCCAGCAAGGGCATCCACCTGGTCGTGCCGCGTGACCGGATCCAGTCCCAGAGTGGTCTGATCCTGCGCACCCGGACGTCCGTGCTGTTCGTCATACCGTGGGGTCGGCACTGGATCATCGGTACGACCGACACCGACTGGTCGCTGGACAAGGCGCACCCGGCGGCCAGCAGTCGCGACATCGACTACATCCTCGAGCACGTCAATCGCGCTCTCGTGACACCACTTTCGCGTGAGGACGTCGAAGGCGTCTATGCCGGGCTGCGACCGCTGCTGGCCGGCGAGAGCGAGACGACCTCCAAGTTGTCACGCGAGCACGTCGTGGGGCACCCGACCCCGGGGCTCGTCGTCGTTGCGGGGGGCAAGTACACGACATACCGCGTGATGGCCGCCGATGCGGTCGACGAGGTCGCTCGAGGAATCGATGACCGGGTGCCGGCGTCGTGCACCCAACGGATCCCGCTGCTCGGCGCCGAGGGTTATGACGCGGCCTGGAACGCCCGCCATCGCACCGCGACCCGCTACGGAATTCACGTGGCGCGAGTTGAGCACCTGCTTCAGCGCTACGGCTCTCTGGCCACCGAGGTGCTGGATCTGTGCGTCGCTGATCCTGTTCTGGCAGAGGGACTTTCGGGTGCAGAGGACTATCTGGCCGCCGAGGTCGTCTACGCGGTCAGCCACGAGGGTGCCCGTCACCTGGACGACGTGCTGACCCGTCGCACCCGGATCTCGATCGAGACCTGGGATCGTGGTGTGTCGGCCGCCATTCCGACCGCCTCCCTGATGGCTCCGGTCCTCGGCTGGAGCGACGAGCAGCAGCGCAAGGAGATTGAGCACTACCTCGCCAGGGTCGAGGCTGAGCGGGCTTCGCAGCAGCAGCCCGACGACGAGACGGCTGACAGCGCACGCATGGGTGCACCCGAGATCGTCCCGCTCGCCTGAGTCAGAGTGTGTTGAGGTCAGATTTCTGACTATCGAAGTTCTGCCTGCTGCAGCGACGATATGAGGGCAGAACGGTGACGCCAGAGCGAGGCGCTGATCACTACCGCGGCCGCCACGGCATAGCCGACAGCGCTGACGGGCGGTACCCGTGTCCCGGCATAGGCGACGTAACCCGCGACCGACACCGCGAGCCATTCGAGGCGCGAGGACAGCACGGCCAGCGCGACGAGAGGCAGGGAATACCAGGGGTAGCTCGGGGTGGTCACCAACAGCAGCGACCCGAACAGCACGAGGGCG
>JAYSQM010000313.1:0-16310 GCA_043721575.1 Phycicoccus sp.
GAACCGTGTTGGACACGTGGAACCCGGAGCAGTACGAGAAGTTCAGCCACCATCGACGACGGCCCTTCGCGGACCTGACCTCGCGGGTGGGTGCCGGCGCCCCCGAGATCGTCGTCGACCTGGGCTGTGGGCCGGGCCCACTGACCCTCGGACTGGCGACGCGTTGGCCGGACGCTCGGGTAATCGGGGTGGACTCCTCTGCCGAGATGATCGATCAGGCCCGTCGCAACGACCCGCTCGATCGGGTCGAATGGGTGCAGTGCGACGTTGAGTCCTGGGATCCGGCGCAGGTGGGTGCGCCGATCGATGTCCTCACCACCAATGCGCTGTTGCAATGGGTTCCCTCCCACGCGCAGCTGATCCCGGGCTGGATCGGCGCCCTTGCGCCCGGAGGCTGGTTCGCCATGCAGGTGCCGGGCAACTTCAACGCACCGTCGCACGTTCTGCTTCGCGAGGTCGCTGCGCAATCGTCGCGCGCCGCCGAGCTCCTCCCTCGCTTGCGTGGTGGGGAGGCGACCGGTTCCCCGGTCGGTGAGCCAGCGGCATACACCGCGTTGCTGGCCGGTCTGGGTTGTGATGTGGACGCGTGGGAGACGACCTATCAGCACATCCTGGATCCCGCTGGCGACCAGCGCGAGCCGGTGCTGGAGTGGACCAAAGGCACCGCCATGCTGCCGGTGTTCGAGGTGCTCAAGGATGAGGACGAGAGAGCCGACTTCATTGCGGCGTATGGCAATGCGCTGTTACGGGCCTATCCGCGCCAGCCATTCGGCACGGTCTTTGCTTTCCGTCGGATCTTCGCGGTGGCCCACAAGAAGGAGAGCGTGAGATGACCGCAATCGTCGGTCTGCACCACGTGCAAGTGTCTTGCCCGGCAGGCTCGGAGGACACGCTGAGACAGTTCTACGGCCAGGTCCTCGGCATGGCCGAGGTGCCCAAGCCGCCAGTGCTTGCTGCGCGTGGTGGGGTGTGGTTCCGCGCCGGCTCCTGCGAGATCCACTGTGGTGTCGAGGATCCGTTCCTGCCCGCGCGCAAGGCACACCCTGGGATCGCCGTCTCTGACGTGGATGCGCTGGCCCTGGCCGTGGGTGGGTCGGGGGCACCAGTGCGTTGGGACGACAACGTGCCCGGCGCGCGGCGGTTCCACACACAGGATCCGGTGGGCAACCGACTGGAGTTCCAACAGGTCCAGGATTGACGGTGGTCTGTTGGAGATCGCCAACATGGCATGGCGTTCTCGCCAACATGGCAACGCCGTGGACTTCGGAGCAGACTTGAGGGGTGTTCCGGGACCGGACCGATGCCGGGCGCCGGTTGGCTGAGCTGGTCGCCACCCGGCTGGGTGATCCGTGTCGCCTGGTCGGGGCTGCCGGTGCCCTGGTGCTGGGCCTCCCACGGGGCGGCGTTCCCGTCGCAGCGTTGGTGGCGGACGCCTTGGGCGTCCCGCTGGATGTGCTCGTCGTTCGCAAGATCGGCGCGCCGTGGCAGCCCGAGGTGGCTCTGGGTGCGGTCGGTGAGGGCGGTGTGGTCGTGCTCAATGATGGCCTTGTCTCAGCCAGTGGGTTAGGGCGTGACGAGCTGGATGCCTTGATTCGCAAGGCTTCTGACGAGGTCGAGGACATCGTGGCCGATCTTCGGCCGGGGGCCGGTCCTGCCGACGTGACCGGCCGGATGGTCATCGTCGTCGACGACGGTGTGGCGACGGGGGCGACCGCCCGAGCCGCTGCGAGCGTCATGCGCCGTCGCGGGTCGGGTCCGACCATCTTTGCGACGCCGATCGGAGCACCCGGCACCTGCACGAGTCTGCGGTCCTGCTTCGATGAGGTCATCTGCCTCGAGACGCCGTGGCGGTTCGGCAGTGTCGGGCGGCACTACGGGCAGTTCGATCAGGTGAGCATCGGTGAGGTCCGTCGACTGTTGGGCGGGCCGCCAGCCTGAGAGGGCTACTTGGCCGCGGTGCGCAGGACGGGTTTCGGCTCCATCCCGGCCAGCCCGTTCCAGGCCAGGTTGACCAGGTGCGCGGCGACGTCGGCCTTCTTGAACTTGCGCGAGTCCACCCACCACTGACCGGTCAGGGCCACCATGCCGACCAGCATCTGTGCATAGATCGGCGCGGTCTTAGGGTCCAGCTTCTGGCGCTTGAACTCCGCAGCGAGAATGTGCTCGACCTGGCTGGCCACGTCGCTGAGCAGGCTGGCGAACGACCCCGTCGACTGCCCGGCGGGGGAGTCGCGTACGAGGATCCGGAAGCCGTCCGTGGAGTTCTCGACGTAGTCCAGCAGGGCCAGCGCCGCTTGCTCCAGGAGCATCCGGGCATGACCGTCGGAGGTGAGCGCCCCGGTGACCCCGTCCAGCAGCGAACGGATCTCGCGGTCGACGACCACGGCATACAGACCCTCTTTGCCCCCGAAGTGTTCGTAGACGACGGGCTTCGAGACCCCTGCCTTGGCTGCGATCTCTTCGACCGTTGTGGCTTCAAAGCCCTTGTCCGCAAACAGCTTTCGGCCGACCTCGAGCAGCTGTTCACGGCGTTGCTTGCCGGTCATCCGGGAGCGGGAGGTCGTCGCCGCCGTGGTCTCGCGTTCTGGGGTCACCATGCCATCATGCCGAACGTCGATGTCTTTGCGTTGGTCGGTTCGCTAACGTATGTCCATGTGAGACACACCCGTTGGCATGCCGCTCGATCCCTGGCGGGCGCTGCCGTCCTGTCTGTCGTGGTGGCGGGATGTGCTGGCGCAGGTGGTGCGCCAAGCGCGCGGGCGACCGCGTCGTCCACTGATCCGACGTCGGTGCCGACGTCGCAGACGTCCACGGACTCCGTCACCACGACCATCCCAAGTCCTTCGTCGTCGACCGCGACACGGTCGGCGCCCTCCACCTCATCGCCTTCACGCACGACTGCAGCGGTGCGGTTCACGCCGACCTCGCCGGCCCGCGTCCCCAAGCCCGCGATCACTACGGCGCCGGGCGCGGTGAACACCTCGTCGCTGCGGCTGGTGCCGGAGTTCATCGCCTACCCTCAGCAACGCAAGGATGAGATGGCGGGGTACTCCCTGCGGCACTACGGTGCGAGCTCCTGGCGACTGAATCCCTCGATGATCGTCCTGCACTTCACCGAGACCGATACCGCGGCGGCAGCCCGCAACGGGTTCGCGAACGACTCGCCGAACCTCGGGGAGCTGCCCGGCACATGTGCGCACTTCATCGTGGCCCAGAACGGGGACGTCTGGCAGATCGTGCCGACGAGCGTCAGGTGCCGGCACACGATTGGCTTGAACGACAAGGCGATCGGTATTGAGATCGTCCAACGCACGTCCGGAAACAGCTCCCACTGGGCCGATCAGCAGATTCTCGACCGCCCGGCCCAGATCGGTGCGGTGCTGGCCCTGGTGCGCTCGTTGCAGGGCGAATTCGGCATCAGCACGAGCAACATCATCGGTCATGCGACGGCCAACGACGCACCCCAGTTCCGGGACCTGATGGGCTGGCGCAACGACCACACCGACTGGCAGGCCCAGGACGTTCTCGAGGTGCGTCGGCGGTTGTCTGCAACCCGCTGAGCTGTCCGCAGACCCGCCGCCAGCGAATCTCATTGCCTCAGGCCGCTGTTGCCTCAACCAGAGACCCGCTTGGCGTCGATGCGTTCCCGACGCGGCCAACGGACCTCCGAAGCCCAGCCGAGCTTTTCGAATGCCCAGATAGTGCGGGCGCTGCTGTCGAGCTGGCCGCGGTCGACTCCGTGACGGGCGCAGGTCGGGTCGGCGTGGTGCAGGTTGTGCCAGGACTCGCCCATCGACAGGATCGCCAGCCACCAGACGTTGGCCGACTTGTCACGGCTCGCGAACGGACGCTCGCCGATGGCGTGGCAGATCGAGTTGATGGACCACGTGACGTGGTGGAGCAGGCCGATGCGCACCAGCGACCCCCAGAAGAAGGCCGTCGCCGCTCCCTGCCACGACATCGACCACAGGCCACCGATGACGGTCGGGGCGAGGACGGAAACGGCGACGAGCGCGGGGAACGCGGCCTCGACGCGTTGCATGTCCTTGTCGGCCATCAGGTCAGGGGCGTACTTGTTACGCGGGGTCAGCTCGACGTCGAAGAGCCAGCCGGTGTGCGCCCACCACAGGCCCTTCATCAGCGCCGGCACAGTCTCCCCGTAACGCCAGGGGGAGTGGGGGTCGCCCTCGCGGTCGGAGAAGGCGTGGTGCCGGCGGTGATCTGCGACCCAGCGGATGACCGGTCCCTCGATGGCCAGCGAACCGGCGATGGCCAAGGTGATCCGAAGCCAGCGCTTGGCCTTGAACGACCCGTGGGTGAAGTAGCGGTGGAAGCCCACGGTGATCCCGTGACCCGCGACGGCGTAGGCGACCGCAGCGATCACCATGTCGTGCCAGCTCAGACCCCAGCCCCACGCGAACGGGATCGCTGCCAGAATCGCCAGGAACGGGATCGTGATGAAGCCGAACAGGGCGATCTGTTCGACCCGGCCCTTGTACTCGAACTGGGGCGCCGCCCCGATGTTCTCGACCGACGTCGAGTTGCCCAAGATCGAGGTGTCGACCTCGTGGAGGTCGAGGGCGTCGGTGCGGGTGTCGGGAGCGACGGTCGTCATGGATGGTGCCCTTCGGTGGGGAAGTTACTTACGCAACCGTAACCTACGCCACCGTAGGTTCGCTACCGCTGCGGCGAATCCACGACCGACATCACGGTCCACTACCCTTGCCGGAGCCCCGCGCAAGCGGAGCGTTCCCCGGTTGGTCTGCTGGCAGGGCCCGCCTGACTTTGAATCAGGACAAGCGACGAAGGTTCGATTCCTTCCCGGGGAGCCACGCGCAGGGCCCGACTGAGCCGTTGGAATCAGGACCAGCGACGAAGGTTCGATTCCTTCCCGGGGAGCCACGCGCAGGGCCCGACTGAGCCGTTGGAATCAGGACAAGCGACGAAGGTTCGATTCCTTCCCGGGGAGCGAGCCGGCAAATGCCGGTATGCCTGACGCCCGGCCGTGCTCGCCGGTGAACCACCGGTGGGCGGCAGGTAGCATGAGCGAGGCAGCGCAGCTCGGTCTCCTCCTTGCGGGCGGAGGTGCCTGCGAGTGTCCTTGTCCGCACCGACTCCGACCCCTCAGGAGCGCATCCGCGTGACCACGTCCCGCCCGGCCGCTGTCATCGTCCTCGCCGCAGGCGAGGGCACCAGGATGAAGTCGGCCACCCCCAAGGTCCTGCATGCGATCGGGGGTCGCACGCTCCTCGGCCACGCGATCGCCGCCGCGAGAGGCGTCGATCCGCAGCACCTGGCCATCGTGGTCCGCCACGGGCGTGACCTCGTGGCTGCCCACATCGCCGCGGTCGACCCCGGCGCCGTCATCGCCGACCAGGATGAGGTCAAGGGCACGGGTCGGGCCGCCGAGTGTGCGCTCGATGCGTTGCCGGCAGACCTCGAAGGCACTGTGCTGGTGACCTACGGTGACGTGCCTCTGCTGTCACCTGAGACCCTGAACGGACTGCTCGAGGCGCACGCCGTGAGTCAGAGCGTCGCCACGGTGATCACCGCCGTGCTGCCCGATCCGTCGGGCTATGGCCGCATCCTGCGCGCGGCGGACGGCTCGGTCGCCGGCATCGTCGAGCAGAAGGACGCCACCGACGCGCAGCTGGAGATCACCGAGATCAACTCCGGCCTGTATGCCTTCGACGCCGTGGTCCTGCGCAAGACGTTGGCCCAGGTGGGCACGGACAACTCCCAGGGCGAGAAGTACCTCACCGACGTGCTGGGTATCGCCCGCGCCGAGGGCCTGCGGGTGAGCGCGCATCTGATCCAGGACCTGTGGCAGACCGAGGGCGTCAACGACCGCGTCCAGCTGTCGCGGCTCGGCGCCGAGCTCAACCGCCGGATCGTCGAACGCTGGATGCGCGCTGGAGTCACGGTGGTCGACCCGGCCACGACCTGGATCGACGCCGACGTCACGCTCGGGCGCGACGTCACCATCCATCCGCAGACCCAGATCCACGGCGCCAGCACCATTGGCGACGACGTCGTCCTCGGGCCGGACACCACGCTCACGGACGTCGAGATCGGCAAGGGTGCGTCCGTCATACGCACGCATGGGTCCTTGGCCGTCATCGGCGCGGGTGCCACGGTCGGGCCCTTCGCCTACCTGCGTCCCGGCACCGAGCTCGGCGCGAAGGGCAAGATCGGCACCTTCGTCGAGACCAAGAACGCACAGATCGGCGCCGGGTCCAAGGTGCCGCATCTGTCCTATGTGGGGGACGCCACGATCGGTGAGCACTCCAACATCGGCGCGGCGAGCGTCTTCGTCAACTACGACGGTGTCACCAAGTCGCGCACCACCATCGGCAGCCACTGTCGTACCGGCTCGGACAACATGTTCGTCGCCCCGGTGACCGTTGGCGACGGGGCCTACACCGGCGCCGGGACCGTCGTCCGGAAGGACGTTCCACCGGGCGCTCTGGCCATCAGCGTTGCGCCGCAACGCAATCTGCTCGGCTGGGTGCAGGACAAACGCCCAGGCACCGATTCCGCGCAAGCGGCTGCCCACGCCAGTGGAGATGCACCCCTCGTCATCGAAGACTCCATCATCGTCCCCGAAGGGAAACCCACCGCATGAGCGGACTGAAGCGCGCCACCGAGAAGACCCTCATGGTCTTCTCGGGCCGGGCCAACCCCCAGCTCGCCGAAGAGGTGGCCTACCAGCTCGGGACGAACCTGGTCCCGACGTCGGCCTACGAGTTCGCCAACAGCGAGATCTACGTGCGCTACGAGGAGTCGGTGCGCGGCTCGGACGCCTTCGTCATCCAGAGCCACACCGCTCCGGTCAACGAGTGGATCATGGAGCACCTGCTCATGGTCGACGCGCTCAAGCGTGCCTCGGCCAAGCGAATCACGGTCGTCATGCCCTACTACGGCTACTCGCGGCAGGACAAGAAGCACCGTGGTCGCGAGCCGATCTCGGCCCGCCTGATGGCGGACCTGTTCAAGACCGCGGGAGCCGACCGGCTGATGTCCGTTGACCTGCACGCGGACCAGATCCAGGGGTACTTCGACGGGCCGGTCGACCACCTCGTGGCGTTGCCGATCCTGTCGAAGTACGTCCGCAAGAAATACGGCAGCGAGCAGCTGGCGGTGGTCTCGCCGGACGCCGGCCGGATCAAGGTCGCCGAGCAGTGGTCCAAGCGACTGGGCGGTGCGCCGTTGGCGTTCATCCACAAGACCCGCGACATCACCCGACCCAACGAGACCGTGGCCAATCGCGTGGTCGGCGAAGTCAAGGGCCGTACCTGCATCCTGGTCGACGACATGATCGACACCGCCGGGACGATCACCAAGGCGGCCGACGCGCTCATGGCCGACGGTGCTGCCGACGTCATCATCGCGGCTACGCACGCGATCTTGTCCGGACCCGCCGTGGACCGGCTCAAGAGCTGCCACGCACGCGAGGTCATCGTCACCAACACCTTGCCGATCCCGCCCGAGCGTCACTTCGACAAGCTCACCGAGCTCTCGATCGCCCCGCTGCTCAGTCAGGCGATCCGTGAGGTCTTCGAGGACGGTTCGGTCACCAGCCTGTTCGACGCGCCCAACTGACCAACCGACCTTCCGGGCCGCCGGGCCCCGGCATTGGCCCGCAGGGCCATCCCGGATTTCGTATGTCCTGCCAGGTCGCCTAGACTCCACAGGTTGCCTCGGCGAGGGACGCTGCATGACTGAAGCTGATCGGGTTCGACCAGCTGATGCAGAGGTCCGTGATCGACGCGGTGGCGCCGGACGCTCCTATCTTCCAGGGGCCGAACGCGCTTGCCACGCCGGTCACCGGCGTCGTGCCGCTTCCCGCGTCGAGGCCCACCGTAGATGAGAAGCCAGACCACCCGTGTATGCCGAACTCATCGGTGCGCGGAGCCGCATCAAGCAATGTAGGAGAACCCCCATGTCCGAGAACAAGCTCGTCGCCACGGCCCGCACGTCGTTCGGCAAGGGTGCCGCCCGCAGCATCCGGCGCGCCGGCAACATCCCCGCCGTCATGTACGGCCACGGCACCGACCCGGTCCACATCAGCCTGCCGGGGCACCAGACGATGATGGCCCTCAAGGTCGCCAACGTCCTGCTCACTATCGAGATCGACGGCTTGGACCAGCTGGCCCTGGCCAAGGACATCCAGCGCGACCCGATCAGGCCGGTCATCGAGCACGTTGACCTCGTCGTCGTCCGCAAGGGCGAGAAGGTCATCGTTGACGTGCCCGTCCACGTCGTGGGTGCCGCCGCCGTCGAGACCGTCGTCACGCTCGAGAACAACACCGTGCAGCTGGCCGTCGAGGCCACCCACATCCCCGAGCACGTCGAGGTCTCGGTCGAGGGTGTCCAGGCCGGCACCCAGATCCTGGCCGGCGAGCTCGTGCTGCCCACGGGTGCCGTGCTGGTCACCGAAGCCGAGGTGCTGGTCGTCAACATCACCCAGGCCATCACCGCCGAAGCCCTCGAGGCCGAGCTTGCCGGCGACGTCGTCGCCGAGGCTCCCGACACTGAGGCTCCCGACACTGAGGCTCCCGCAACCGAGGCTGCCGCAACCGACGCTCCTGCCGCCGGGGACGAAAGGGCCTGAGCCGTCCGAGACCGACCCGGTCCCGACCATGGTCGGGACCGGGCCAACCGGCATTTTTCGTGCCTGCGTTCTTGTGGAGAAGGATATGGACCCGATGACCCCGTGGCTGATCGTCGGACTGGGCAACCCCGGTCCCTCGTACTGCGGTCATCGGCACAACATCGGCGCCATGGTCGTGGACGAGCTGGCTGCCCGCGCCCGTGCGAGCCTGCGCTCGAACAGGGCGCGGGCTGTCGCGTCCGAGGTCCGGCTCGCTGTCCCACCTGACGGGCCGCCAGGAGAAACGCTCGGACCCAGGGCTGTTATCGCCAAGCCGTCGACCTACATGAACGAGTCCGGTGGGCCGGTCGCCGGGCTGCTGTCGTTCTACAAGATCCCGGTCGAGAACCTCGTCGTGATCCATGACGATCTAGACATCCCGTTCGCCGACGTACGGCTCAAGCTCGGCGGTGGCGAGGGTGGGCACAACGGCCTGCGTTCGATCACCAAATCGGTTGGCACGAGGGACTATCTGCGCGTACGGGTTGGTATCGGGCGACCGCCCGGGCGGATGGATGCAGCGGACTACGTGCTGCACGACTTCTCCGCTCCCGAGCGCAGCGAGGTGCCTCTGCTGATCAGCGACGCCGCCGACGCCGCCGAGCGCCTGGTCGCGCAGGGCCTGGTCGCCGCACAGCAACAATGGCACTCCCGATAACACTGGCAATCCCGCTGACCTAGGCTGTTGGCCTACCCCGTTGCCCCTCGCAACGGGGCGTTTGTGCTGTCGACCCGTAGCCAGGAGCTTTGAGCACCATGCGCCTCACCCCGTTGCTCGACGTCCTTGTCGCCGACCCGACCGTGCGACGCATCCTGACCGCGCCGGCCGGGACCGACCAGGGTGCACGAGAGATCCTGGACATTGCTGTATCCGCGGGCGCTCGCCCGCCGCTGATCGCTGCCCTTGCAGGTGCTCACGACCGCAGCGTCCGGCGTCCGATCCTCGCGGTGACGGCCACCGGGCGTGAGGCCGAGGACCTGGTCGCCGCCCTGCGCTGTTTCCTGCCGGCCGACGTCGTGGCCGACTTCCCGAGCTGGGAGACCTTGCCGCACGAGCGGCTGAGCCCGCGCAGCGACACGGTGGGCCGGCGGCTGGCCGTGTTGCGCCGGCTCGCCCATCCCGACGCGAGTGACACGGCATACGGGCCGCTGGATGTTGTCGTTGCTCCCGTGCGCGCTCTGCTGCAGCCACTGGTCAAGGGACTTGGCGACCTGGCGCCGGTCGCGCTCAAGGCCGGCGACGAGATGCCGCTCGAGACCGCGGTCGAGGCGCTCGCCGCAGCTGCCTACACGCGCACCGACCTGGTCGAGCGCCGAGGTGAGTTCGCTGTGCGCGGAGGCATTCTCGATGTCTTCCCGCCCACCGAAGAGCACCCCCTCCGGATCGAGTTCTGGGGCGACACGGTCGAGGAGATCCGCTGGTTCAAGGTCGCGGACCAGCGCAGTCTCGAGGTCGCCCAGCACGGGCTGTGGGCTCCACCCTGTCGCGAGGTCCTGCTGACCGAGGCCGTGAGGGAGCGGGCGGCGGTCCTCGCACAGCAGCTTCCCGGGGTCGCCGACATGTTGGGCAAGGTCGCCGAGGGCATTGCCGTCGAGGGCATGGAGTCCCTCGCCCCGGCGCTGGTCGATGGCATGCAGAGTCTGCTCGACGTGCTGCCGCCGGGCACCCACGTGGTCCTGACCGACCCCGAGCGGGTGCGCAAACGGGCACACGACCTGGTGGCCACCAGCGCCGAGTTCCTTGATGCGAGCTGGTCCAACGCGGCCGCGGGAAACGCCGTTCCCGTTGATCTGCAAGGGATCTTGGGCACGGCGTCGTACTGGTCACTGGCCGATGTCCGCGCTCACGCGCTGGAGACCGGACGCCCGTGGTGGTCGCTGACCAGCTTCGTCAGCGACCCCGAGCTGACCGAGCTCGCCCAAGGCGACCATCACCTCGATGCCGGAGAACTCCTCAGCGTCGAGTCAGCCGATATCGAGCCCTATCGGGGGGACACCGAGCGCGCGGTGGCGGACCTGCGTCGCTGGGCTGACGAGGGCTGGCACACCCTGGTCGTGACGGACGGCCACGGCCTGGCCAAACGGGTCAGCGAGGTTCTCTCGGAGCACGATGTGCCCAACCACATCGAGGCCGACGCAGGCATGCTCGACCGGCTTCCTGCCGGCCTGGTCCACGTGACGACCGGAGCCCTGGGACGCGGATTCATTGCTGCTCGCGCCAAGCTGGTCGTGGTCAGCGAGTCTGATCTGACGGTTGGCGGCGCTCAGGGCACTTCAACCAGGGACATGCGCCGGATGCCTTCGAAGCGGCGGGGCCAGGTCGATCCGCTGGAGCTGCGCCTAGGCGACCACGTCGTCCACGAGCAGCACGGCGTGGGCAAGTTCATCGAGATGGTGCAGCGGACGGTCGGCGGGGCCACCCGCGAATACTTGTTGCTGGAGTATGGCGCCAGCAAGAGGGGCCAAGCCCCCGACCGTTTGTTCGTGCCGACCGACCAGCTCGACCAGATCACCCGTTACGTCGGCGGCGAGGCGCCCACCCTGCACAAGCTGGGCGGCGCTGACTGGGCCAGGACAAAGGGCCGGGCCAAGAAGCACGTCAAGGCGATCGCGGGCGAGCTGATCCGGCTCTACAGCGCTCGGATGGCAACCAAGGGCCACGCGTTCGGGCCGGACACGCCCTGGCAGCGTGAGCTCGAGGACGCCTTCGTCTACGTCGAGACCCCCGACCAGCTGAGCAGCATCGACGAGGTCAAGGTCGACATGGAGCGCGAGGTCCCGATGGACCGGCTCATCTGCGGCGATGTTGGCTACGGCAAGACCGAGATCGCGGTGCGCGCGGCATTCAAGGCGATCCAGGACGGCAAGCAGGCTGCGATCCTGGTGCCCACGACTCTGCTTGTGCAGCAACACCTCCAGACGTTCACGGAGCGCTACGCGCCGTTCCCCGTGGTGGTCAAGGCGCTGTCGCGATTCCAGTCCGACGCCGAGGCCAAGAAGGTCGTCGAGGGCTTGGCCGACGGCACGGTCGACCTCGTCATCGGCACGCATCGGTTGCTGTCCAACGAGATTCGCTTCAAGGACCTCGGGCTGGTGGTGGTCGACGAGGAGCAGCGCTTCGGCGTCGAGCACAAGGAGCAGCTCAAGCGCATGCGCACAGCCGTTGACGTCCTGGCGCTGTCGGCGACTCCGATCCCGCGCACCCTCGAGATGGCTATCACCGGCATCCGCGAGATGTCCACCCTGGCGACGCCACCCGAGGAGCGTCATCCCGTCCTGACCTTCGTGGGCGCCTATGACGAGAAGCAGATCACCGCCGCCATCCGGCGCGAGCTGCTGCGAGAGGGCCAGGTGTTCCTGATCCACAACAAGGTGTCCTCCATCGAGAAGGCCGCCGCCAGGATCCGTGAGCTCGTGCCCGAGGCGCGTATCGCCACGGCCCACGGTCAGATGGCTGAGCGCAGGCTCGAGCAGGTCGTCGTCGACTTCTGGGAGAAGCGCTTCGACGTCCTGGTCTGCACCACGATCATCGAGACCGGCCTGGACATCTCCAACGCCAACACCCTCATCGTGGAGCGGGCCGACGTGCTCGGCCTCAGCCAGCTGCACCAGCTGCGCGGACGCGTGGGTCGTGGTCGTGAGCGCGCCTACTCCTATTTCCTCTATCCCCCGGAGCGGCCGCTCACCGAGACCGCGCACGACCGGCTGGCCACCATTGCCAGCCACACCGACCTCGGCGCCGGCATGCAGGTGGCCATGAAAGACCTCGAGATCCGTGGCGCCGGCAACCTGCTCGGTGGTGAGCAGTCCGGCCACATCGCCGGTGTCGGGTTCGACCTTTACATCCGGCTGGTCGGTGAGGCGGTGGCCGAATATCGAGGTGATGGTGGCGAGGCTGCCCCAACCGAGATCAAGATCGAGCTGCCCGTCGATGCGCACCTGCCGCATGAGTACGTCCCGGGCGAGCGGTTGCGCCTCGAGGCCTACAAGAAGCTCGCGACGGTCCAGGATGCGGCCGGACTGGCCGAGATCGAGGCCGAGCTGCAGGACCGATACGGCACCCCGCCCGAGCCGGTGCGCAACCTGCTCGAGGTGGCACGTCTGCGCACGGTGGCCCGCAAGGCCGATGTGGGCAACATCAGCGTCCAGGGGAGCTTCGTGCGGTTCGGCCCGCTCCAGCTGCCCGAGAGCCAGCAGCTGCGGCTCCAGCGGCTCTACCCGGGCACACTGGTCAAGGACGCTGTCCGTACGATCTTGGTGCCCAGGCCGATGACTGCCCGGGTGGCTGGTCAGCCGCTGCGGGACACTGCAGTCCTGCGGTGGGCAATCGACCTGATCCACGCCGTTCTGCTGGACAGCGTGGCCGACGCGGCGCGAGTCGCGACGACGCAGCATTGATGAAGATGCGCAACGAAAGGAACGGTCTTGGCGCCTTCGCAGCACCTTCGTTCCATCCTGGCCGGGAGCCGCACCTCCCCTCTGGCGTTCCCGGCCGCATTCACGACCCTTCTGCTCGGCGCGACCCTGGCCTTGTCCGCCTGCGGAGCCCAGGAGGCCGGCGCCGCGGCGATCGTCAACGGCACCGTCATCAGCGACCGGGATGTCCAGACGGTCGGGGGCCAGCTCAACACGATCAGCCAGGGGGGGGAGAAGCTCAGCTCGAGCAACGCCCTGCTCAGCCTGATCCTTGCGCCCTATGTCATTGCCGAGGCCCAGCGCGCCGGCAAGGCCGTCTCCGCCTCCCAGGCGCGCCAGGTCATCGCCAAGGTGGCCGACCCCGCGCCCTCGACGATCGAGTTCGTCCGGATGCAGCTGGCAATCCAGCAGCTCGACCAGGCCAGCAAGACCTCCATCGTGAACCAGGTCGGCAAGGCCAAGATCACCATCAACCCGCGCTACGGCACCTTCGATGCCACGGAGATCGCACTCACCCCGATCTCCCCGAACTGGTTCCCCAAGGCCAGCGCGGCATCGCCGGCCAAGTGACAGTGCGGGCCAAGTGAGAGGGCCGGCGACGTGATGGCGCATCGGCTCAGCCTGCTGGTCAGCACTCCGCGCATCGCCCCCGGCCTGTTCTCGCGCGACGCGTGGACCGCGCTCGCGAACGCGGCCCACGTCCTCACCCGGGACGAGGACGAGACGCAGCTGATCGCCATACAGGAGGCTGGTATTGCGGCCGTTCACCTGGGCGAGCAGCACCCGGCTGCCCTGGCTCGCCTCCTGCTCGACCGCACCGCCGACGGTGAGGTGGTCTGGATCGGTTCCGCGGACGGCGACCCCGGTCTCACCGATGCGCTGGCTGCCGAGGTCAGCCGGCGGGACGACCCGCCGGAGATCGAGCTCCTTTACGGGTCCTACGACGTGCCGGGGGCGCGACTGCTCGACCTGGTCGCGGTGATGGACCGGCTGCGTTCGCCGGGGGGCTGTCCCTGGGACGCGGATCAGACCCATGAGTCTCTTGTGCCCTACCTGATCGAAGAGGCCCACGAGCTGGTCGAGGCCATCGAGTCCGGGGACCGCACGCACGTCGCGGAGGAGCTCGGCGACGTCCTGTTGCAGGTGGCCTTCCACGCGCGCATAGCCCAGGAACACCCTGACTCGCCGTTCGGTATCGACGACGTGGCCGGTGGCATCGTCGACAAGCTCGTCCGCCGTCACCCGCACGTGTTCGCCGAGGTCGACCCGGAAGGGGGTGTCGTGACGGCGCAGGATGTGGCGGCCAGCTGGGAGCAGATCAAGGCGGCCGAGAAACCGGATCGGACTTCATTTCTGGACGGGATACCCGAGGGTCTTCCCGCTCTGGCCCGCGCGAACAAGGCGGCGGGTCGGCTGCAGGCGGCCGGCCGCTTCGACCTGGCACTGGCCGCCGCGGCCGGCGACGACCTCGGCTCGCGAATCTTCGCGCTCGTGCTGGAGGCGCGCGACAAGGACCAGGACCCGGAGGCGGCACTGCGCGCTGCGGTCCGCGCACTGACCGGCCAACTCTGACCGGCCAGCTCTGAGCGCCAGCTGCTTCGTCCGTGCCCGAGGCGCTCGACCGACCCGGACGCGGGGGACCTGCCCACGCTGCGGGTCGGTCACCTGACCATGGGGGAAGAGCCGTTAGGCTCAGGACGTACCCATCCGACATACCGCAGGAGCAACTTGTGGCCAGCATTGAGGCAGTAGGCGCGCGCGAGATCCTCGATTCGCGCGGCAACCCCACGGTCGAGGTCGATGTCGTCCTGGCCGACGGGTCGGTCGGCCGCGCCGCCGTGCCGTCCGGCGCCTCGACGGGGCTCTTCGAGGCGGTCGAGTTGCGTGACGGCGACAAGGCCCGGTTCAACGGCAAGGGCGTGCTCATGGCCGTCGCCAACGTGACGGACAGGATCGCGCCCGCCCTGTACGGGCTGGACGCCGCGGACCAGGCCGGCATCGACGCCCTCCTGTGCGAACTCGACGGCACACCCAACAAGGCCGAGCTCGGTGCGAACGCCATCCTCGGGGTCTCGCTCGCGTGCGCTCACGCTGCGGCGGCGTCGTACGACCTGCCGCTCTACCGCTACCTCGGTGGCGTGGGAGCCCGGACCCTGCCTGTCCCGTTCTTCAACATCCTCAACGGCGGCAAGCACGCCCAGGACTCGACGGACTTCCAGGAGTTCATGGTCGCTCCGGTCGGGGCGGCATCGTTCGCGGAGGCGTTCCGAGCCGGAGCGGAGATCTTCGCCGCGCTTCGCGAGCTCCTGCACGAAGGCGGCCATGCCACCGGTCAGGGCGATGAGGGCGGCTTCGCCCCGAGCCTGGCGACGAACGAGGCCGCCGTCGAGGTCATCCTCCGGGCCATCGAGCGGGCCGGTTATCGGCCGGGCGAGGACGTCGCCCTGGCGCTTGACCCGGCCACGAGCTCGATCCTTGTCGAGGGCACAGGCGTGGACGGTGTGACCGGGCAGTACCGCCTCGAACGGGAGGGTCGGACGCTCGACTCCGGTGAGCTCATCGACCTGTGGGAGCGCTGGATCGGAAGCTACCCGATCATCTCGCTCGAGGATGGTCTCGGCGAGGAGGATTGGGCCGGCTGGCGCGAACTCAATGCCCGCCTCGGCTCGAGGGTCCAGCTCGTCGGCGACGACATCCTCGTCACCAACCCGACGTTCATCGCCCGCGGCATCGCCGAGGACGCCATGAACTCGGTGCTCATCAAGCTCAACCAGATCGGCACCCTGTCCGAGACGATCGACGCCATCGCACTCGCTCGAAGCGCGGGCTGGACGGCCATGGTCAGTCACCGCTCCGGCGAGACGGAGGACACGACGATCGCCGACTTCGTCGTCGCGATGGGGACCGGCCAGATCAAGACCGGAGCGCCGTCCCGCTCCGAACGAGTCGCCAAGTACAACCGGCTGCTGCGCATCGAGGGCGACCTTGGTGACGGAGCTCGCTACCTGGGCCGGCAGGCCCTGTCGGGGACCGCGCAGGTCGGGGCGGGCTGATGAGCCGATTCGTGGATCGCGGTGCCATCACCGCCGCCTATGTCGGGATCGGCATGGCGGTCACCATCGCCGTGAGCTTCTTGCTTGTCATCCCGATCGAATGGGTCGTCTGGGTTCTGGCTCTGCCATCCGGGCTGCTGATCGGCTATTACGCGAACCAGCGCTCGAACCGGCGGGCCGGGCCGTGG
>JAYSQM010000314.1:0-4513 GCA_043721575.1 Phycicoccus sp.
TGGAGCTCGCCGACCGGCTGTTGGTGACGGTCGAGGACACCGGCGGCCGGGGCGCACCCCAGAGTCAGACGAACGAGGACCGCTCTGTCTCGCGGGGCAGGGGACTTGCTCTCGTGGCGGCGATCTCCGACGCCATGGGTTACGAGCGGGGCGTCGGTGGGTCGACCGTGTGGTTCGAGATCGTGCTGGACCGCCTGAGCCGCTGAGCCAGCGATGGGCGGCGACCCGCTCGGCGTCACCGTCGGGCAGACTTCGGACCATGGCAGGCCTTCCGACCGCTTCGTGCTCGAACTCCAGGAGAACGCCGTGACCGTGATCGACGAGCTGGCGTCCAGGCTCTCCGGCGGACGCCTGATCACCGACCCTGACGTCGTTGACGCGTACCGTCGCGACCACGCCCACGTGGTCGAGCCCGGAGCTCCGCTTGCCGTTCTGCTGGCCGACACTGTCCAGGACGTGTCGGTCGCCCTCGCCTGGGCGTACGAGCACGGCATACCGGTGGTTCCGCGCGGCGCCGGCACGGGCCTGGCCGGCGGCGCGACCGCGATCGACGGCTGCCTCGTCCTGAGCACGGCGCGGATGACCGCAATCCGTGAGGTGTCAACAGAGGACCAGCTGGCGGTGGTCGAGGCCGGTGTCATCAACGCGGACGTCGACCGTGCGGCCAACGCGGTCGGGCTGATGTATGCACCGGACCCGAGCAGCTTTGAGATCTCCACGATCGGCGGCAACCTGGCCACCAACGCGGGCGGTCTGCGTTGCGTGAAGTACGGCGTCACCCGGGACTCGGTGCTCGGGTTGGAGGTCGTCCTTGCGGACGGTCGCATCATCAGGACCGGCCGGCGGACGGTCAAGGGCGTCGCGGGCTATGACCTGACCAGCCTCTTCGTCGGCTCCGAGGGGACGCTGGGCGTGATCACCAGTGCGACCCTGAAGCTGCGTCCTCGCCCCGTGGTCGAGCCGGTCACAGTCGTCGGCAGCTTCCCGTCGCTGCGGGCCGCCGCCGAGGCCGTGGCGGGCATCGTTCGCCAGGGTCTTGGCCCGAGCCTGCTCGAGCTGATCGACCAGAACACGCTGAAGGCGATCAACGAGTGGAAGAACATGGGCCTGGACGACGACACTGCGGCGATGCTGGTCGCACAGGCCGACGGTGTCGACGCGACGGACTGCGCGGCGGCACTGGGCGCTCAGTTCGAGGCCGCGGGAGCTGACTTCGTTGCGGTCTCGACCGATCCGGTCGAAGCGGCCCAGCTGCTCGAGATCCGCAGGCTGGCCTTCCCGGCCGCCGAACGGCTCGGGCAGTGTCTGGTCGAGGACGTCGGGGTGCCGCGTTCGAAGCTCCCCGAGATGTTCGAGCGGCTTGAGCAGATCGCCGACCGGCATGAGGTACGGGTGCTCACCGTCGCCCACGCCGGTGACGGCAACCTGCACCCGGTCTTCGTCTTCGCCCCGACCGCCGACGGCAGCGTCCCCGACAACATCTGGGCCGCGGCCGACGAGGTGTTCCGCACTGCGCTGGACCTCGGCGGCACCCTCACCGGTGAGCACGGTGTCGGGGTGCTGAAACGTCGGTGGCTCGAGCTGGAGCTCGGCGCCGACGTGATGGACGTGCACCGCTCGATCAAGAACGCCCTGGACCCGACCGGAGTCCTCAACCCCGGCAAGGGGTTCTGACCCGGTGCGGATCTCCGAGGTCCGCGCCCTGGTCCGACTCCGCAAGCCCGAGCCGGATCGCGTCGAACGCACCCTGAGACGTTGCGTCACCATCGAGGACCTGCAGCACGCGGCCTGGCGTCGTTGGCCCGAGAGCGTCCGCGGCTACGTGGAGGGCGGCGCGGACGGCGAGGTGAGCCTGGCGCGCAACCGCGCGGCATACGAGGCTCTGGGGCTGGTGCCCTCGGCGTTGCGTGACGTGACCGACGTCGACCTGCGCACCTCGATCCTCGGAGGCGAGTCGGCTCTTCCGTTCGCCCTGGCACCGACCGGGTACACCCGGATGATGCACACCGACGGCGAGCGGGCGGTCGCCCGTGCCGCTCGCGACGCGGGCATTCCCTACGCGCTGTCGACCATGGCGACGACGCGTCTTGAGGCCGTGGCGGGGGAGGTGGGCGGTGACCTGTGGTTCCAGCTCTACGTATGGCGCGACCGCGGGCTCGTCCGTGACCTGATCGAGCGCGCCAAGGCAAGTGGGTATCGCGCGTTGATGCTCACCGTCGATACTCCGGTCGCGGGCCTGCGGGTGCGGGACGTGCACAACGGCTTCACCATCCCGCCGCAGCTCAGTGCCTCGACCGTGCTGGACATGGGCCGCCACCCCCTGTGGTGCGCGCGCCTGCTGGCCGGTCCGGCGATAACCTTCGCCAACTTCGCGCCCGAGGTTGGCCGGAGTCCCGAGGGTCTGATGGAGTTCGCGGCCAGGCAGTTCGATCCCTCGGTCTCGTGGGACGACCTCGCCTGGATCCGTGGGCTGTGGCAGGGACCCCTGATGGTCAAGGGCCTGGTGAGCGCGCCGGACGCCGCCCGCGCCGTCGAGGTCGGTGTCGACGCGGTGGTCCTGTCCAACCACGGTGGTCGTCAGCTTGACCAGGTCGTCGTCCCGCTGCAGATGCTCCCCGAGGTCCGCGATCGGGTGGGCGACCAGATCGAGGTGCTCGTCGACTCGGGCATCCGTCGTGGCTCGGACATCGCGCTCGCCCTGGCAATGGGTGCTGACGCCGTCCTGGTCGGCCGGCCGTACCTCTACGGGCTCGGCGCCGCCGGTGAGCCAGGCGTGGCTGCGGCGATCTCCATCCTGGGCCAGGAGCTGCGTCGCGCGATGACGCTGATGGGTGTCAGGTCCGTGGCGCAGCTGCGTACCGAGGGGGCAGCGCTGGTCCGGTCGTGATCCGCCTATAGGTACTGACCCGTCGGCCCGCTGTCCTGCGAGGCCGCGCCGCTCGGCATACCCGGCACGGGGCCGGGGCCGGAGTGGCCCGGCGGTAGCGCGCGACGCATCGTCTGGAGCTGCTGCTGGGCGGCCATCTGCTGGGCGAAGAGCGCCGTCTGGATCCCGTGGAACAGCCCTTCGAGCCAGCCGACGAGCTGGGCCTGTGCGATGCGCAGCTCGGCGTCGGAGGGTGCCTCATCGCCGAATGGCAACGTGATTCGCTCTAGCTCGTCGATCAGCTCCGGAGCCAGACCCTGCTCCAGCTCGCTGATCGAGCGGCGGTGGATCTCGGCGAGGCGGATGCGACCGGCTTCGTCCAGCGGCGCGCTGCGCACCTCCTCGAGCAGCTGCTTGACCATGGACCCGATCCGCATGACCTTGGCCGGCTGCTCGACCAGGTCGGCGGGGTTGCTGGCCTCGTTGACGTTCGACGGGTCGGACACCCCCATGCCGTCCTGGGTGACCACGACGACCCGCTGCGGCTGGTTGTCCTCAGCGGGGTCCTGCCGTTCATCCTGCGTTGGGTTCATGACCCCATCCTGCACTCAGCGGGGCGCCATCCGGGCCTTGAGCATCTCGCGCTTGTCCTCGAAGCGCAGCGCCTGCTTCTCCAGCGCGTCCATGAACTCGGCCAGCTCCGTGCGCGCGGCCTCGCCCTCGCCGGACAGGCCCTCCAGCTCGAAGACCTTCCAGAAGCGCAGCACCGGCGCGACGACCTCGTCCTTGTGCTGGCGCAGGTCGTAGATGCCCTCGACGGCCATCTCGACGGCCTTGCGCTGGAAGCCGGGGAGGTTTGCGCCCGGCATCTGGAAGTTCTTGACGACGTCCAGGATGGCGACCATGGCCTGGTCCGGCGAGATCTGCAGGGCCGCGTTGAGCAGGTTGCGGTAGAAGATCATGTGCAGGTTCTCGTCGGCGGCGATCCGGGTGAGCAGGTTCTCGCACATCGGGTCGTTGGTGAACTTGCCGGTATTGCGATGGGAGACTCGCGTGGCCAGCTCCTGGAAGGAGACGTAGGCCAGGGAGCGCATGAGCTCGCCGGAGTGTGCTGACACATACCCCTCGGACATGTGCTTCATCCGGAAGCGTTCCAGCGCAACGGGATCCACCATCCGTTTGACCAACATGTAGTCGCGCATCGCAATGGCGTGCCGACCCTCCTCGGCGGTCCAGCGGTGCACCCACTCACCCCACGCGTCGTCGCGCCCGAAGATCAGGGCGATCTCGTAGTGGTAGCTCGGGAGGTTGTCCTCGGTCAGCAGGTTGACGATCAGTGCCGAGCGCGCGACGTCCGAGATCTCGGAGTCGTTCCCGCTCCACTCGTCACCGCCCATGAGCCCGTCGAAGTTGCGGCCCTCGCTCCAGGGCACGTAGTCGTGGGGGAACCACTCCTTGGCGACCTTCTCGTGCCGGTTGAGCTCGCCCACCACCACCTGGTCGAGCTCGCGGAGCAGTTCGGTCTGGGTCAACGTCTTCGACATGCTGGGATCCTCCCACCGCGACAACTACTTACGCTTGCGTAGGTTACGGCAACGTAGGTTGATCCGCGAGCCAGTGCCGACCCGCGAGTCAGTGATGACCCGC
>JAYSQM010000315.1:0-2158 GCA_043721575.1 Phycicoccus sp.
CACCGAACACGCCATCGACCCGGTCGGGGGTGAATCCGAGGGCCAGGAGTCGCTCCTGCAGCTCGGCCACGTCGTCGCCCTGCAGCAGATGGCCAGGGACATGGGACAGTAAGCGGTCGCCCAGCTTCCAGCGCGCCCCGTCAAGGGCGACGTAGGTCTGTGGTCCGACCACGCCATCGACGAGCAGGCCTCGACGCTGCTGGAAGCAGCGCACCGCGCGGGCCAGCTCCTCGTCGTAGACATCGGAGCGCTGCCCCCCTGACTGGGCTGACCCGACAGTGTCGGTGGTCGGTCCCGGCGGGGCCAGGTCGCCGGTGGCCGCCAACAGGGCGCGAATGGAACGCACGGCGACCCCCTCGTCACCGAGGCGATGCAGCGCAACCGCCTGGTCCGACATACCCGCCCTTCCCGGTGTGGAGCCGTCACGGATCAACAGCAAGAACGGAGCCTAACGGGAAAGAGAAGGCGGCGCGCAGTCCCCATCGGGGGTCTGCCCGCCGCCAGCTCCTGCGGAAGCGCGATCAGCCGAGGTAGTCGGACAGCTCGCGGACCAGCTTGGGCTTGGGCAGTGCGCCCACGAGCGTCTTGACGACCTGGCCCTTGACGTAGACGTTCATCGTCGGGATGCCCGTGATGCCGTAACGCGAGGTGACCTCGGGGTTCTCGTCGGTGTTGAGCTTGACGATCGACACCTTGCCGGCGTGCTCGGTGGCCAGCTCCTCGAGAATGGGGGCAACCAGGCGGCACGGGCCACACCAGGGTGCCCAGAAGTCGACGATGACCGGCAGGTCACTCATCAGGACGTCGGCGTCGAACGTCGCGTCGGTGGTCTCCTTGGTAGCTCCCACGGCGGGGGCTCCTTCCTAAGTTGATGCTGGATGGTGGAACAACAGCGCAGTCTCGACCCGGCACACCTATCAGCCGACGCCAACCCTGTGGTCGGAACGCTCGGTGGCGCCACCGCGAGCCAGCTCGGCGACGTGGTCGAGGTCGGTGAGGTAGCGCTCGGCGTCCAGGGCAGCCGCACACCCTGAGCCCGCGGCGGTGATCGCCTGGCGGTAGGTGTGGTCGACCAGGTCACCGGCAGCGAAGACGCCCGCGACGTTGGTCGCCGTGGAGCGGCCCTGGACCTGCACGTAGCCCCCGGCATCCAGGTCGATGACACCCTTGATCAGCTCGTTGCGCGGGTCGTGGCCGATGGCCACGAAGACACCAGTGACGGGCAGGCGCCGCGTCAGGCCGGTGGTCGTGTCACGCAGGGTCACGGCGGTGACCTTGTCCTGGCCGTGGATCGCGTCCACGCGGCTGTTCCAGGCGAAGTCGATCTTGTCGTTGCTCATCGCACGCTCGACCATGATCTTGGAGGCGCGCAGCTCGTCGCGACGGTGCACGATCGTCACGGAACGGGCGAACTTGGTCAAGAAGGTGGCCTCCTCGACTGCGGAGTCGCCGCCGCCGACGACCACGATGTCCTGGTCGCGGAAGAAGAAGCCGTCACAGGTCGCGCACCAGGACACCCCGCGGCCGGAGAGGCGCTTCTCATCGGGCAGGCCCATCTCGCGGTAGGCCGAGCCCATTGCCAGGATCACGGTGCGCGCGGACCAGGTGTTGCCCTCACCGTCGACGACCGTCTTGATGGGGCCCTCCAGGGACACCTCGGTGACGTCGTCGCGCACCAGCTCTGCGCCGAAGCGCTCGGCCTGGGCGCGCATGGCCTCCATCAGGTCCGGCCCCATGATGGCATCGCGGAACCCCGGGAAGTTCTCGACCTCGGTGGTGTTCATCAGGGCGCCACCAGCGGTGACCGAGCCCTCGAAGATCACCGGCTTGAGGTTGGCGCGCGCGGCATAGACGGCGGCGGTGTAACCAGCCGGACCGGAGCCGATGATGATGACGTTACGGACGTCGGTGCTGACGCTGCTCACGCTTGACTGTCCCTCGTATCTCGGTTGGGTGCTGTCTGCTCTCAACCGATCCTACGACGGGATTGTTCCGCCGGGCCCGCCGCCCGCGAGGCCGTGACCAACAGCCCGACGACGCTCAGGGCAGGGGGGTGGCCGGGCGCAGTACGGCCGCATCCGCGAGCGAGCACTGGCGCCCCACGGCATAGGCCGTCGGTACGCCGTTTGTGGTGGCCACGATGATCACCGCAGGCGCT
>JAYSQM010000316.1:0-1336 GCA_043721575.1 Phycicoccus sp.
GGAGCAAAACGAAGCTCGACCTTGCTGTCCGTGGTGTTCACGCCCTGACCGCCTGGGCCGGATGACCGCGAAAAGCGTTCTCGCAACTCGGAACTCGGGATCACCACGCCGCCGCGCAGACCGGGGCCATGCCCGATGCGCAGGTCGTGGCCCGGTTCACTCGACGTCGACGTCATGGGTTACAACCCCCTCACTGGTGCGGCCGGTGAGACTCGAACTCACACTGTCAGGTACCTAAAACCTGTGCCTCCTGCCAATTGGGCTACGGCCGCTCAACCGCCGACTCTAGACCGTCGCGCTTTTTGCGGAGAATTGCAGCCGGAGAATCGCGGACCGGACCTCAGCCGAGACCGAGGGCCTTGCTCAGTGAGGCGACGTGACCGGTGGCCTTGATGTTGTACTTGGGCAGGGCGACGGTGCCGTCGGGGCCGACCACGATGGTCGATCGGATCACGCCGGTGACCACCTTGCCGTAGAGCATCTTCTCGCCGTATGCCCCGTAGGCGTCCATGACGGCCCTGTCGGTGTCCGAGAGCAGGGGATAGGTCAAAGACTCCTGCTCCACGAACCTGGCGAGCTTCTCCGCCTTGTCCGGGCTGATGCCGACCACGTCATACCCGGCCCGTTGCAACCGGACCAGCGAGTCGCGGAAGTCGCACGCCTCCTTGGTGCACCCCGGGGTCATGGCGGCGGGGTAGAAGAAGATGATCAGGTTGCGGCCCACGAAGTCGCTCAGCGACACGGACCGGCCGGCGTGGTCGGTGAGCGTGAACGCCGGTGCGGCCTGGCCGGTTTCGAGGCGGGGCATGGGGGAGGTCCTTCCGGTGGGTCCGTCGGGCGTGCTCGCCCGCAGGTGTGGCCCCAGTCTGCGTTATGGTCCCTGTAGAGACCTGACAGGACCAAGACGTCGCAGCACAAAGGAGTCACCCGCATGGGCGAGCAGACCAAGTCCTCCCCGGCCGAGACCAAGTCCTCCCCGGCCGAGATCGAGGCCGAGATCGCCGCGACGCGCGCCCGTCTGGCCACGACGATCGATGAGCTGGCGATCCGAGCCCAACCGCGGGAGATCGCCCGGCGACAGGCCGAGTCGGCCAAGTCCAGGTTCATCGCGGCCACCCACACACCTGAGGGTGACCTCCGCGTGGAGCGCGTCGGCGCGATGGCGGCAGGCTCGGCCGTGCTGCTGGGGTTGGCCATCCTGCATCGTCGCCATCACCGTCGCCGTGGCTGAGAGCCCCACCGCGGGCAACGAGCGTCTGCCCATCCGGATGCTGCACGACCGCGTGCTCGTCTCGACAGAGGGCGAAGCCGGCGAACGTCAGACCGGTGGTGGCCT
>JAYSQM010000317.1:0-1304 GCA_043721575.1 Phycicoccus sp.
GTGGCCGAGGGCGCTGTGCACGTCTACCACCAGTACACAGTCCGCGTCCCGCAGGACCGTGACGGCATGGCCGCGGCGCTGAAGGCGGAGTACGACGTCGGCTCGGGCATGTTCTATCCGATCCCGAACCACCGCCTGGCCCCGTTCCAGGTCGACGTCGAGCTGCCCGAGACCGAGCGTGCGGCCAAGGAATGTCTGTCGCTGCCGGTGCACCCCTCGTTGTCGCAGGGCGACCTCGAGCGCATCGTGACCGCGGTCAACATCCTCGCCAAGGCAGGTGCGTGACCGTGGCGAACCTGCGAGCCGGCCTCATCGGGCTGGGCATGATGGGCCGCCACCACGCCCGGGTTCTGGGCGGGCTTGAGGGTGTCGACCTCGTGGCCGTAGCCGACCCCGGCGGTGACCAGCACGGAGTCGCCGGCGGACTGCCGATCCTCAACAGCGTCGAGGAGCTGATCGCTGCCGGCATCGACTACTGCATGGTCGCCGTCCCGACGATCTACCACGAGCCGGTCGGCCTGGCCCTGGCCGAGGCCGGCATCCACGCGATGATCGAGAAGCCGCTGGCTGGGGACACCCCGGCTGCACGCAAGCTGGCCGACGCGTTCGCCGCCAAGGGCCTGGTCGGGGCGGTTGGTCACATCGAGCGCTACAACCCGGCACTTCAGTCGGCCCGCGCCCGCCTCGAGGCTGGCGACCTGGGCGCGGTCTACCAGGTCACCACCCGGCGTCAGGGTCCGTTCCCGGCCCGCATCGCCGACGTGGGCGTGGTCAAGGACCTCGCCACCCACGACATCGACCTCACCGCCTGGGTGACGCAGCAGCCGTTCGTCTCGGTCGGGGCCCGTACCGCCACCAAGAGCGGTCGCGAGTTCGAGGACCTGGTCGCCGTCACGGGCCTGCTGGCCGACGGCACGGTGACCAACCACCTGGTCAACTGGCTGTCGCCGCTGAAGGAGCGCGTGACAATCATCACGGGCGAGCGCGGGACCTTCGTGGCCGACACGTTGACCGCCGACCTGACCTTCTATGCCAACGGCGTGGTGGCGACGACCTGGGACGACATCGCCAAGTTCCGTGGCGTATCCGAGGGTGACGTGGTGCGTTACGCGATCTCCAAGCCGGAGCCGCTGCGGGTCGAGCACGAGCAGTTCCGCGACGCCGTGCTCGGCAAGGAGGCGGACATCGTCACCCTCGAGCAGGGTATGGCGACCGTCGCCGTCGCCGTCGCCGTCATCGAGTCGGCCCGCACCGGCAAGACGGTCGACATCCCGAGAGCCTGACCAACAAGTTCACCGAGGGCC
>JAYSQM010000318.1:0-1996 GCA_043721575.1 Phycicoccus sp.
CTGGACCAGCAACAGGTCCGAGGCCACCAGACCGGTCAACCGGCCGATGCTGGTCAGACCGGTGCCCATCCGCGCCAGCGCCTGGACTCCTCCGCCCGCTACCCACAACGCCACGACCACGAGCATCGAGCACCACACGAAGATCCCACACGCGTCGCGCCACCAAAGATGAACCCGCGGCCGCCGGACCGCGCCACGACGACCGGGCGTCCGAGGCGGCGCGCTCAACGCCGCCGGCATCGACCGCGTCGAAAGCGCGTTCCGTGAGGTGCTCATGTCCTCGAGGGTCGCAGAGGATCTTTGGAGTTTCCTGAGACAAGTTTTGGAGCTTCCTGAGACATACTGCCCACGTGAGCATCAAGGCGAATCTGCTGCTCGTCGAGGACGACCTTGAGCTGGCGGCCATGCTCACGCGGCTTCTGGGCGAGGAGGGCTACGACGTCACCCACGCCCCGGACGGTCAGCGGGGGCTGCACCTCGGACTGACACGCTCGTTCGTCGTGTTGGTCCTCGACCGCGGGTTGCCGGCCATAGAGGGTCTGGACCTGCTGGCCAGGCTGCGCGCCAAGGGCGTCAGCACGCCTGCGCTGATCCTGTCGGCTCGAGGCAGCACCTCGGACCGGATCGACGGCCTGGACGCCGGGGCCGAGGACTACCTGACCAAACCGTTCGAACTCGGCGAGCTCCTGGCCAGGTTGCGCGCCCTCCAACGCCGTCACACCTCTACGTCCCCCGTGCTCCAGCTCGGCCGTCGGGTCCTGGACCTGGAGAGCCGCCTGGTCCTCGAGCCGGGCGCCGACCCGGCGACCGGGGTGTCGCTGTCCGAGCGTGAGTCCCAGCTGCTCGAGGTCCTGGCCCGGCGGCCGCGCCGGGTGTTCTCCCGGGCCGAGCTACTCGACCTGGTCTTCACCGACGCGGAGTCCGAGGTCGTCACCGACACCTACGTCCACTACTGTCGGCGCAAGCTCGGGCGTGACGTGATCCGGACCGTCCGCGGTCTTGGCTACCAGCTCGGCTCGACATGAAACCCTCGCAAACGGGTCAGCACGGCGACTTCGACCTGGTGCGCAGTGCTGCACGACGACTGGGGCTGCAGGCGGTTGCTCTCGTGGCCCTGGCCGTGATCGTCCTGGCGGCAATCAGCACGGTCCTCGTGCTGCGACAGCAGAACGCATCCGCTGAAGAGCTGCTGCGCCAGGCGACGGCAAGCGCCGACGACGTGCAGGACCCGCCCGCCGCAACGTGGCTCGTGCTGCGCCGAGAGCACGTGGTACAGCACTCGCCAGGCATCCCGTCGGCCTTTCCCGACCGGCGCGCGCTGGACGAGGTCACGGCGACCGGGCAGCCGCAGATCGCGACCGCGCACGTTGGGGAGTCTGAGTACCTCGTGCGCACCGCCCGGCGCGGTGACACGACTGTCCAGGCCGTCCTTGACCTGGGACCGCAGCACCGCCAGCGCGCCGACCTCGCGCGCATCCTGTTCGGAGTGGGCGCCGCCGGGCTGGTTCTGTCGGCGTTCGTGGGAACGTTCCTGGCACGGCGGGCGGTCCGCCCGCTGTCCGATGCCCTGACCCTGCAGCGGTCGTTCATCGCCGACGTCAGCCACGAGCTTCGCACCCCGCTGACCCTGCTGAGTACGAGGGCCCAGATGCTGCGGCGGTCCCTGGTCACCCACGACGCCGACCCGTCAGTGGTGACCGACGCCGACGGCGTCGTCGCGGACGCCGCCCGGATGACCGACCTGGTGGAGGAGCTGCTCGTCGCAGCCGACCCCTGGACCGACTCTGCATCTGCTCCGGTCGAGCTGATCTCGCTCTGTGCGGAGCTCATCGCCAGCGCTCGGGACTACGCCGAGAGCAATCAGGTCGGGCTCATCCTGGACCATCCGGACGGCGACACGGTAACGACGGCCGGCAACGCGGTAGGACTACGCCGGGCGGTACTCGCGATCCTCGACAACGCCATCGCGCACACCCCTGCGTCGGGAACGGTCACC
>JAYSQM010000319.1:0-3023 GCA_043721575.1 Phycicoccus sp.
CGCGACCAGGACGATCCACCCGGCGGCCGAACCGGACTCGGAGGTGTTGTCGTGTGCCGCCGCCAGGACATATTCCTTGGATACGAACCCGACCAGCGGCGGGACTCCAGCGAGCGCGAGGAGGCCGATGCCGATGGGCCGCGCCAGCTGTGGGTGGTGGCGCACTCCACCTGACATGGTCACCGCGGCGGTGCCGACGACCAGCACGCTGAGCCATCCGATCGCAAGGAACAGCAACCCTTTGAACATCGCGTGCGACATCAGGTACAACACCGCGGGGCCGGCGCCGGTGGACGCCGGGGCGATGGCCAAGGCAGACAACATGATCGCGATCTGGCTGACCGTGGAGTAGGCCAGCAGGCGCTTGAGGTCCGACTGACCGAAGGCAAGGGTCGCTGCGCCGACCATCGTCACGGCCGTGATCACCGCGAGCGCCAGGCGCGCCGGATCCGACAGGACGAAGATCGGGAACAGTCTCGCCAGGACGAAGGTGCCGGCGGCGACCATCGTCGCGGCGTGGATGAGCGCCGATGCGGGGGTCGGGCCCTCCATGGCATCTGGCAGCCAGTCGTGGAAAGGGAACTGGGCGGACTTCCCGGCGATGCCGCTGAGCAGGCAGATGAACGCGGCCGTCAGCAGGGTCGCGCCCGGCAGGTGGGACCAGGTGAAGATCACGTCCGGGATGGACGTCGTCCTGGCGCCGGCCGCCAGGATGATCAGGCCGACGACGAAGGCCAGGTCGGCAATGCGCGTGACCAGGAACGCCTTGGTGGCAGCCCGTCGCGCGGACTCCCGCCGGCTGTTATGGCCGATGAGCAGGTAGGAACACCAACCCATGATCTCCCAGCCGACCAGGGTGAGTACGAGGTCACCGGACAGGACCACGAGGAACATGCCAGCGAGGAACAGGGACACCGTTGCGGTAAAGACGCCGTAGCGGTCATCGTCACGCAGGTACCACTTGGAGAAGAGCTGGATCGCCAGTCCCACGATCGCCACGGCGACCGCCACGATCGCGCTGAGGTCGTCCACCAACAGGTTCAACGGCATCCGCAGCTGGCCCAGCGGGAGCGCTCCGATGGTGGTGACCTCGTGGGTGAACGGGTCGTGGTGCACGGCATACAGGACGTATGAGCCGGCGAGCAGGCTCACGACGGCACCGGCGGATGCGATGGACGCGCTGGCCAGTCGGCGGCGGGCCACCAACAAGCCGAGAACCGCGGCGACGAAGGGGACCAGGACGACCAGACGCGCAGCCTGGGACACGGGCTCGCTCATCCGCCGGGCTCGCTCAGGTCGATGTGGCCACGGTCGCGGAACAGCGCCAGGATCACGGCCAGTGCGACTCCGATCTCGGCAGCGGAGATGGTGATGAGGAAGAGCGTCAGGACATGGCCCGTGCGCAGCGCGTCGCCCCGCACCGAGCCCATCGTGACGAACAGCAGGTTGGCTGCATTGAGGATCAGCTCGACCCCGATCAGGACGAGCACGGCGTTGCGCCGGGCAATCACGCCATAGGCCCCCGCCCCGGCAAGGACGCAGACGAGCGCGAGGGGGAGCCACAGATGGATCATCAGGACTTCCCCTCGGCCGACGTGGCCGACGTGGCCGACGTGGCCGGCATCCGGGAGACGGCCAACGCGGCGATCAGGGCCATCAGCAACAGCAGCGAGAGAAGCTCGAACGGCCACACCCACGACCCGAACAGCTGGGTTGCAATCCCTTGCGTGTCAACGACTCTGGTCGAACGGACCTCTCCGCCAAGGGCCGGCAACAGGACCGCGCCCAGCAGTGCCGTGGTGCCGGCGCCGATCACCGCTGCCGCGATGCGTTGGACCGCACTGGAGCTGTGCTCGGGACTGCGGCCCATGGGGGCACGGGTGAGCATGAGCGCGAAGAGCACGAGCACGACGACCGCGCCGACATAGATGAGCAGCTGCACGAGGGCCACCAGCTCGGCACCCAGGATCAGATAGCCACCGGCCAGGGTGCCAAGGGTCACCACGAGCCAGAGCGCGGCGTGCACGAGATGGTGGGTGGTGACCGCAAGAACCGCACTCGCTGCCGTGATCAGTCCGACAGCACCGAAGAGGATGTCCAGGCTCGTCATTCGGGCCCCGGTGCGGCCGTGCGCTCAGGCTTGTTCGCCGCTGTGACCTCTTGGGGCTGCGCCGAGTTCGGGTCGAGCGCCGGCGGCGGTGGCACGGTGGGCATCCACTCCCCGAGCCGAGCCTTCTCATGCAGCAGGTCCAGGATGTCGACCTCGGCATACTCGAACTCGGGACTCCAGTGCAAGGCGTCGAATGGGCAGACCTCAATGCAGATACCGCAGTACATGCACAACGAGAAGTCGATCGCGAACCGGTCGAGCACGTTGCGCTGGCGCTCCCGCCCGCCCTCGGTGGTCGCCGGCAGCGTCTCCTTGTGGGAGTCGATGTAGATGCACCAGTCCGGGCACTCGCGGGCGCACAGCATGCAGCTCGTGCAGTTCTCCTCGAGCAACGCGATGACGCCCCGGCTGCGCGGCGGCAGGTGAGGTTGCGCGTCGGGGTACTCCGTCGTGTGGCTCGGCCTGGCCAGCGTCCTGGCCGTGGTGGCCAGTCCCTTGAGCAGGCCGGGCAGTATGCCGGTGGGTTTGGCCGCCTTGGGTGACTCGTGTTTGTGCGGCGGGATCCCCTGTGAATGCTGGTGATCGGTCGCGTGCTCTTCGGTCATCGTGAGCTCAACACCACCCATACTGCGGTCAGAGCGAGCTGCGCCAGCGCGATGGGGACGAGGACCAACCACGCCAGACGTTGAAGCTGGTCCTCACGCAGGCGCGGCCAGGCCACGCGCAGCCAGATGATCAGCACGGAGACGAGCGCAGCCTTGAGCAGCGTCCACACCGGGCCCAGGACTCCTGAGAACAGGCCGTGCCACCCACCCAGGAAGAGCACGGCGAACAGCAACGACATCACGACGATGCCGGCGTACTCGGAAAGCAGGAAGAACGCGAACCGCAGCCCGGTGTACTCGGTCAACGG
>JAYSQM010000320.1:0-4269 GCA_043721575.1 Phycicoccus sp.
TCGACGCCGGTGTCCTGTCCGCCGACTTTCGTGGTCGACGGCTACACGGTGAAGAACTACGAGAGCGAAACCCTCGGGCAGGTGCCGTTCTCCACGGACTTTGCCCTGTCGTGCAACACCGCCTTCTCGCAGCTCGCCGCCACCATGGGCGACTCCGACAGCCACGATGCCGCGGCCGCGCTCGGCGTCGGCTCCGGGTGGGACAAGCACCTGGGGATCGCAGGGACGTTCGGCGGCTCGGTGCCGGTGGCCACCAGCAAGACGGAGAAGGCCGCCACGGCGTTCGGTCAGGCCAAGACCGAGGCGTCACCGGCATCCCTGGCAGTCATGGCCGCCTCGGTGGCACGCGGAAGCTACATCGAGCCCGCGCTGATCCGCACTCCTGCAGTGGCAGGGGCTGATCGGACGCCAAAACCGTTGGACGTCAAGGCGATTGGTGAACTTCGTCAGCTCATGCGTCTCGTGGTCACCGACGGCACCGGGGTCGCCCTGAAGTCAGCCCCGGGGGCTGAGGTGTTCGGCAAGACAGGCACCGCCGAGCATGGGTCGAAGAACCCTCCGGAGACTCGTGCCTGGTTCGTCGGTTGGCAGGGCAACGTGGCGTTCGCGGTACTGGTGGAGGAGGGCAAGAGCGGTGGCACCGTGGCGGCGCCTATCGCCAGGGCCTTCCTGGAGACCCTCCAGCGCTGAATCTGCCCGGCCGGACACGACAGAGCCCCCGAATGGCGATCGGACACGACAGAGCCCCCCGGCAGAAGCCGGGGGGCTCTGTGCGAAGTCGACTTGTCAGTCGCAGGTACTGCTTGCGTTCAGGGCGCCTCTGAGATCACGCCTTGATATCACGCCTTGATTTCAGAGAGCCTGAACCTTCTCAGCCTGAGGGCCCTTCGGACCCTGGGTGACCTCGAACTCCACGCGCTGTGCCTCTTCGAGCGAACGGTAGCCGCTCGTCTCGATCGCGGAGTAGTGAACGAACACGTCCGGGCCGCCGCCATCCTGGGCAATGAATCCGAAGCCCTTTTCAGCGTTGAACCACTTAACGGTGCCTTGTGCCATGGGAATAACTCTTTCTTTGATAGCCAGTGGAGTCCACACTTCGTGGGCTCCAGGCTGCCGCACTACCCCCACAACTAGCGGGACATGCCCGTTGTTATGAAAAAAGCCCGCCAGTGAGCGGGCATCTCTTCGACCATGCGAGGAACTGCAACTGCAACCAGTGATCAGCCTAGCACGCAAACCGTGCTGCGTCCTTGCGGGTCTCAGAGATCCCGGGCAGGTATCAGCGGCACCGACAGGTCTCTCTTCGCAGGCAGGCACCTCGGGGATTTGCGGCGAACGGTCGTGACACCTCCCGACGTCCTGGTAGCGGACATCTGCGGTGGTTCGGCAGCACCCGACCGACCCCGCGCAATCGAAAGGAGACGCCGCCATGGAACAAGAGCTCAACACCGGCCGCAATGTCTATCTGGACCGCGATCTGAAGGGAACCGTCCGACAGCTGCGGCATGTGGACGTCCCCTTCCACTCGACCGCGCGCACCCCGCAGCTGGTGGCCGCGGAATACCTGCACGGCTTTGGCGACCTGCTGGAGCTGACCCCCTCCGAGCTGGCCAACCTCGGTCTCTCCCCCGCCACGGCGCCCGAGGACGCGGGCGTGGAGCTGCGTTACCTCACCGAGAAGCAACAGTTCGACATGACCACCGTCGCGTTCAACCAGACCGCGCTGGGCCTGCCCGTCTTCCAGGCCGGCGTCTCGGTCCAGATGAAGACGGCACCGTTCAGGGTCCTGAGCTCGGAGTCGACCCAGCACCCTGACCTGCACGTCCAGCGTCCCAGCGAAGGGGCACTCAAACGCGCTGGGTCGATCCCGGCGGGCGAGCTGGCGAGGCTGCTCGGCCTGCGGCTGCGCGCGGGCACCCACGACGGACCGGACGCCAGGTCGCTGCAGATCGAACAGCGAGCCCTGGTCGTCTACCAGTACAACCACGACTCGGTGCAGCGTGACGCCCCACCGCAGGTGGTGGTCAACCTGGACTCGCCGACACGAGCGACCAGCAACGGCAAGGCGGTTCGCAAACTCACCGTGACGAAGCCTGCGGCCGAGACGCCCGTGCCCGAGGGGCGCGCTGACGGGTCCGGCGAAGGGCTGCCGTGGCTGCCGCTGCCCAACGTGCCCGATTCGGTCCGCGACGGTGAACATTACGTCTGTACCAAGATCGACTTCTCGCTCTCCCTGCCAGCCTGGGGGGCCTTGCAGTGGACCGCCCTCCTGGACGTCGACACCCTGACCGTCCTGTATCTGCGGCCGCACGTCGACGACGTGTCCGGGCTCGTCTTCGACATCGACCCGATAACCACCAACGGCGGGCCGTTGCCCAGTGCCACCACCGCGGCACTGAACCCGGTCCGGGTGTCCGAACCACTGCTCGGGCTCAACCCGCCGTCCGGCGGAACCCAGTCGCTGGCCGGCGACACGGTCACACTCGTCGACTCGGAGGCACCGACCGTCGCGGCTCCGACCGAGCCGGGCGGCAACAACTTCGACTTCGACGTACGCACCGACAACTTCTCCGCGGTCAACGCCTACGTCCACTGCGACCGGTTCTTCCGGCTCGTGGACAGCATGGGCTTCACCAGGTCCAGCTACTTCGGCGGGACGTCGTTCCCGAGCTCGGTGGACCAGCGTGGGTCCATGAACACCGCAACCGGGATCGAGGTCAACGCGCACTGCCTCGGCACCACGGGCGGCGCGGGAATCCTGCGGACGACGTTTGCCCTGGCCAGCACCGTTGACACGGCGAACCCAATCGGCATCGCCGACGACCTCCGTGTCGTCCTGCACGAGCTGGCCGGGCACGGGGTGCTCTACAACCATGTCCACTCGGCCAACTTCCGCTTCTCGCACAGCGCCGGCGACAGCGTGGCCGCGATCCTGTCCGACCCGGGGTCGCAGGCACCAGATCGGTTCGTGACGTTCCCGTGGGTGAACATCGGTCGCCGTCACGACCGGCTGCCCGGTGGCGGTTGGGGCTGGGCCGGCAGCATCGGCACCAACCCGTTCAGCTCGACGCTGGACTCTGGCGGCTACAACAACGAGCAGATCCTCTCCAGCACGTTGTTCCGCCTCTACCGCTCGCTGGGCGGGGACTCGGCCGACATCAACACCCAGCGGTTCGCCGCGAGGATGAGCAACTATCTGATCCTTCGGGCGATCGGCACCCTCACCCAGGCCACCAGCCCGGCCACTGCCGCCGGGTTCGAGACGGCGCTGGAGACTGCGGACTCCGGCGACTGGGTCAGCGAGAACCTCACCGGCGGGGCCTATCGCAAGGTCATCCGTTGGGCCTTCGAGAAGCAGGGCATGTTCCAGGCTGCCGGGACCGCGACGCCCAACAACAACGTCGGGGCCGCTCCGGCGGTCGATGTGTACGTCGACGACGGACGCGGCGGGGAGTACCAGTACCAGCCGGTCTTCTGGGAGAACCAGAACCTCTGGAACCGCACGGCAGCCGATAGCGGGACCACCCACCAGGATCCGATCGTCGGGCGGACCAACTACGCCTACGTCAAGATCCGCAACCGTGGCACCCAGACGGCGACCAACGTCGTCGTCAAGGCGTTCCACGCCAACCCGGCCGCCGGGCTCTCCTACCCCAACGACTGGATCCCGATGACGACTACGCAGCTGCCGGCCGCCGACGTCGCCGCCAACAACGCCGCCGATGTCATGGTCGGTCCCTTCGCCTGGGTGCCCACCCATGTCGGGCACGAGTGCATGTTCATGGTCCTCTCGGCGACCGGCGACGCCAGCAACGTCAACAACATCGCTCCCGGAGACTCGATCCCCGAGTGGCGTCTGGTGCCCCACGACAACAACATCGGACAGCGCAACGTCTCGCCGGTGCCGGGGGGCGGGACCTCCGGGCTGACGCAGGAGTTCGCCGGGCTGTCCTTCGAGATGAAGAACCCGCTGACCAAGGCAGCGGTCATGCAGGTCGACACCACGCTGCCGGCACTGCTGGGTGAACGGGGCTGGGCGTTGGCGTTCACGAACCGTGGCGGGTCCTGCTTCACCCTGGAGCCCGGCGAAAGTCGCGAGATCGTGATGAGTCTGGCCAAGGGTCGGGACTTCAGTGCCGATGACGTCCGTGGGGTCGAGGACCGCATCATCCGCGTCGCCGCTCGTGCCGACGGGATCCTGGTTGGCGGCATGAGCTACCAGCTGGATCCCGACCTCCTGCACCCGCGTCGCCCCGGCAAGCCCGGGCC